>SCQM01000092.1 GCA_004298555.1 Actinomycetota bacterium | reverse complement strand
ATGAGGATGTGGCCAGTCTTAGCGACAGGGTTTTGGTATTTAGGGATGGCAAGATTTTCTCGGTGCTTTCTGGATCTGACATCACCACCGAGAACATCGTCGCCCGAAGTTACGGCAAAACTGAAGCGGTGCCGGTTCTGTCCTAATTCCGAACCGCTTTACAGGCGCCCTTGCTGTAAAAGCAGGCGGAAATATTGTCGTGTGTACATGGATTCGAGTTGTAGTTCCGTCACGGCTGGGAAACTATAGCGCCTGATAACTTCGATTCAAGCTGATCAAACCTGGTCTTTTAGTTTTATTCGTGCTGTTAGTATTGACTGAAAATAAAAGGTTGAGGGGAATCGCATGGCAGATTTGGATAGGATTGAAACTCTGGTTAGAACCGGACCAGGCACCATCATGGGCAATTACCTGCGCCGCTACTGGGTGCCGGCTCTACTCGAAAGTGAACTTCCCAGGGCGCGGTGTGCACCTGTCCGCGTGAAGCTTATGGGCGAAGAGCTGGTCGGCTTCCGCGACGAAAATAACCGCATAGCTTTGGTTCAGGAATGGTGTCCACACAGGGGAGCCTCGCTTTTTTTTGGGCGTAACGAGGGTGAAGGATTGAGGTGCTCTTTTCACGGCTGGATGTACGATGTCACGGGACAATGCATAGACATGCCTTCTGAGCCCGAACAGAGCAGGTTCAAGGAGAGGATATCGCTGACTTCATATCCCTGCGAAATCAGAGGCGGCGTCATCTGGACTTACATGGGACCCAAGGAGTCGCAGCCGCCACTTCCTGATCTGGAATGGAGCCTGCTTCCCGAATCCCATCGCTTCGTGACAAAAAGACTGCAGGAGTCGAATTATCTGCAGGCCCTCGAAGGAGGGATTGATTCCAGCCACGTCTCGTTCCTGCATAGATACGACCTCGAGCAGGAGCCACTCTTTATGGCAGCAAAGGGGAATCAGTACCTGCGTGCTGACACCCATCCGAGGTTCGAGGTAGTGGAGTCCCCCGGTGGACTGCTGATAGGTGCGAGACGGGAAGCGGAGGAAGGTAAGTACTACTGGAGAATCACACAGTTCATCCTGCCCTGGTTTACGCTTATCCCTCCGTTTGGCGACCATGCAATGGGCGGACATGCCTGGGTACCGGTAGACGATGAGAACTGCTTAGTTTGGAGCATCAATTTTCATCCCCATCGCGCTCTCACGGAAAATGAGATCGAAGGTATAAAGTCCGGTAGCGGAATACATGCCGCGTTGCAAGCGGGGACTTTCCGCACGGTCGCAAACAAGCGCAATGACTATCTGGTTGACCGGGAAGCCCAGGAGGAGAAACGGTCATACAGTGGAATTTTCGGTGTTGGCATGCAAGACAGCGCTCTCCAGGAGAGTATTGGTCCGATCCAGGACCGATCCAGGGAACACCTTGGGACTTCCGATGTCGGCATTGTAATGGCCAGGCGTCGCATGGTCAAAGCGGCGCTCGCACTCCATGAAAAGAATATCGAGCCTCCCGCACTGGACTCCGCGAGCCAAAAGGTGCGTGCTGCCTCAATTTTGCTTCCAAAAGGCCAGCCGTTTGCGGAAGGCGCCAACGAGGTTCTTATCGCACGTGAAGACGTTATGGTGGCCACCTTGTGAGCGGCTCGAATGGGACTCAGGGTAGCATAAAGCGTGAAAAGGGCGGTTCCATTGCCAGGGCTGAAACTGGTATAGTGGTGCTGGTGGAGCTAGGTGTCCCGGCAAAAGAGTTGAGCGATTGGGCTCAAAAGCTGGATGGAATGGCCGTTATCGCACCTGCTGGAAAAATTGCCGGTATTGCGCCTGCTAGAGATACTCTTGTAGTCACGCTGTGGTCAGGTCCAGAATCAGTCTCGTTTGACGGCCACACTATGCCTCCAGACCTGCTGGCGTTAATACTCCCGTCGACGAGGGTGGTGGGCATCTTCATTGACGAAGAGAAGTCAACAGCTCTGGCGGTAGGTAATCGATCCCAGATTCCCGCATTGTCATGGTTGAGGGAAATCTCGGATATGGTAGTCGTATCGTCAGATGGTCAAGCGGTAGTTGAGCTGGTTTCAACTTTGTCGGAGGCAACTAGGTAAAGTAACTCCATTACCGGCAGCCGGCTAAGCGCTGCATATTAAGCTGGCCAAGCTTGCAATTGGATGCTCGTCTTTCTCGCACAGCGAGCTAGGAACATTGGCAAAACTAATCTCCCCGGCCCTATGCCGGGTTTGTATGATCTGTGGGAAGCAGCTACCCTTATGTAGCTGTTTGTGGAGGCACAAGGGGGTTGATGGGGCATTTAGGGGATAGTCACTCACAGAAAAGGCGGGCAACCGCCTGTACTTGTTGTGGAAGGTAATCAACTCGTCCCAATGGACTTACCTTGGGCGGCATGTCAGTAAATGTGTTTTTGGTCTACCTGGGGGAGTTGCATCGGAGCTGATGCAATGAGGTAATGAGCTCAGGTAGTGATGTTATGAAATTCCATTATCAAAGGATGGGGGAAAATGAAATTGGATAGTAAAGGATCTTTAGCGCTTGCGGGTGGTCTGACGGTGATGTCGTTGTTGGCAGCCGCATGCGGGAGTTCGAGCAGCTCGTCTTCAACTGCAACGACGGCGGGTTCGGGCGGGGCTTCTACAACAACTGGAGCAAAGGTAGATGTCGTCGCACAAGCCAATGCCGAAATCGCAAAATACACTGCGATTCCGACTTTCACCGCACCGGGGCCGGCCATCGACACTTCCAAGCTCAAAGGGAAGACGATTTTGGTAGTCGACCACGATACGGTGGCGAACGCACTGGTGGAGATCACCAAGGGTATACAGAGCGCCGGCCAGCTGCTTGGCATAACAGTTGATACTTTCAATGGTCAAAGTACGGTCAGTACCATCGAGCAAGGCATCCAGCAGGGAATCAACCAGAAGGTTGGGGCGATCGTGCTTGTGGGAGTGGCGACCTCCCTGGTTCCATCTTCGGTTTCAGCGGCTAACGCGGCGAAGATTCCGGTGATTGGCGTGATCACAGGTCAGCCCGATACCTCTGCGCCGGGTCAGGGATTTGGACAAGGATTGTTTGGAGCTTCAGGGCCATCCTATGTGGATTTGGGCAAGCTGGTGGCGGACACGGCAATTGTGAACTCTAATGGCACTGCCGTTAACTCGGCCGTGATAACTTTTGACAATCCGATAGGACCAGCTGTCATCAAGGGGATCAAGACTGTCTTCAGCAGTTGTTCCAACTGTAAAATTTTGACCACTCAGGACATAGAGCCGCAGTACTGGCCGACCAAAACTGCTGGAGCTGTGTCTTCCATGATCCAGAGCAATCCGAACCTGAACTACATACTTCCTGTAGCAGATACAATCGGCATCTTTGCGACAGCTGGGGTAAGTCAGGCTGGCGCCAGCGGGAAGGTTAGCGTGATTTCTGACGACGGTTCAAGTGCAGGCACCCTCGGATTGGTTCAAAAGGGTCCGATCTTTTTGGCCGACCCTGGATATTCAGCCCCATGGGCTGGATGGGAAGCGATGGACCAGGCACTTCGCGCAATGAGCGGAATGCAGCCAGGGAATCCATTTGTACCGATTCGCTATGTGAACAAATCGAATCTCGCTGGTTTGGATTTGAAGGATCTCACAAATGTGTTCGGCAATGCTTATGTGGCCGGATATAAGAAACTCTGGGGACTCGGCTCATAGCCGGGGGCTGGCACAGTTGATATGGCGGCACCAGTCTAATGCTGGTGCCGCTTTATTAAATAATGATTTGAAATCGGCCTGAGGGAAATGGTTCCCTGTGAGCAAGTTTTCCACCAAAGCAAGCGCATGGCATTTAGGCATCTCAGGGGTTGACAAGCAAAGTGTCTAGTAACGTATTTCGAGCAAGTGTGACTTATGAACCGTTTCGAAGCGAGATTCGAGAGTTTCAGCTCCCGGAGATAGCTGATGACGCCGGGCTTTTGAGAATTGAGGCCGCCGGGGTATGTGGCAGCGATATAGGTGCGCATGCAGAAGTCGCTCCGGAGCGAATTCTGGGACATGAGAACGTGGGGGTGATCGAGGTCCTAGGTTCTAAGGCAGCCGTACGCTGGGGGGTGGAAGTGCGGGATAGGGTCGTTGTAGAAGAATATCTTCCCTGCGGCCACTGTGACATTTGCCAGACCACGGACTTTAGATTTTGCAAGGAGAGTGATCCGACTGCAGGAGGTGTCCGCTATGGATCCACTGGTATTACCGTGAATCCGGGATATTGGGGTGGCTTCGCAGAGTTCATGTACTTGCATCCACGGACAGTGTTACACAAGGCTCCGAGAGACGTGAGTCCTGAGCTGTTGACTATGGCACTTCCGCTTGGCAATGGCTATGAATGGGCTGTTGTGGAGGGTGGGTCACGACCTGGCCAAACCGTTATAGTGTTTGGACCTGGTCAGCAAGGACTTGCCTGCGTCTACGCTGCCAAGAAGGCCGGGGCTGAGAGCGTCATACTTTTGGGGGTTGGAAAAGATTCCCACCGGTTGAAGGTTGGCAGATTGCTTGGTGCCGACATTGTGCTGGATATCGAATCGGTAGACCCGTTGCCCATAATCAAGGAAATGACAGGTGGCAAGCTTGCTGATCTGGTTATTGATACCGCACGCGGTGATGCGGCAACCTTGTCCAGTGCTATTTTGATGCTGAAGCAGCGGGGCAGCCTTCTTTTAGCGACGGCCAAAAACAATGTGAGTGGAATACCTCTTGGCGATGCCCAATGGAAGACCCTGTCATTGCGGGGAGTAAGGGGACACAGTTACGCAGCAGTGGAATGGGCAATAGGCCAGATCGGCAAGGACCGCGATGTATTGGCCAACATCGTTACCCAGTCATTCGGGCTGAACGACGTGGATTTGGCGATCAGGGCGACCGCTAATGAGACTGAGCACCAGAGCATTCACGTTTCTATATTGCCTTGGCAATGATCCAGTTAAGGGCGATCTGAGCTGGAACTATTTCGCGTTGAACAGAGTGCTTAACCTGAGATTCTGACCGGTCAAGTGAAAGATCAGATCGTTCCTTGTCGTTGAAATGCCTTGGTATCTCATACCTATTGGGATGGAAGGAATATCTACTTGAACAGGCGCTACGTTGCTGAAAACCGTGGAGGCGGGAGCCGTCCTGCCCAGGGCGTTAACTGTTTCAGGAGTTAAGTAGAGCTGATTATTCTTGAGCTCAATTTTGGATATGACAACGAGAGGTATTTGTTGTCCCTGGTAAGTTATCTGATTGCTGGTCGCAATTTCGTTATTACCGGCGTAGTAAATCGAAGCCCCGTTGGCAGATCCGCTCTGGAGCGTATTGTTGAGGTCCGAGTAAGCCAAGGAGAGCGTACCCGAAACTGCGGAAGCCTCGGTCCCGCCAAGGGTCGCACCGCTTCCGGGATCATTTCCCGTGAGTCCTGTCAGGTTAAGATGGAGAGCGGCGTTTCCAAAGATTCCAATCCTGGATTGCGATGCTGAAATAACCGCGCTGTCGTGTGACCCCAAAAGTTCTGATATGGGATTTCGCGGAGGAAGCAGCACATTCACCGCAGAGTTAAAGCAAAATCCTGAAGGCACGGAGGTTGGACCAAGGCAGGAGTCAAGTTTGATCAGCTTGCCTGCTAATTCGCTTTGCGATGAAACGTTGCGTATAAATCCCACGCCGCCTATAACGATTCCGATCATCAGGCCAATCGCGATGGCTTTGGCGGCAAAAATTAGTTTGGATCTGGTCGGCTCAGCGTCGTCCTGGACATTGGCTGGGACTTCACCGGGCTGATCCAAGTCTGGGAAGGGCGCCGCTTCCTGGAAGCTACCAGGGACAGAACTGGTATTGCCACCCGCCTCGGTGCCATCTGGTCTTTCGTGCGTTAGTGCCTTTTCCGGATCGTGCTGTTCCAACTTATGGCTGCCTTTAGAAAATTAGTCGTCTTGTCCAACGTAGTTGTACAGCGCAGTCTTCTCGACCATAGACTTATCGAAGATACAGGTCGGGCCTGATGTGAACGAAGAATGTTGCATAACGGGTTTGAAACGCATAAATTGCAGGTTAACATTGCCGGCTGGAGTTGCGACAGGAAAGGGAATGGCTACTCATTCAGAAGAATTCGAGAAGAGCCAGGCGCCTCTTGATGGTGCTGTCTTGAGATTACTTGACAGTCCTGACCTGTCAGAGGCGGCACCGACGCACCTGGGGAAGAGGGAGCGCAATAAACTTCATACCTTGCGTTCGATCTACCAATCTGCACTGGATTTGTTTGACAGGCAGGGATTTGACCACACCACTGTTGAGGACATAGCAATTAGCGCTGGGGTTACGCAGCGGACTCTGTTCAACTACTTTCCGACAAAGGAATCCATAGTTTCGTTTCCGCTCGGGTACCTTGGCCGCTCTTTAAGTTCACTGGTGCGGACTGCCGATCCATCTCTAAACCCCCTTGAAGCGCTTGCCGATGGGATTCTAAAACTTTTCGATGAAGTATCACGGACGCCGAGCCTATCCACTGCTCTCAGGCTTGGGTACAAAGTTGTAAACAGCACTCCCAGCCTGGGGGAGCTCAACCTGGCCCGTAGAACGCAATTGTATCTTGTTGCATGGAAGGCCCTTATGGAGCGCGGTGTAGACCCCGATTCCCAGGGCCTAAGGGCCGCATCCTCCGGTATTGTTGCCTGCTCGCTAGCAACTTTGTTTTCCTGGCTCGAGGCCGACATGAGTTTCTCACTGGTGGATCTGACAAGGTCAGCTTTCACTATCATGTCACACGATCTGTTTACCTGATCTCAGTGCGGCGAGCGCCTAAATGGAAAGGCGTGCTATTTGAAAGCCGAGCTCATTCTGTGAAATATTTCCTCCAGGATTTCGGGTTGAGTTGCAAAATTGAGCCGAGCCCAGCCCACACCAGGTTTTCCAAAATCGGATCCTGGACTGAGTGCGACGCGGGCCTCCCTGACGAGGTATTCCTCCGGAGCTACTGCAGCTTTCGTGCCACGGAAATCGAGCCAGCCCAGGTAAGTTCCCTGAGGCGGAAGATATTCGATTCCGAAGTCATTAGAGCGGATGAACTCGTCAAGCATTGTCCGATTGTTCTCAAGGGTAGTCAGGGTTGATTGCAGCCACGAACCGCCTCTTTGCCATGCTGTTGTTGCGGCTATCAAACTAAGGCTTGTAATTGATCCTCTCACCGGAGCATCGTATCTTTCGTATTTGGCCTTGAGTTCTGCTGAGCCAAAGTGAACGACACTGCATTTCAGTCCGGCGATGTTGAATGACTTGGTCGCTGAATTCATTGTTATTACATTCGATGCGAATTCAGGAGAGATTGAAGCGAATGGAATATGGTAATTGGGCGTGTACACAATGTCGCAGTGAATTTCATCGGAAACTACGAGAACTTTGTGTCGGGCGCAAATATCGGCTACTTTGACTAGTTCGGTTTGGGTGAACACCCTTCCGGTTGGATTGTGTGGCGAACAAAGCAGCAGCAGCCTAGCGCGAGGATCACTTGCAAGAGTTTCCAGCTCATCGAAGTTTATCTCCCAGGAAGCATTCACTTTGACGAGCGGGTTTTCAAGTAACCTGCGTCCAGTGTGTTCAACTGAATTGAGGAATGGGGGATAGATGGGTGTCTGGACAATGACTCCATCGCCTGGTTCGGTCATCGTGAGCAGCGAAATTACAATGCTCTGCACTACGTCTGTGGAAACCATGCCCAAATCGGGGTCAAGCGGAGTGTTGAATTTTTCAATGTAGCGGTCAGAAAAGGCGTCGATGAATTTCGTCTCCAAATCAGCGCAAGGATAACCTAGATCGCCGTGATCGATCCGCTGGTGCAGGTCGTCAGCAATTGCTGGCGCAACGCCCAGATCCATATCGGCAATCCATGCCGGCAGGACATCATTGGAGTATTTCATCCATTTTGTGCTCGTAGTTCTTTTGCTACGGATTTCATCTTCAGATGACATTTGGAATCTCTCCGGTCGATTTTCATACCAGGATAGTTGCACTTAATTATCAATGACCCGAGGTTGGTGAGTTTGTGTTGATGTCAGTTTTTTATCTCTGCCGCCGGTGCGACCCGGTAGATCTGATCTTTCTGGAATAGCGACACCACGGTGCCCGCTAGGAGCATGATGAGGGAAGCAATTATTCCAAGTCTGACGCCGTGGGATGTATCCGATATGGCTCCCACGCTAATAGGGCCGATAATTTGCCCGAATGCTATTGCGGTCGTATACACGCCGATAGCGCTCCCTACCACATGCTTCTCGAGATTTCGCTGTGCAAGGAGTGTATAGGAGGTGGCCACGGACATGATCGAGGACCCGAACAGCAGAGCCGAAATCATCAGAATTGGAAAGTTTCTGGTTAGAAGAGTAAATGCGGTCCCGACTGAAGCTACAAACAGCACCGCGGCTAGCCCGATGCCGCCCTTTAACCGCGCAAGAATGCGACCCCAAATTGGGCCCGTTATCATAGCTGATATTCCGAGCATCGCCCAAAACCAGGCAATAGCCGAACTCCCGCTGCCTTCCGCAGTTAGGAAGGCAATTAGAAACGTTATGAATGAGATGTAGCCAGCTCCGAACAGAACAGAGGTGATGATGGACGGCTCCAGACCTCTGATTGGAAATTTTAGGGATGTCTTTCTAGATCGCCTCGGCGGTTCAAGAAGGTGTCGGGTTTGGGGGATTGTCAACGCCGCACTCAAAAAGCAGAAGAAGGCCATGATGAACCATCCCCACTGCCAGTGGGATTGACCAAAGTGTGCAAAGAGCGGTCTAAGGGCGATTCCTGAAACGACTATTCCAGTTCCTGCGCCAGCATAATAAATTCCGGAGGCCGTGGCAGAGGCTTTATGTCCGAGATGGGAGGAGCTTGCCGAGATCAAGCTTCCTCCGACTACAAAAGTTACTCCGCCACAGACGCCCGACAATGTGCGCGCAGTGATGAGGATTGAAAAATTCGACGAGGCACCTGATAACAGTCCCATCACTGCCAGAAGTACTATCGACGCTCCAAAAGTTTTTTTGGCTCCAAACCTATTTGAATATGTTGTGGCGGTAAATGCTCCGAAAAGATAGCCAAGAGCATTGACGGTGTTTAGCGTACCGAGCTTTTGATAGTTCCAGCGCAGCGTTGACTCCATTGCAGGAAGTATCAGCGAATACGAAAATCTTGCAAATCCCAGACTGGACGCGGAGGCCATTGCCATGGCCGCAGATCTCAAATAGATATGGTCAGTGACTTTAGTCGCAGATGGGGCGTTCGTGATTTTGATGGTTGCTCATTCCTTCAATGTCGCAACACCATTTCCGCAGTTATCTTGTATTAAATTCAAGATGGCGTGGTGCTTGAAGATCGATATCAGTGAATACGGGAAATTGTTGCTTGCATGTGGCCCGTATGTCCTCACAATTTCCCCCCGGTGTATTTGAATGCAGCTAAATCTGTCTATTTTGAGAAGTCGCCAATTGAATAGACCTCCCAAAAGGTAGCTCAAGTTTATACCTTTAGCCAATGGCTATATGTAATCGATCGAGACAATTTCCTTAGCACAGAAAAGTTAGATGTCAGAGAAATGGCTTGGAAGGCAAGGCTTAGTATGCGCTGAACAGCTTTTATGGCCGGCGACGGATTCGCAATCGGTTTAAGTGAAAGAATTGATTGGTGTTGAGGCAGTTCCAGTTCGGCTTTTGTGCTGAGAGCAGGGGAGTGGCTACCGTACCGCGAAACCAGAACTAGCGCCATGTCAATCCGCTATTGTGGGTTGGTGTGCAATTTGAAGTTTGGAGTATTAGTTAGTGTCGGTGACAGAAATGCATATACGTTTAGGCGCGCTTGTGGAGCAACATCCATGGCTTGCACCAAAGCGCCGTGCAGGAACGAAGGTTATTCATTTCTGGAATCAGCTCGCAATAGCGGTTGCAGTATATTTCGGATATGAGATCACCTCCGAGATAACCGGGGGATCCAGAAAGCGCGCCATTGCGAACGCCCTGAAAGAGGTCAAATTTGAGAGGGCGTTTCATGTTTTCAATGAGCATGGAATACAGCGCTTTTTCATACGGCATTTCCTCTGGTTGATTAAGTTGTCTGATCTGTTCTACGTTACGGTTCACTTCATTCTGCCTGTGCTGGTGCTAGTGGTCCTGTTTAGGAAATTCCCTGAACGCTATCTTGTGTGGCGCAATGTCATGGCGGTCATGAACGTAATTGCCTTAGTGATATTCGCGATATTTCCTGTGGCTCCTCCGCACTTGCTGCCGCCGTCCTACCATTTCATAGATACGCAAGCTACTATAGGGGGTGCCGGGTCACTGGATGCGACCCTGATGGCTGATGCTGGAAATCTATATGCGGCTATGCCAAGTTTGCATTTTGCCTGGGCAATCTGGTGTGCGTGGGCCCTGGCTCCAGTCGTCAGAAATAAGTGGTTTCGCCGTGCTCTGATTGCGGATCCTTTTATTACAACCTTTGTCGTGATTGTCACCGCAAATCATTTCTGGGTTGACATCGTTGCAGGACTGCTAATCTTTGCTATTTCCGGTGCAATGTTCAATGCATTTTCAACCGATCAATCAACCGACTGGGCATTGGAATCTAGCAAGCACTAGATAGTGCCATTCGAGCTTGTATCTCCCGCTATCCCGGTCTCAACGACATAGGTCACATACGACCAATGGCCCGCGCCTAAAATAGATATTATGTCAAGTTGACTGGTTCGGAAAATGAATGCGTATTATTGGGGACTACCCCGCTTCCCGTGAATCTTTGATTTGTTCGACGCAATTGCTTTTTCAGAATCGAAATGATGGAAAGTTTCAGGCGCCACTAGTCTCGGTGGGAATAAAGCCTTTGCGTGGCATCGGCCCCCAGCTGCGGTCTGCTTTGCGCAACGCCTGCATCACTCCTTCCAGACGCCAATATGCGTGCATTTGCCGGTATCCGAAGTTCTCAATCAGCGTGGAGATAATTGCCTGGTAAAGAAACCGCCACTTGTCGTAGCGGTGATAGGAAACCTCTTCAATCAAAAGCGAAAGTATTGACAGAAGGATTCCATAGAAGATTGCGACGGCAAAGAATAGGCCCGCGAAATAGAAGTTGATGAAGTGAAAGACCAGCGCGACTATCAAGGTTATGAAACCAGTGAGTTCCACCACCGGACCCAGGACTTCAAAGAGAAGAAAGTAAGGGACGGCAAGTAGGCCGAGAGTCCCGTATCGCGGGTTCAAGAGGAGCGACGGGTTGCTCCAAATAGTTTCCAGGAGTCCCCTAGACCATCGTCTGCGTTGGCGCCTAAGGGTTGGAATGTCTTCTGGCACTTCGGTCCAGCAGACCGGTTCCGATACAAATACAATGCGATAAGGAGTCCCGTGCTTTCTCATGTATTTGTGGATCCTGGCTACGAGGTCTGCATCCTCTCCAATCGATAGCTGGTTGTATCCCCCGACGTCTATGACCACATCTTTGCGAAACACCCCAAAGGCGCCGGATATGATCAGTAGAGCTCCAAGCTTGGACCACCCGGTGCGGCCAAGAAGGAATGCGCGCAGGTACTCCACGACCTGTATGCGCGCCAGCCAATGTTTTGGCATCCCGACCTCGGTTATTCGTCCTCTATATGCCGTGCAGCCGTTTGACGGCCGTATGGCTCCCCCAGTCGCAACCACGCGGTGAGGATCGTCGACAAATGGCATTGTAACTTTGATCAGCGCATCTGCGTCAAGGACGGCGTCGGCATCCACAATGCACAAAAGGGGGTATTTGGCAACGTTTATTGCCACGTTTAGCGCGTCCGTCTTTTGACCTATGGACTGCTTTCTTATGACTGTTACATCATCGAGGCCTCTGGCTATGTGGACTGAATCAACGAGGCCAATGGTCGGCACCAGCTCTGGAACCAACATGGGAATTTCGACAAGGTCAAACGCGTCGCGCAGCTTCTCGAAGGTCAGATCCGTTGATCCGTCATCAACGATTATCAGTTCGAGCTGGGGATATTCAAGGGACAATACTGCCCTTGCGCTTTCAACGATTCCCGCCTCTTCATTGTGCGCCGGGATTAGAACTGAAACTGGCAGGGTCACCGGGCTTTTTAGCGCATCCTCGAATCCGGAGAACGGTTTCCTTCGAAAGTACTCACCCAGGTTGATCGCGGCGACAGTTATTAGGATCAGGTAAATAGTGTTGAGAGCAAGGAAGTAGCTTAAGCCGACCCAGTTAAGCCCTTTAAAGATCTCGGCAATTGTTGACATCACGGTCGCCAGGATCATGTTCAGATCTCGGATTGATTTTGTGTCTTGTCAACAACTCTTGCTGCGACTCGGGCCAGAACCTCTTTGGCGTAAGGGGAACCAGCCGAGTTTGCTTTTGCAATCTGGTCCAGGCACTCGGTTCCAAGCGGCCCCATTTGGGAAACCGCCTTTGCCGCGGCACTGGAGATTAGGTAGTCATCCTCTTCTATGAGTTGGCATATCTCAGAAACCACCTGCCCCCCGCCTATCGCGGCAAGCGCTGCACAACTTACAGTTCTAAGCCCGGTCGCATTGTTCTTGTCGAGGCAGCCTATCAGAGGCGTAATTGTACTGGGGCTGCCAATCCGGCCCAGTGCCCTGGCGCTGCGTATGCGGACGTCAAGGGAGCGATCGTTCACTAGCAAGTCGACCAGTTCGGTGGTGAATCGGATTGCGCCCGTCAATCCCAGGAATTCTGCTGCCACTGCTCTTTGCCTCTCCCCTCCCGACCGTAATCCAACCCCAACGAGATCTTGTCCGGATGATCCGATTCGCATTAGCGCTACTAAAACCGTGCCAAATGGCAAAAGACGCCGGTGATAATCCAACCCGGTTAATAGCGCGGGAATGGATTTGGGATCTCCAAGGTACCCGAGGCTTCTTGCAGCGGTAATCCTTACGTCTCTTCTGCGGTCCCGGAGCATGGCTTCCAGAGGCTCTCTCGCCTCTGCTGAGCCAATGTGACCCAGGAATGCAGCGGCCCTGCAGCGGCCGAGATAGCCCCTTTGTGTGGTGCGTCGAATCGCCTGTTCGACCGTTCCCCGGGATTCCAAAAATGACACCAAAATATCCTTGGCTCGCCCTTTGACCTTGGCAAGCATTGTCTCGGAAAGTTCTTCTAGCTCGGCGGACCCGGATGTTTTCAGAAGCCGCAGTTCCCCGGGATTTAGATCCTCACTCAGAAATTTCACGAGCAGTGTCCGAAGTTCGGCCCGGTTGGCAAGTGATCGCGCTTCGATGCGAGTCCTTGCAAACCGGAGAATTACTGTCGCGATTATCATGAGCAGAATCGAAGCGGACAACGCCAGAACACTGACAATCAGGATAAAACGCATTGAGGTCAGGTGACTCTGGCAAGCACGGCTTGGACTCTGCTCAGCAATTCCCGGGGGCTGAATGGCTTGGTCATATAGTCGGTTGCTCCAGCGGCGAATCCGCGCTCCGTGTCCTGCTCCATTGATTTGGCCGTAAGAAGAATAATCGGCACTCCGCTTAGATCAGGGTCCTTCCTGGCTTCCAGCGTCACATCTATTCCGGAGTGGAACGGCATGGTTACGTCCAGGATCATAAGGTCAGGGTGGACTTCCCTTGCCATTTCGAGCGCTGCCTTACCGTCTGCCACGGCAATCACTTCGTATCCTGACTGGGTGAGCTTATAATTGACAAGTTCAACAATATCTGGATCATCGTCTGCTACAAGAATTTTCGTCATCTACAATCCCCCAATTGCCCTGGAAGAGCTATTTGCTCGCAACAACGCGATGAAGCTCCGTTTGATGGCATCCCCGAAATCTCTCTTGTCTTCATATTTAACCCAGTCAAAGTGTGATACCTACGTCGGTGCCTTCCTCATCTCATACATTCATTCAATCACGCATCAATGTCAGCAGTGGAATCCGACTTATTATTTTCGCGACTTCCAGGAGAAGTTTTGCTGGCGTCTAACTGAGCGTTGTCAGTGTTGAGTTTTGAATCAATTAATGGGAGAAGGATCTTAAATGTGGTGCCCTCCCCTATTTTGGACGTCACCGAGATTGTACCGCCATGCTGTTCGACAACAGCTTTAATGATGATAAGACCGAGTCCGGTCCCCTGAACGGCATTTTCTCGTGCCACGGTCGTTCGATAGAACTTTGTGAAGAGGTTCTGAAGCTCCTCCTCAGGAATTCCCACGCCGCTGTCTGTAACAATGATTGCCAGTGAATCACCATCTTTTTCGGCAGCAAGTGAAATAGTGCCCTCTGGAGGAGTGAATTTGATCGCGTTTGAAAGAAGGTTCAAAAGTACTCGCTCAATCAGGGCTGTGTCCAAGTCGAGATCCGGAACTCTGCTTAGAACGTTGATTTTGAAATCAATATTTTTACTTTTTATCTGGGGCATTACAGCCTCTGCTGTGCGCATAAGCAGCGGTGTTATGTGTATGCGTGATTTCGTCAGTTGGAGATTTCCTGATTCGATCCTCGATGTGGTCAGGATATTATCAATCAAGTCAAGCAGGCGCTTCGAATTTCTGTCGATCGCATCAAGCATGCGCGAATAAGTGCGTGAAATTTTTCCCTCATCCAGCTCGTCCTGCAACAGCTCGAGGTAACCGATGATGCTCGTGAGCGGAGTGCGAAGTTCGTGGGAGACCGAGGCGAGAAAGAAATCCTTGGACTCGTCGAGTTTCTTCATTGCTTCAAGACTCGTGCGTTCCTGTTCGTAAAGCCTGATTGCGGTTAGGGTTGCAGCCAATCCGCTTGCCATGGTCTTGGCAACCTGGATGTCTCTCTCTGACCAGTTTCGCGCCTTGCCATCCATAGCAGCCACAAGAATGGCCTCGGGACCATGACTGCCGAGAACTGGCGCAGTTAAAAATGCGCCCAGACCGGTACGCAGTACAGTAGCCCGGGTCTCATCGGACAGACGTGGATCGTTTGCAATGTCGTCGACCGCGATCACCGACCCGTTTTGCAGACTGTCGTGAATAACTCCTGGCTGCGCGAACACCGCCGTCCGTTCTTTGCCAAGGGTTGAATCACCTAGTTTCTCTTTTGACGAGAACCCGACTGCAGGTGAGAACCATTCGCATATGATCGGTCCAGGAACTCCATTTTCGAACATCCGTACTATTGTGCGATCAGCTTTGAGTGCTGGACCCAGTCCGCTAACTGTTTGCTGAAATGCCGCAGTGACATCGTGATCGCTAAAGAGCGCGTTTGCAAGCTCCTCGCGTAGTGAGCGTTCCATTTCGAGCCCCTCACGCAGCTCCCGCTCTTTGGTGTATTGCCCTTCTAGCTGGGAAATCAGAGATTCTTTCTCATCTGCCATGCTGTTTATAGCTGCAGCCAGAACGGTCTCCTCGGCAAGACCGCCAATTGGTGCCCTCACGCTTGTTTCCCCCGCCTCAAGCCTGGAAAGAGTCTCAGTAAGTCTCAGCAGGAGCGATTCCATTTTAAGTCTGGTTGAGTTTACGCGGCGGAGCCCGAGCGCAAGCCCGCCCAAGAAGATCAGAAGTGATGCGCCGATCGTGAGGACAGCGACGGTGTGCAACCGGTTCTGTTCTTGCGTTTTTTCATTTGAAAAAAGCAGCTTGGAAGCGCTGTAATACGATTCGAAGTTGTTCAGGGCGGGATTGATTGTCGGGAGGATAGTATCAATTAGCTCCGGAGATAGTTGATCTGGTGGTACAGCCAGCACCGAGTTGGTGTACAGCTCAAAAAGATTTTGAGCCGCGGAATTCTCATTTTGCAGGACTCCTGATTTTCTTTCCTTTTGATTCTCAAGCGCCTGGGCAGAGTTGAAATTTTTCCAATAAGAAGACTGATCTTTCTGGAAAATTGTCAGATATGAGGTATCCCCTGTTCGCATGTAATTCGTCGCTGATGCATCCATTTCCAGCACTTCTATCAGCATGTTGTTGTTTGTTGATGTCAGGGGCTCAAGGCGGTTTACCAGGTCTGAATTTGCGGAGTTAGAGTACATTAGGGCTCCGGTTCCCACTCCACCCATAATCAGCAGTATCAGTGCCAACTCCACGAATGTGTTGCGGAGATCCCGGGCCATGGAATTTTTTGGCAGCCATTTGAATAGACCCGTGATTTGACCCGGACGATTAGGATGAGTTCCAGTCCGTGCTGATTTATAAGTGGATTCCCTATCGTCCATCGACCTTGCGTTCTTCTCCCGCTCGTTAGGTCATTTCTATGCTACGGTCTGTTGTCGGGTTTGCGTTGGCAAATCCGAATCTTTTCTATCAACGAGACGCAGTAGTGGTGCTTAAATAGTAGTTTTGCCTTATCTAATTGGATTCCTCGTACTCCAGGAAAGCCTCGAAGGCCCGGGGTCCATAGACGGTTCCTGGTCCACCGCTGAGCAGAATTGCGACACCCAGTGCTTCTGCAACTTCATCTCTTGATGCACCCTGGAGGGCAGCAGCTCGGGCATGGCTGGAGATGCATCCGTCACATTTATTCACCACGGAAATAGCTAGCGCCATGAGTTCCTTGATTTTTTTGGACAATACCCCTTCGGCCAGTGCAGCAGCATGCAGTTGGGCGTACCCTTTAAGTACCTCGGGAATTTCGGACCTTAGCTCTCTTGCCGGACCACGCAAGTCTTCAGCAATTTGGTGGTATTTGTCAGCCATTTCGTCTCCTTAGTGATCACACTGCTGCGCGTCCCGGGACCTGACCGTCAGCGTCAGATTCCCAGGCTGGTTATCGCTTAGAATGCCGCCATTATCTCAGTGGTAACGGTATGCGACGAGTCCGGTACCTGGGAAAATCATACCAATTACCGGTTCGTCAAGGTGGCGGGAGTTGAAAATCTGTCTTAACACCTTAATTATGTATGGCAGGCAGTTTTTGACTCTGGCTGGCGTCTAGGAATTGGCGCGGCCATGTCATTCCTTTTCAGCCAAAGTCAGGTGTTCTGAAGTATCGCTTATATATCCTGCCACAGCATACCTTTTGAGTTCCGTGGCTCACTCGCGGCTCTTTAGCACCGATAGTCCGCATCAACATTCGAAGAATCCGAGAATGTCAGCCCGGAGCCGGAGGTTCGGCGATAACAGCGGAGTCATCGTTTTGGATAGAATGATTGACTATGGATGATCGGCCCACAGATTTTGAGCAGTCTGACGTTAAGGACAGGATCATCAACGGGCGCTATGAGTTGGGGTCCAAAATAGGCACGGGAGCTATGGGCTATGTCTACAAAGCCCACGATCTGAAGCTTGACCGGGAGATAGCCGTCAAAGTATTGAAGAACAGTCTTGTAGACGATGAGGTGTTGCGTGCAAGGTTTGAAAGGGAAGCAAGGGCAGCGGGAAAATTATCCCACCATCCAAATGTCGTTACCGTTTTCGATGTCGATGAGTCCAATGGGCAGCCTTTCATCGTCATGGAACTCGTTTCCGGGGGGACACTTTCATCCCGGTTGAAGTCCGGGCCCCTTCCAATTGCGGAGGCAATCTTTATTACCAAGCAAATATTGGCGGCTCTGGCATTTGCGCATGCCAGTGGCATCATTCATAGAGATATAAAGCCCAGCAATATCCTTATAACCGAAACTGGCGAAGTCAAATTGGGCGATTTTGGAATTGCCAGCATTTATGAAGGTGCAGGTAACCAGGACCTTACCTTGAGCAGTCAAGTAATCGGCACACCAGCGTATCTTTCACCTGAAAGAGTAGAAAGCAAGCCGGTGACTCCCAGTTCGGATCTGTTTGCAGTCGGGGTGATACTTTATGAAATGGTCACCGGTGAGCGTCCGTTCAGGGGCGAGTCGCCGATCGAGATCATGCTCGCCGTGAAGTCGGGGATTTTTCCATCCCCCGAAACCGTCAATCCGCAGATTTCCCAGGAGCTCACCAAGGTAATCATCCGCGCTCTTGCTCACGCACCGGAAGCTCGATATTCCAGCGCCAGGCACATGTCGGCTGCTCTTGATTTCGATCGCCATCCTGAAGATACCATTTCAATGCCGACCGAAGCTGTCGGTCCTTCCCTTTACGGATCTGATGCTGCCGCAGAGGGAACCCTCGCCTTTACTTCAGTGGCCACTTTTCCTTTGGGAGACGCTCAGGGGAGATCTGACGCGAAGACCGAATACGCAAATGCCGAAGATCTCAGTGCCGATACTCCACCGAAGTCGGTTATAGGGTTGTTCTTTGGCGCACTGGCAGCTGGGTGGGAATGGGTTTCATCAGCAGTAGACAGGAAAACGCAAACGGTGTCTAACGGCCGATTTCGTACCCCAGCAGTGATGGTTGCGGTCGCGATTGTGGCCTTCATCCTAGTGAGCCTGTTACTCCTGGGGAATAGTTCGCCAAAGACGGCCCCGAATACTCATCCACAGAATTCGCAAATTGTCACTACGACTACCCTGCCAACGACTACTACGGCTGCACCTACCACCACTGTTCCAGTTCCCGGGCCATTTTCAGCCGGACATGGCAAAAAGGGTCACTGAGACACTTTGAAAACTGTTAGCCGAGAGCCACAGCCTGGCTGTATCCGTAAAAATCCAGCATGCTTAGGGCATCAAGTCTCTGGAGTCAACGACGAAAATTCTGGCAGGCGGTTCAATCCGTGCTCATCGCCTCCGAGACATCGTAGGTGGGGATCAGAGTTCTTGCAGCCCTCGTCTCATCCAGCCGGGTAACGGGCGTTTGGGTGGGTGCCTGGTGAACCTCGTTTTGCCCGTCCTGCGTTCGGGAAAGCTGGGCAATGCTCTCCAAAGCGCCTGCAAGAGCCTGCAGCGTCTGGAGCGACTCGGTCTCTGTGGGCTCAAACATCAATGCCTCTTCGACAACCAGAGGAAAGTAGACCGTTGGGGCATGAAAGCCGAATTCCAGCAATTTCTTGGCAACGTCTATTCCGCGAATACCGGTCTCTCTTTTTAGCTGCGAGGCAGATGCGACAAATTCGTGCATGCACGTCGCATCGTGTGCGGCAGGATACGAAGCGGATATCTTCCTGCGCAACCAGTTTGCGTTCAAAACTGCTGTCTGGGAAACTTCGGTCAGACCCTTGCCTCCGTAGTACTTCATGTACGCAAGCGCACGTGCAAAGACCATTGCATTTCCGTGGAAGGAATGGATCCTTCCGATCGACTTGGGTGGATTAATGAAGCCGTATTTGATCGACCCATCATGATTGGTCCCTACTTTGGAGGGTTTTGGTCCCGGCAGAAACTCGGCCAGGCGTTGCGATACCGCTACAGGGCCAGAACCGGGTCCCCCGCCGCCGTGAGGAGTAGCAAAGGTTTTGTGCAGGTTGGAGTGTACGATATCGAACCCCATATCTCCAGGGCGGACGATTCCCATAATGGCGTTAAGATTTGCGCCGTCATAATAGAGAAGGCCGCCAACATCGTGAACCGCGCGGGAGATCTCGAGAATATCTTTTTCAAAAAGTCCGAGGGTATTGGGATTTGTCAGCATTATCCCAGCGGTGTCGTCATCGAGAAGTGACTTAAGAGCTTCAAGATCAACTAGGCCATTGGACCCCGATTTTACCGTTATTGGATTGAATCCGGAAAGGGTGACAGATGCAGGGTTGGTTCCGTGGGCCGAGTCTGGAATTATGACATTTTTCCGCTGCCTTCCCAAGTCACTATGGTAAGCCTTCATGATCAATAGACCGGTGAGTTCACCTTGGGCACCTGCGGCTGGTTGCAGTGTCGCTGCAGCCATGCCGGTTATCTCGTTGAAATAGGTCTCAAGGGTGACCATCAATTCGAGCCAGCCCTGAATTGTCGATTCGGGCTGATTGGGGTGAACATCTGTCAGACCTGGCATAGTGGCTGCAACATCAGCGAACTTAGGATTGTATTTCATTGTGCATGATCCCAGCGGGTAAGCACCGAGATCTACTGAAAACTGTCTATGAGTCAACCTGGTGAAGTGTGCAACCATGTCCCGCTCAGAAATCTCAGGCATCTCCACGTCGCGTTCTCTGAGCAGAGGCGCTGGAATAGTAATTGATGGATCTTTCAGAGGTATTCCTGTCGTTCTAAACGATGCAGCCGTTCTTCCGGGAACAGAAAGTTCAAATACTGTCGGCTCTGCAACGCGTCCGTCCATTAGTGGGATTGAGCCAGCTCGTCCTCCTGGCTTGGGTGTCTTGTTCATCTACTTCACCACTCTCTGCAATGCATCCACGAAAGCCTCTATTTCTTTGGCGGTTCTTTTTTCGGTTACGCTAATCAAAAGTGAACCTTCTGCATCGGAGCCTTCAAATCCATTCCTGATGGGGATGCCGGCGAGAAACCCTTCTTCAAGCATCCGATCCACCAGATCTTCCGCCGGGATAGGTGTTTTAATGGCAAATTCGCGCAGTGTGGGTGCACCGAAGACTGGGTAAAACGCCGATCCGGATTCCATCAATTGTTTTTTTAGATATTCCGTGCCCGAATAGCACCGCGTGGCCAACTCTTTAAGTCCGGATTTCCCAAGCCATGACATCTGTATAGCTGCGGTAATGGCGATCAGAGTTTGATTGGTGCAAACATTAGAGCTGGCTTTTTCCCGTCTTATGTCCTGTTCTCTTGTTCTAAGAGTTGTGACGTAGCCCTTATGACCCATGCTGTCCACGGTTTCACCGACCAGCCGTCCGGGAAGCAACCTAACGTACTCATTTCTAGTTGAAAAAAGACCAACGTAGGGGCCTCCAAAATTGAGTCCGACTCCGAATGCCTGGCCTTCGGCAACTGCCACATCGGCGCCCAATGAACCCGGTGATTTGAGCAGTGCCACAGAGACTGGATCGTAGACGATTACGATGCGCACATCGTTTTGAAGCGCAAATTCAGTGATCGACGCCAAATCTTCTATAATCCCAAGGTAATTTGGGTATCCCACGACTATTACACCCGGTACGCGTTCGGGGGCGGAGGCCCAGTCGGTGACACCCTTGGCAAGTGCAATTTCGATAATTTCATGGTTTGTCCCGGACGAGAAGGTATTGACGACTGCCCTGAATGATGGGTTAATCCCCTGGCTCATCCAGACGGTTTGATTCTTCTTTTGCGCTACGCAAAGGTTTATGGCTTCCACCAGAGCTGAGGCACCATCGTAGAGGGATGCATTTGCAATTGGAAGTCCCGAAAGCCGCGATACCAGAGTTTGATACTCGAAAAGAGCCTGCAGCACGCCTTGAGCCACTTCTGGTTGATAAGGGGTATAGGCAGTTGTGAATTCCGATCTTGAGGACAAGGCCGCGGTCGCTGAAGAGATGTCATGATCGTAAGCTCCACCTCCGGCGAAGCAAACGAGATCACGCGAGATCGGAAGGTTCCTGCTTGCATAGAGTTCGATTGTGTCTAGCACATCCGGCTCGGAGATGCCTTCGGGAAGATTCAGGCCACCTTTTGCTAAGCGGATTGAGGTTGGAATCTCCTCAAATAGATCCTCTATAGACGACAATCCGAGAAAGTCGAGCATTTCCATGATTTCGCCTGAGGTGTGCGGAATAAAACCTGTCAATTGTTTGCACCTGCTTGTTTGATTAGGTATTGAGAAAGTTTGACTATTGATTGAGAACGCTTGCAGCCAACGCTATTTTACATATGCCTTCTTTACGAATGGAAGTTTTACGGTCTCTGCCAACAGCTCCCTTCCCTTTGACTCCACGATTACCTGTTGGCCTATTGGACAACCCGGTTCTACGAAACCCATGGCTATTCCAACCTGGAGGATTGGCGAATAGTTGCCGGAAGTTATAAATCCAATTTGAAGCCCATCGAGAAAGATATGCTGCCCTTGCCTAAAGGGTTGTCGGGTGCTGCCCTTCAGGCCAATGAGCTTTCGCGTCAAACCATTTTCCATTTCTCTAAGTAGGGCCTCTTTGCCGAGAAACTGCGGTTTCGAGAATGCCACCACCCAGCCAAGTCCAGCCTGGAGCGGAGTGATCCCCTCCCCTAGCTCATGTCCGTATAGTGGCAATCCAGCTTCGAGACGGAGAGTATCCCTTGCACCAAGACCTGCCGGTGCCGCTCCGAGATGGACCAGCTCATCCCAAAGAGCGGGCGCTGCTTCATTTGGGACGGAGATTTCGATTCCGTCTTCGCCGGTATAGCCAGTTCCCGCAATGATGATTGGGGTTCCTTGGTAAATCCCCTTTGCCACCCCAAAATGAGGGACCTCTGCAGCATGGGGCAACAACGGTGATACGAGAGAACGGGCTCGGGGTCCCTGGAGCGCGATCATAGCTCGATCAGCTGTTACGTCTTTTCCCGGAATGGCGGCGAGCACTCTTGATGTATTTGAGGCATTTGGCATTACGTTGAAGCCATCTGCATCAGTCCACCAGACGATGATGTCATCGGTTACG
>SCQM01000091.1 GCA_004298555.1 Actinomycetota bacterium | reverse complement strand
GGCTCATTGGGCATTTGGAGTAAGGCCAGGTGTCAGTTCAGGAAGAGCCGTGTGAGTCGAGAGACTCACGCACGGTTCCGTGAGAGCGGGAGGGGGAAGTTCCTTCCCGCCACTCGACCATACTTCGCACTCAGGTGTTTACGCTGGCCTTCGGGACAATCTTTTAGTGGCGATTCAGCTGTAATTTGAGTTTTAAGAACGGCGGTGTGGATCTTTGCTGCCCTTTTTGTATGACAAGTCCAAAGGAGGTGATTGTGTATCCATCGTGTTTCAGCCTGAGATGGGTGCCCGACCACGGGGGGCTGTCTACGTGCAGGTCGGCCTCGGTGGCCCCGAGCGTGAAGTCAAGGTTGATTAGATTGCCTTGATGCCGGAGGTGTCGTGCAAGGTCCTCTATATCTCGGCGGCGGAACAAAACGGTCGGTCCAGTGGTTATGGTGTCAGAGTTGGAACTCACGTTGAACTCGGTGGTATGGACTGCGATACCGCCCACTCTCAGGCATTTCATTTGGTCTAATACGAATTTCAGGCCTTCGCTTATACTTCCAAGATGCTCGAACGCACATGATGACCAGGTGAAATCGAATCCACTCAAATCTTGAGGGATCGCTCTCATGTCAACGGTGCGGAATGTGACGAGTTCCTCGAACAGGGCGGGGTCGCATAGCCCCTTTTCGTTGAGAGCTTTTAGCTCGCCAGCAAATTGATTCGACTGACTCCATCCCGCTGACTGTGCGGAATCGAATGACTGGTCAGTGGCTACGATCGTGCAGCCTAAGGATGCAAAAAGCGACACGAGAGGTTCTTTACCTACACCAAATCCGAGACCTTTCGCTTGAGGTCTCAACATGCCATTATCTTTAAGTGCGCTGGCAATGAAGGCCCATTCCCAGATTTTGCGGTGTAAGGGAATGTCGCTTCCTGATCCGGTCTCATCCCAGTAAGGCCGTATTTGTTCGGCCCAATACCTGAGTTTCTGGGAGGTGAGGCTGGCATGAGAACATGTCTGCGATAGCGTCTGAAAGTTTAAAGCAGTATCTGAATTCACTTTCGATCTTTCAATTTGCCGTATTTTTTGATCTTAGCAACGTGCGGTTCGCTTTTTCAGTTTTTGTCGAGCTGGACCTAAACAGAATCCTCTTGTGGCAAGCTGGTCCGGCAGTTCATGGTGAATGAGCTCCTTGACCGGTTTTACAAAATTGTCGGTTATTTCGGCACCGGCAGTTTTCTCCGCGAAGGCGGCCCTTTGGTGGAGAGCGGGAATTTGACTCTAGCCACGATCAGATCGGTCCTGCTGCTCAGTGCTGCCGTCAGCACCATGTCAAGCTGGTTATGAAGAATTCGGTATCGCATGCGGTCCGGGACTATTACCGGTATCAAGACGACAATTTGGTGGCTGACGTTTTTGCGCATTTCGTCTATGAAGTCAATTAGCGGGCTTACGATAGATGCGTAATCGGTGTGGATAATCTGTAGCCGCACTCCAGGGTTCCATTTCTCCCACTCCTCGATAAGTTCCTTGTTATAAGTCTCTGGATCAGGGGTCTTATTGACTACATAAATTGCGATCACTTCTTGACCCAATGACAATGCTTCAGCTATCGCATTTTGGGTGAGTATAGAAATTTGGGATATGGGGACCAGCACCGTGGTGGTCTTTGGCTTTGGTAAAGGTGGGATGGAGTCGATTTCCAGCACTTCTTCCACCCTGGTGTAGTAACTGTGCACTCTTTGCAGCAACACAATGATCGTTGGTATCGCAATTACTACCAGCCAGGCTCCGGAAGTGAACTTGGTGAAAAGAAAGACTAGGCATGATATTGCCGTGGCAGCGGCTCCGGTGCCATTAAGAACCATGCGGTACTGCCACCGTGGTGGCCTTTTGCGCATCCAGTGGATTACGAGTCCGCTTTGTGAAAGTGTGAAGCCGATAAATACTCCGATGGCGAACAGGGGAATGAGTTCATTAGTGTTTCCATCAACACCTATCAACAGGGCTGCCGATGCGATGGTGAGGGTCCAGACGCCCGCATTCAACACTTGGCGGTCGCCACGGAGACTGAACCGGTGCGGAAGGAAATTGTCTTTTGCCAGGAGGCTGGCGAGTACTGGAAATCCACCATACGAAGTGTTCGCCGCCAAAGCGAGGACAAAAGTCGTTGTTAGAGTCAAAACATAGTAAACCCACGATTTGCCGACTGAGATGGCCATGATCTGGCTGAGGACTGTCTGGTTGCTTTTGGGCATTATTCGCCACTTTTCAGTTAGGACGGCGAGTCCTATAAGTGTTGAGCCAAGAATTGTTCCGAGCAGCAGTTCAGTTCTTTTGGAGTTAGGTACTTTTGGCTCTTTGAACAGTGGTACACCATTTGCGATAGCTTCAACGCCTGTTAAAGCGCTGCACCCGGCAGAGAATGCCTTGAGAATGAGCAATATACCGAGT
Organism: Actinomycetota bacterium; assembly: GCA_004298555.1. GTDB lineage: Bacteria > Actinomycetota > Acidimicrobiia > Acidimicrobiales > Acidimicrobiaceae > SCQM01. Next base: position 1,134 of record SCQM01000091.1, on the reverse strand, counting down.
GTCTCCTGGGAATTATTGGCGAGCTGGGAAGCATGCCCGATATTTGATTGGCTCAGTGCGAAGGGATGTACAAGTCCTACGAGAATGACCACAACGAGGCCCACGATGAATATAAGTGTTGGAAGAAGAAATGCCCTAGCGGTCTCACCCAATCCCCGTAGATTCATGAAGGTAAGCATTGCAAGTATTGCCAGGCATAGGTATATGGTTTCGGATGCAAGCCCAGGAAAGGCCGAGGTAAGAGCCCCTACTCCGGCAGCTATCGACACAGTGACCGTGAGGATGTAGTCCACCACCAGGGCAGCTCCTGCCAGAATGCTTGCATTTCTGCCGAGGTTGGCTTTAGATACTGCGTATGCTCCTCCACCCCCAGGAAAGGCTTCAATTACCTGCCGGTAGGAGGCCACGAGTACGGCAAGAAGCAATGCGATAACCAAAGTGATCGGAAGCATATAGTGCAGGCCAGCTAGTCCGCCTGCCGCCAATACAATAAGCATGGCTTCAGGTCCGTATGCGACAGATGTGAGTGCGTCGAGGGACAGAGCAGAGAGTCCCTCGACTGGATTAATTCGCTCTTTTGTAGATTCTGATGATTTGAGGGCTTTTCCGGTCAAAAGTTGAAATATCTTTGATATTTTTCTTGTGGCTATGGGTGGCTTAGCCTGTCTGCTACGAATATCTGGTTTTGCTCTTGCATCAGGAGCATTTTTTCTACTGACTGGTTTGCTTGACTGTTTTTTGTCAGATCCGCTGCGTCGATTAGCCATTGAGCCTCTCAAGAGTAGGGATTATTAACTTTTAGCACGGAAAAAGCTTCATTGGAGATCGATGTATGAGATCTGAACGTTGAAGACAGAACTTTATCAGCGTTTCGCAGGGACAAAGCATTTTCCGGGCTGCAAGGGAATTTTACGAGTGATTTTGCGATTAACCTTAACGTTCACGTAAACTACATATGACATGAGATTTAATTACGTCCATATTCAAGGTTCATGGAGGCCGATCTATGGAGTCAGAGGTCCAGATGCCCAAGATGCCAGGAATCACCAAAAGTGGGCATCATATCGACTATAAGTGGATCGCCCTTTCGAACACAACCCTCGCAGTCTTGATCGTTACTATTAATACTTCGAT
>SCQM01000090.1 GCA_004298555.1 Actinomycetota bacterium | reverse complement strand
ATGGATATTGCCTTCCCTGGACCCCAAGAGCCCTTTTGGTACTCAAGCGGCAGCGGCGAATCTGCCAGCAAAGGCTGCGCAATCTCCCATAGCCTCTCAATCGCATCGGCTCTGTTAAACAAAAGATGATCGCCGAGCATGACATCATGCAGCAGCCGCTCGTAGGCCTCCAGTTCCATCTCTACAAATGTCGACTCGTCATATTCAAAAGACAGAGGTGCCATCTCGACAGTCGTGGTCGGCCCAGGCTGCTTGACAAGAAGATGTACCGTCACTGAGCCAGGATCAGACAGTTCGAATGTAAGCTCATTGGGCCTAATCTTCCCCTTGAACGTTGAATCATGTTCAAACAAATTCAGGCGGCTCACTTTGAACCCTACAGTCACTGAAGTTCGAGTCTCGGACATAGCCTTGCCGGTTCGGAGGAACCAGCGCACTCCCAACCACCTCTCGTTGTCAATCGCCGCCTCGACAGCAGCAAATGTTTCCACTTTTGAATCCGGAGAAACTCCCGGCTCCTCCTTGTAACCCTCGTATTGACCATAGACGACCCGCTTGACATCGATCGGCTCAATTGCTCTGTACACTTCAATCTTTCGCTCATGGAGCTCATGCGCGGTCAATTTCGACGGTGGCTCCATAGCCAAAAATCCAAGAATCTGAAATAGGTGGGTTACCACCATGTCCCGGAAAGCTCCTGTAGCCTCGTAGAACGCGGCCCTGCCCTCGATTGTCAAAGTCTCCGGGACATCAATTTGGATATAATCGATATATTTGTTGTTCCAGGCAGCTTCAAAAAGACCATTGGCAAACCGGAACGCCAGAATATTTTGGACCGCCTCCTTGCCCAGGAAATGGTCAATACGATAAATTTGAGACTCTTTGAACACTTTGTGCAGCTCCGCATTAAGTTCGCGGGCGCTTCGAAGATCCGATCCAAACGGCTTTTCAATTACGAATCTGGTCCCGTCATTCACGATTCCGCTCGAGCCAATGAGTTCTACAGTGTCAATAAATGCAACCGGAGGAACCGCCAAATATATGATTCTCGTCGGCGTCTTCATTCCCTTTTCCACCTTCGCCAATTCCTCAGCCAGGCCGCCAAGCGAACCTTTCTTAGTTCCCACGAACGAGAGGTGTGGTGCAAACTTTGACCAGGAATTGTCGGTTACCTCTTTCCGGGCGAAACTCCCGAGAGCATTGTGAACATAGTCCCCATAACTCGCTTCGTCGGTTCCTGTATCATTCGGAGCGCAGCCGATAATGTGATATTTATCCGGCATCAGTGAAGCTTCAGCCAGGTGAAAGAGACCTGGCAGCAGTTTCCTCTTGGCCAGATCGCCGGTCGCTCCGAAAAGTATTATTACACAGTCGCCTGGCTTCAAATCCGCATGATTAGGCGCCTTCGAAGTCAGCTTTTCCTTACTCAATATTCACCACTTCCTACGGCAGTTCAGTAATCGTATAAACCGTTAGCTGCATTATTGGATTGAGTCTGCTGACATATTCCGCAAAGTGCCAGCTTGAAATATTGGGTGCTATATTGGCAATCCCTCTTTCAGAGACCCAATGACGTAGTCGGCTCCCGCATCTTTGAGATCCTGTTTGCTGAACTTGCTCGACGCCACTCCAACGCATTTGATTCCTGCTGCATGGGCTGCCCCTACATCCCTTGCCGTGTCTCCCACGCAAAGTAACTGCTCCGGTACAATCCGGCCGCCAAAAGCGATCTCAGCCCTTGAAATGGCAACCTCGGTAAGTTCATTGCGGTCGACAGAATCCGACCCAAACCCTCCAAATGAAAAAAACCTGTTCAAATTAGCCCTCTTGAGCTTGATGTGCGCTCCCTTTTCGCTGTTGCCGCTCACCAGACCCAACATATGACCTTTAATAATTAGAGAAATCAAGAGATCTTCAGCACCTTCTAAAACCCGGTAGCCTTCAGACTCTTCAATCGTTTTAGCCAGGTAATGCAGATGCCTTTCCAACATCTTTTCCAGTTCGCCATTACTCGGCTTGTGGCCCAGCATCGATTCCAAACCCTTGGAACCAACCTCGCCGTCGGTCATCCCCAAGTCAGATAATTGTGAAATGTCCAGCTTCGTGCCATATACCTCATCGAAAGCCAGGGCCCAGGCGCGTGTCCCCGCTCCGCCACTAGTTATCAGTGTTCCGTCTATGTCGAATAAAATGGCGATAAGCCCTTTTGACATTACTGCACCTTTCTCATGACGCCATCTTGAAGCACGCATTCAGCACGCCTGCTGTTTCGTAGACCTAATCTTTCTCTTTCTTCTCTTCGTGTCCGCCAAACTGCTTGCGCATTGCCGAAAGTACCTGATTCGCGAACTGCCCGAGATTTCGTGAAGAAAACCTTGAAGACAGCGCCGCGGTCAATACCGGGGCCGGGACCCCTTCTTCAATCGCCGCGATTGATGTCCAGCGGCCTTCACCCGAGTCAGAAACCTGGCCAGAATACTCTTCCAACCCTGGAGATTCCGCAAGAGCCTGAGCGGTCAGGTCAAGTAGCCAGGACGAAATCACGCTGCCGCGGCGCCAGACTTCTGTAACTTGAGCCAAATTAAAATCGTAAAGATAAAATTCCGGATGTTCAAGAGGAGCGGTCTCTGCATCGGAATCCCGCTTCCCGGATCCAACGTTTGCACTCTTTAGGACATTTAGTCCTTCAGCATAGGCAGCCATAAGCCCGTACTCGATTCCATTGTGAACCATCTTCACAAAGTGTCCGGCACCCACCGAGCCGCAGTGCAAGTATCCCTCCTCTGCCGTGGAATAGTCACCTTTGTTCCCTGGGGTACGGGATGCCGCATCAGGTCCCGGAGCAATTGCTTTGAAGACAGGCGCCATCCTCTCAACCGCTTCACTATCCCCGCCGATCATCAGGCAATATCCACGCTCGAAGCCCCAGATACCACCGCTTGTACCGACATCGAGATAATGGACCCCTTTAGGCTTCAGTTCGTCTGACCTTCTCAAATCATCCCGATAATACGAATTGCCACCGTCGATAATTGTGTCATCATGTTCCAGTAATTCCGCAAGCTCTCTTACTGCATTCTCCGTGGCACTCCCTGACGGAACCATTATCCAGACATTTCGTGGAGCCTTGAGCTTGCCCACCAGATCTTTCAACGATGACGCACCCGTCGCGCCTTGCTTGACCAGAGATTCGACTGCAGAAGAATTCACGTCAAATACGACACACTCATGACCCGCGGCCATTGACCGGCGGGCCAGGTTAGCACCCATCCTTCCAAGACCAACCATTCCAAACTGCATGATTTCATCCTCCTCACTCCCGGTTGGGAGAGCTATCCAACCTATAACGCTTTGTTGGCGGGATTCTTAATCTCCGAGAATATCTGCAAACATCTCCGCAAGGCGGTCCAAGCCAGCCTCAAGATCGGAGGCGATGTGGATTCTAACCACACGTCTGGCACGCTTTGCGAGCACGTCGAAATCTCCGCGGGCCTGGGACTCTTTAACCAGGCCAAAGGTATACCCATGTCCAGGTACGTCTAAATCCACGGCGTTCTCACACGTAATCTGCAAAAACACACCAGTGTTGGGTCCACCCTTGTAGGCCTGGCCGGTCGAATGTTGGAACCTGGGTCCGAACCCAACACAGGTTGCGGCTCTAAGCCGATCTCTGACTAGAGTTCTCAGGCCAGTCAACTTGGATTCGGTGGACCGATTCATAGGTATGTAAGCCAACAAAGCTACATAATCACCGGGGTTAGTCCGCCGAAGATGCGCAGCAAGCAGAGTCTTAACATCGAGGTTGCCCTCCTTGACTCCAAGGGATTCGGCATTGGCCTCATCTGCATATACGGTAAAGACACCTTCGGCCGCAATGGGAGCCAGCGCCGGGAGAGAGCCGTCCTGCTCATATTTTTCTGTCAGCTCCCTGGTGACTATCTTGGCATCTTCGACATCCGGCTGGTCGAATGGATTGATTCCAATAATAGAACCCGCCACCGCAGTGGCAAATTCCCATCTATAGAACTCTCGACCAATGTCATACGCACCCGTCAGATTGATGCGGCAGACTGGGTGCCCTGCTTTGGCAAGCGCATCGAACTTGCGATCCGACTCCGGATTGACCTCTGACAGCAACCTTATCTGCACAAATAGTCGGTCAGCCCCATAGTTATCAGGAGTACCAATAGGTTCTCCGTCGATTGGAATGACCCCTTTGCCTTCCTTGCCAGTCGATTCGGCGAGCAATTGGCTTAGCCATGCACCTAGATCAGAAATCGATCCAGAAGTCTCGAGCGTCAATTTGTCTATCCCTGCGCCCGCACTGGCACCAATTATGGCTCCGAGAGTGAAACCTGGATTGTCGGCCAATGGAACGCATGCGGCACAGGCATGCGCCATTGTCTCCGCCCGTTCGAGGAGTTCGAAAACATCAAACCCTGAAGCGGCTCCCGGAACCATCCCAAAATCACTCAGAGCAGAGTATCTTCCGCCAATAGACGGCACACCATGGTAGATGCCTCTCCACTTTTGAGATTTCGCCCTTCGCTCCAGGGGCGACCCCGGATCGGTGATCGCGAAAAATCTCTTGCCAACCTCGTCCTCGCCTACCACAGCTTTAACCAGGTCATAAAAATAGTCAGCGTAGATATTCGGTTCGAGAGTGGTGCCCGATTTCGAGGAGACGAAAAACAAGGTCTTGGACAGATCTAGCTCCTCTTCTAAGGTCTTTATCTGCACCGGATCTGTCGAATCCAAGATTCTCAAATGCGGGAACCCTTGCACCCGATCGAACGTCATGGACAACGCCTCTGGGCATAAACTCGAGCCGCCCATGCCAAGCACCACCGCATCCTGGAATCGATTCTCTCCTGCGATCTTCGCTATCTGGCGAAAATGGTGCTGATGGGAGCCTTGGTCCATCGGGATCGAAAGCCATCCCAACCATCTGTCCTCATCCTTATTGGTCCATATCCGACGATCGTGAAGCCAAATTCTTTCCACCTTGGACGATTCGCGCCATTCATCGGTAATCTCTTGAACCTTTTGCACCAGAGATTCTGGCAACTGGGCCTCAAGGGCAAATGTGGACGAAACCTGTCCTCCGATCGATTTCTCAATAGATCCAAGCAGCTTGTTGAAGGCGTCAGCAAAGGAGGAAAGGCCCTCCTCAAGCAACCTCTCCGTGATGGTCTGAAGCGAGATTCCTTCACCCGACAGGCGGATCAGCATATTCTCGGCTTCTTCGACGGATTCCTCCAAGGTCGGTGCGACGCGGCCCTTTACCTTGAAACTCTCGTATGTGGCCGGAGGGATGGTATTAACCGTATTGGGACCAATCAAAGACTCAACATAAAGCAGCTGAGGGAAAGCGGGGTTCTTAGTGCTGGTAGATGCCCATAGCAGCCGCTGGGGAGAAGCGCCTGCATCCGACAGCTTCTGCCATTCCTCCCCGGAAAAGAGCTCCTTGTATCGCTGATAGGCGACTTTGGCACTGGCAATTCCAATTTTCCCGGTCAACGCTGCACTCACCAAAGGATCAACCGCAGAGTCAATCCGGCTTATGAAAAAGCTGGCGACAGAGGCAACTCCTTCAAGACTCCCTCCGTCTGACAGCCTGTCGGAAAGCCCTTCGATAAAGGCACGTGCAGTCTCCTCATACCTTTGGATCGAGAACAATAGCGTGACATTCACATTGATTCCGCGGCGAACCAGTTCCCTGAGGGCTATCAGCCCTTCAGGTGTCCCAGGTACCTTGACCATCAGGTTGGGACGATCTATTATTCCCCAGATCCGTTTTGCCTCGTCAATCGTGCCCTTAGCATCGTGCGCGAAATGAGGGGGAACTTCGACGCTGACATAGCCGTCCTGTTTTGAACTAGCGTCATAGACTGAGTGCATTATGTCCGCGGCTGTCACGATGTCATTGAAGGCAAGCTCCTCGTAAGCCCCCCTTGCATCCAAAACTCCTTGTGACCTTATTTCTTCCAATGCCTGCTGGTAGTCGGTGGAGCCTGCAATTGCCTTATCGAAAATCGATGGGTTGGATGTGACGCCACGGAGTCCGTCCTGACTAACCATCCTGGTCAACTGCCCGGAACTCAGCATAGATCTTCTTATATTGTCATACCAGATGCTCTGACCGAGCGCCAGTGCATCGAATAATGGATTCGAAATTGGAACAACTGGAAACTCAGATGTCACGTCAACTCTCTTTCTGACATCTAGCATCATTGATGCCGTTCGATTCAGCTCTGCGCAATGGCGACACCTTCGACAGTACCCCAAAACCTCCTTTGAAAAGAACCACCCCGCAGTTAATGACCTCTGATCTGCTACAATAGCCATTGGCTTGGCCCGGTTCGCTAACGGCCAGAATAGAAATTTGATAGCGATAGCTCTGTAAGCCTGAAAGGAATGCCCGACCACAGCTATCCTATGGACAGGCGAATACCGAATTTGTCGTATTTTGTGGGCCGGAATACCCATAAGACCTTGACTGCTAAGACCCGGGCAACGTTGTTGAGTTCGCAAAGTAAATAATGGACCTACAGGGATGGACTAGGCGATTTACGGAGGAATGCCATGACCAGACAGAAGAGAGTTGTAATAGCGTCGATTGTGGTTGCAGTTGTGATCATCGTTGCGGCAATAGTAGGCTTTAGCCTCAGCTCTTCAAAAAAGGGCGTAACATCCACTTCGACTACTTCCTCTTCATCCACTTCCTCAACCACGACATCTTCGACCACTACGACAAAACCCCCTATTACAGCACCAGCTGGCACCCCTTTGCCCTCAGGCTTCGAACCCGAATCTTCAACCTTTGTTTCGCCTCAAGTCGGATTCGTGCTTGGGATCTCAGCTTGCACGGGCAGTCCGTGCCTGACTGTCGCCAGGACGGAAGACGGTGGAAAGACTTGGCTTGCTGTCCCTGCCCCAAACATCCCGTTGGCCCAGGGACCATTGTTGACAACGAACAAGGCGGCAGTTTCGAGAATCCGTTTCGTGAATATTCTTGACGGTTACCTCTATGGTCCTAGCTTCTATGCCACCCACGACGGTGGTGCTACCTGGCATAAGGTCACGCTGGCCGGAGCACCAAGCGATTTTGGGGTCACCTCACTCGAAACCAACGGAACGACGACCTATCTGATTGCCGGCAACCCAAACTCTGTTCTCCCCGGAGCAGACCTGCTGTACACTTCGGTAGCAACCCAGGATAATTTTGCGCTGCAGTCGCAACCAGCCTTTTCCCCAGGGTGGGAGCCAAAGGTGGCGGCCAATCCCCAAGGAGCCGTAATATCGGCGAACAACAACAAGGGGGACATCTACTACCAGGCAAGTGGCACAAGCACCTGGACACACCTCAATCCAGACTGTCAAAATGGAGTCCCAACCAATCCGTCGGTCGCCCTGGCAGCGCCGGCAGCCGGCTCATCTGATCCGCAAATTTTGCTTGCCTGTGGAGGCGATGCCGGTGCCGGGACTCAGCAAAAAACAATAGTCAAGACGACGAATCTCTCAACATTTGCCGCCACCGCTGCACAGCCACCGCTTGCGGGCATCCTTAGCGGCATTGCATCACCTGATGGAAAATCCATTGCCGTGGCAGCCTCTTCGGGTGCAACCTTCCTTTACCTGAGCACCAACGGGGGCTCAAGCTGGCAAACTGTTTTCAACAGTTCCGCATATGGAGGAGCTCCCATCCACGATCTTGGGTTCACAACAGACACCCAAGGGTTTGCTGTGGCAGGTAATGCCATAAATGCCGGGAAAGTCTCCTCCGTCTTCCTGATGACTCACGACGCGGGCACAACTTGGCAGCAAGTAACCTTTTGAGAACAGATGACCACGAGGCTGGAATGAACCTCAGTGGCAATGTCGACTTTCAGCCTTGCTCAGACCTCCAGATACCGCCTTACGGCAAATGCCGATCCGGCTGTGCCAACGATAATCCCCATAGCGACTACAAACACTTCGGTCATCAGCACGTCATGCGAAGACACCAGAAAGTTTGACAGAATCGTCACGTTGAAGTGCTGGACAACGTATTGAAAGAGTGCTTGGATTCCAACGACCGCACCGGCGGCCACTATCGCTCCCACCAATCCCTGGACCATCCCCTCAAGCATGAATGGTATGCGAATGAACCAGTTGGTTGCCCCCACCAGCTTCATTACCGCGACTTCGCGGCGGCGCGAAAATATGGCTACCCGTATGACATTCAGAATCAATACGGACGCGGATATTAGCAGAATGGCGGCAAGGCCAACGATGACGAATTGCACGATAGAAGTAACATGGAGCATGGTGTTTATAGCGCCCCGGTTGAAGTTGACATCTTTCACACCAGCTTGTTGCTGGAAAAGCGACCCAACTGACGGTGCGGCGCTGGGGTTTTTCAGAACTACACGAAAAGACGGCGGAATCTGAGATTCGGTAACGCTTTGCAGCAGGTCCGGCGAATTTACCATGAGTTGTTTGAACTCTTGATAAGACTTTGCCTGATCCATATAATAAAAGCTCTTTATTTCAGGAAGCGATTTCAGTTGGTTCTCCACTGTGCTCGTCTGCGTATCCGTAGCATTTGGCTGCATGAATATCAGCAGCTGGACTCCACCCTTCCATTGGGAAGTGGCCGTCGAGACTCCCTGCTTCAGCAACAGCGAAGCACCCGCCAGTGCCAAAGACACAGCAATTGTGAGAACCGCAGCCAAACTCATCAGCCGGTTTCTCCACAAATTGCCAGAGGTCTCCTTAACCACATATTCCAGTGAGATTGCCACAGCTACTCCTTACAACTCATGTTGACGGCTGGCCCAGTCCATATACTCCTCGGTTCTGGTCCCTCTTGATCTGTCCATTATCGAGCTCTATGACGCGCCTTCTCATCGAGTCAACGATCCCAACATCGTGCGTTGCCATAAGCACCGTGGTACCGGTCCTATTAATGCGCTCCAACAGTCCCATAACGGTCCACGAGTTTTCCGGATCAAGGTTCCCAGTCGGCTCGTCGGCCAGAAGGATTAGAGGCCTGTTAATGAACGCCCTTGCGATAGCAACACGCTGCTGCTCACCCCCGGACAGTTCATCAGGGAACCTATCTTGCTTGTCATGCAAACCTACCAGCTCAAGCATTTGCGGAACCTGCGTCTTAATATGCCGCTTGGATTTTCCAATAACCTCAAGTGCAAATCCGACGTTGTCAAACACCGTCTTATTGGGGAGTAGCCGAAAGTCCTGGAATATGGCTCCAATATTTCTTCTGAAAAACGGAACCTTCCATCCCGGCATGGTGGAAAGCTCCTTGCCAGCCACCCACACCTCGCCGGAATCAGGACGTTCCTCTCTCAAAAGCAGGCGCAAAAGCGTCGATTTCCCAGACCCGGAAGCTCCCACCACGAACACAAATTCGCCACGGTCGATATCGAGGGAGCAGTCCGCAAGCGCATACTGATTTTCCTTGTAGCGCTTATGGACTCTGTCAACTTTGATCATGCTAAGCCTCCGCACGCCGAGGAGAACTGAGGCATGCCGTTATTTAAGTTTTTCATAATAGGTGTTGCCCCCTATTGCTTCAGGAGTTATTTGACCGTTCCCAGCGCAAATATGACTCCATAAAATTGTCTAAATCCCCATCTAAAACTGCATCCACATTACCGGTTTCTGTGCCGGTCCGAAGATCTTTAACCAGCTGGTAGGGGGCTAAAACGTAAGAGCGAATCTGGTTGCCCCATCCAACCTCGGATTGGGGTCCAGCAATTGCGTCTATTTCAGCCCTTCGTTGTTGTCTTTGCCGCTCAACCAATTTAGCCGCTAAAATTTGTAAAGCCTTAGCCTTATTTTGATGCTGGCTTCTTTCATTCTGGCATGAAACTACGATTCCGCTGGGAAGATGGGTGATGCGCACCGCCGAGTCAGTAACGTTGACATGCTGTCCTCCAGCACCGGATGAACGATAGGTATCTATCCTGAGTTCCTTTTCGTCGATTGCAATTTCATCAACCATTTCATCCATATATGGCACAGCATCAAAAGAAGAAAAGCTCGTCTGGCGTTTGCCGGCCGCACCAAAAGGCGAAATCCTTACAAGACGGTGAACGCCTTTTTCCGCCCTCAAAAGACCATACGCGAAACGGCCCCGTATTATCATTGTTGCCGAAAGAATGCCCGCCTCCTGTCCGGAGGAAACTTCGTCGACTTCGACTTCAAATCCCCGACGTTCCGCCCATCTGAGATACATCCGCAGCATCATCTCTGCCCAGTCTTGGGCGTCCGTGCCCCCAACGCCGGCATGAATTTCGCATACCGCGTCTTTTGCATCGTGTTCCCCGGAAAATAACAACCTAAGCTCCAGGGTATCAAACTCCTTGGCCAGATCAGCAATAGATGAATCGATCTCGGCTTCCAGGCTATCTTCCTCTTCCTCTTTGCCAAGGTCATAAAGGGTCTCTGCATCCTCGAGATCCCTTGCCAGAGTTGAAATCAAATTCAGATCGTCAGTTACAGATGAGTACTCGGCTGTAACCTTCCTGGCATGATCTGGATCATTCCAAAGGTTGGCATCACTTACGAGCTTTTCCAACTCGACCTTCTTTGCTGCCAGCGCTTCAAAGCCGAGTATCATCTTTGCGTCGTCCAAGCGCTTGTTCAAGGCTGACAGCTCATCATCAAAAGACTTCAAAATTTGTCCTAGATCTCAAAAACAACCCTCAAATACCTACTAGGAATTACTCCTGCCATGGCAGTTCTTGAACTTTTGGCCGGAACCGCACCAGCACAGGTCATTCCTCCCGAGCTTTTCGGTACTTGATTTGATAAATGGCAGGATTTTAGCTTCCCCCTCCAAATCTTGAGCAGACTCCTTAATCGCCGAATCGCTTTTCGGCTGAAGAACTTTTGCCGAAGCGACTACCCCTTCATCAACTTGCTCAGCTTGGCTGACTAGTGCCAGGTCCATCACCGGCTCATTCTGACCTTGGTATGTTGCCTTGGACAGATCTGCGCCCTGAGATTCCTCCTGAGTCAGTTCAACATGGAAGATATATTTGAAGTAGTCGTCGTCTATGACGTCGATAAGGTGAGAAAACATAGCGTAGCCTTCCCGCTGCCATGCCACAAGAGGATCCTGCTGGCCCATTGCGCGAAGATTGATTCCCTCTCTCAGGGAATCCATCTCGCTGAGATGCTCCCTCCACCGCTGGTCAATTACAGCGAGCATGACGTCGCGCTCCAATGCGCGCGCGACATCGGAACCGCCGGGAATCTCCCGCTCCCGTGTTTCATAGAGTCCCAAAACCTCTTGCCGGAGACTCTCGTAAACCTGCTCCTTCGATACTGCCTGGGAAAGCTCCTCAACGGTAAAGGTTGTGGGGAAATATTGGCTCACCTCGGTGACCAGTCCGGAAAGTTCCCACTGTTCCTGAAAATCAGATACCAGATACTTTTCAAGGAGTTGGTCGAGGGTCTTCTCCATGATTTCAATGGTTCTGGCCCTGAGATCCTCACCCTCCAAAACGGATCTGCGAAGCTTATAGATGACCTTGCGCTGTGCGTCCAGCACCTCATCGTACTTCAGAACTTCCTTCCGGATTTCTGCGTTTTTGCCTTCTACGGTTGACTGAGCCCGCTCGATCGCCCTTGACACCATTTTGTGCTCCAAGGGTGTGTCGTCGGGAAAAGTTCTGTCAAGTATGTATGAGACTGCACCGGTAGCAAATAGACGCATTAGCTCGTCCTCAAGCGACAGGTAGAAACGGCTCTCCCCCGGGTCCCCTTGGCGTCCGGATCTACCACGAAGCTGGTTGTCGATTCTTCGGCTCTCATGTCTTTCCGAGCCTAGAACATAGAGTCCCCCTAGCTCCCTGATCTTGTCACCCTCAACTTTGCATTTCTCTTCGAAACGCGCCAAAGTTTCTTCGACTAATGCCTCGTTGGCCGGATCCGACGGGTCAATTCCCTTAGAGACCAGCTCCGAAACGGCCAGACCTTCAGGATTACCTCCCAGGAGGATATCGACGCCACGACCAGCCATGTTCGTAGCAACCGTCACTGCAGCCAACCGTCCTGCCTGAGCTACAATCTCCGCTTCCCTGAAGTGCTGCTTGGCATTCAAGACGTTATGAGGAATTCCCTTGTGTGTCAAAAGCTTTGACAGCACCTCGGACTTGGCCACTGACGCCGTGCCGACAAGGACTGGCTGACCTAGCCCATATCTTTCCTCTATGTCTTCCACGACTGCATTAAACTTGGCCTGCTCGGATTTGTAAATAACGTCAGGATAGTTCTTCCTGATCATCTCTTTATTGGTCGGAATCGGCACAACGGGAAGGTTGTAAGTGCTCGCGAACTCGGATGCTTCGGTCTCAGCGGTGCCTGTCATGCCGGCCAGCTTGGTGTACATTCTGAAGTAGTTCTGCAGCGTTACGGTGGCCCAGGTATGATTCTCCTCTTTGATCCGCACCCGTTCCTTTGCTTCAACCGCCTGGTGAAGCCCCTCTGACCAACGACGGCCTTCGAGAATTCGACCAGTGAACTCATCGACGATCTTAACCTCGCCCTTGTCGACTATGTAATCCTTGTCCCTCCTGTACAGCTCCTTGGCTCTCAAGGCCTGATTCAGCTGATGGAGCAGACTGACCGAGCCGAGATCGTACAGGTTTTCCAATCCCAGTTGTTTCTCGACCTTCTCGATTCCCTCTTCAGTTGGAATCACAATCTTCTTTTCTTCGTCAATCTCGTAGTCCTCTTCGGGAACAAGAGTTCTCACTATCGAAGCGAACTGATAATACAGCTGAGCTGACTCCTCAGAAGGCCCAGAAATGATCAGCGGCGTTCTGGCCTCATCAATCAAGATCGAGTCGACTTCGTCGACGATGGCATAATGATGCCCGCGCTGAACCATTTCGCCTATAGACCTGGCCATATTGTCGCGCAGGTAATCGAAGCCGAATTCGGTATTCGTGCCATAGGTGACATCCGCGTTGTATGCCTCCTGACGGGTCCACCATGCCTCCACGGTCTGAACCACAAGACCAGTCGTCATACCAAGAAAGCTGTAAATCTTACCCATGGTTGTGGCATCGCGATGGGCCAGGTAGTCGTTCACTGTGACCACGTGTACGCCCTTGCCCTCAAGGGCATTCAGATAGACAGGAAGAGTAGACACAAGGGTTTTGCCCTCACCGGTCTTCATCTCGGCGATCCAGCCAAAGTGGAGGGCCATGCCCCCCATCAACTGAACGTCGAAATGGCGCTGACCGATTACACGCACCGCAGCCTCCCGGACTACGGCGAATGCCTCGACCAGGAGGTCATCCAGAGTCTCGCCATCGGCAAGTCTGGCCCTGAACTCGTCCGTCTTTGCACGCAGCTCACCATCACTCAGAGCCTGCATTTCAGGCTCCAAGTCATTTATCATGGGAACTATCTCAGAAAGGCGACGAACCTTTTTACCTTCACCGGCTTTTAGCAGCCTCGTAAATACACTCATGGCCCTTCCATCGTATCTAGAAAGGCTCCACCAACGTGCCGAGGCGAACCAAAGCTGATGATTGTTACAGCATGAATCAGACCGACACCTCTGAATCTATTAGCCCTATTGTTCCATCTGATCGCTCATAGACCACTGCAGGACTGCCAGTATCTTCGTTCGTAAAAAAATAAAAGCTATGCGATAAAAGCTCCATGTGCAAAATTGCTTCCGAGGGGGTCATGGATTCGATCCTGAAAGTCTTGGTCTTCACTGGACCCCTGTGGCCATTGCCATTGCTGGCCGCTTTCGCCACATCTGCCCTGTGATGCGGCTGGGTGCGACCCAGAAGCTTCCCCTTGAGCTTTTCAAGCCTATGCTCCAGCTTCTCGACAACCCTGTCAAAAGCCTCCATGATCTCGAAGCCTGCACCCTTGGCCCTAACCACATGGCCATGGCCATACATAGCAACTTCGCAAACTTCTCTCTCGGCTATTCTAGGATTTTTCTCCTCATACAAACAAATCTCCGCCTTCTCGATACCACCTAAGAACTTGGCGAGGTGACTGAGCCGCTCTTCCATCCTTTCGCGTTGTCCAGATCCGATGTTGACATTACGTGAACGAAAAGCTATCTGCACGTTGCCCCCTTATGTTGTATTAGAAATAAGCCATAATCTCATTCTGCAACTTACAGCTGAATTGCGCCATAGATAAGGCAGATAAAAAGATAAAAATCTAAATATGCGCATTAGCTGCGGCAATAAAGGGGGACGGATATTAGCCGTCCCCCTTTTCTGCCAATCTCCGTTGCAGCTGACCTGATCTTTTACCCCACACCCGCCTGCTGAGCTATTTACAAGTAGTTTGGGGCGCGGTCCCGCCGATCCCAAACCCTTATCTTGTTTTATCGCCTCTCCACCTTGTGGCGCCATTCGCTACAAAAGTGGGCAGGACTTACTTCTAAGCCGCACCATGATCACCAACCAGAAGTTGGCTTACGTGGATCGTTTCGCCTGCGACTAGCCTCGACTTTCAATCACAGACCTGCAACAGATATTGTCTAAAAGCCTATAACCGTTTATCAGGTTCCGGTATGCCAGGAGGTCAAGTAATCCTGTTGGCTCTCAGTAAGGCGGTCAATTTTGATACCCATGGTCGCCAATTTGAGCGCTGCAATGCCCTGGTCGATATCGTCAGGCACATCGTAAACCTTCGGTTCCAATGTGCTCCTGTTCGCCACCGCCCACTCAGCGGCCAAGGCCTGGTTGGCAAAGCTCATATCCATAACGTTGGCCGGGTGGCCTTCAGCAGCTCCCAAATTAACCAACCTGCCTTCTGCAATCACCATGATTCTGGCATCTCCACCGGCTTGTGGGACGAGGAACTCCTCGACAAGGGGTCTGACCTGCCGTCTGCGCTCGCCGCTGGCCAGCTTGCCGAGAGCCTCCAAATCGATTTCAATGTCAAAATGCCCTGAGTTTGCCAGGATTGCTCCATCTTTCATCTTGAGAAAGTGCTCCTTGACCAGCACGTCGCGGTCGCCGGTAACTGTTATGAAAATGTCCCCTTCCCCTGCAGCCTCGTCCATGGTCTCCACCCTGAAACCGTCCATGACTGCCTCGAGAGCGCGCAACGGATTGATCTCGGTTACGACAACCTGCGCGCCAAGGCCACGAGCCCTGGACGCCACACCTTTGCCGCAATAGCCATAACCGGCTACAACTAAGACCTTTCCAGCCAGCAGGACATTAGTAGCCCTAATTACACCATCCAGAGTGGACTGGCCCGTTCCATACCGGTTGTCAAACATGTGCTTGGTGTCAGCATCGTTGACGGCAACGATCGGATAGCCCAGAGCTCCGTCCGCCTCCATTGCTTTTAGTCTGATTACTCCTGTTGTTGTTTCTTCGGTTCCAGCCACAACTTCAGCAATTTGGCTCGACCTCTCCCTGTGCAACCTGGTAACCAAGTCACAGCCATCATCCATAGTTATGGTCGGACGCGCATCGAGAACTGCATCGATGTGGCTGTAATAGCTCTTGGCATCCTCGCCTTTGATGGCAAAGATCGCAATCCCCTCATTCTTGACAAGCGAAGCTGCCACATCGTCCTGGGTTGAGAGAGGGTTCGACGCGCATGCAATCACCGTTGCACCTGCTGCCTTGAGCGTACGCAAAAGGTTCGCCGTTTCCGTGGTGATATGCATACATGCGGCAACGGTGTGGCCCTCGAGAGGTCTCTCCTTGGCAAACCGGTCCCTAATTGAGGCGAGCACGGGCATATTGACATCTGCCCATGCAATCCTCTGGCGACCCAACTCCGCCAGGGAGATATCAGCTATATCGTAGTGCACCCAGACCTCCTTACAAAACCAAATTAAAATCGTTGCACTATTGTCTATCTGCCTGACAACCTACTCTTCATCTCATTTAGAACAGGTATTGGACCGGGGTCGATTCCGTCGTTCTTGGCGATCTGAAGTGAAACAAAATCTCCTGTCAACACAAGATCCAGCAGTTGCGACAGCTCTCCCTCGCCAACCCCCCTAACCGCGATGATGTCTTTCACCTTAGATCCCATAAGATCATGCGCAATGTCGAATCTCCTCACGACCTGAGGATGTTCGCTGGGGTGGCGAAGATTCACTACTGTCATCCGGGTTGTTGTCAAGTCATTCAAATACTCCCAGCCAGCCAGCTCATTATGGCAGTTCTCAGAATAAACGGAGTAGAAAGCAGGCCTTTTGGCATTCTCGTTTATTTGGGTCTTCCACCTTTGGGCGCAGGCCCGGCCAATGGCACCAGAGGAGTGAATCAGAGGAATACTGTCCCCTATGCGTTCTGCTATTGACTCGATCTCGGAACGTGGCTGGATCAGGGCGTCTCTTCTCCTCTGGAGCTGCGCCACCGCCAAATCAATCCAGTGAGTGGCTCCCGGGAACAATCCAATTTCTTCGAGCACGACAAGCGGAGGTACAGACATCGCACCAATTGCCGCACGTGGCTGGGGTATATCGCTTGGAACACTTATCAGCGGCTCACCGGCATCACGAGCCAACTGGGCCAGCTCTCCTCCTGATGTCACGAACACAACCCGTGCACCGTGGCGCAAAGCCTCCGCTGCCGCATCGATCGTCTCTTCGGTGTTACCCGAAAACGAGATGGCAAAAACCAAAGATCCGTGCCCTACATAAGCGGGGATTGTGTAAGCCTTGACAACGGCGACAGGAACTGACATAAAAGGGGCCGCTACCGCCAGCAGAACGTCACCTGCAATTCCTGACCCACCCATCCCAAGCACCACAACATTTTCAATCTCATGCTTCAACGGAAGCCCCCGAGTGGCTGTAGCGTTGATAGCTGCCAACGCTACCTGCTCAGGGAGACCGGCAGTATATTCCCACATGCGGGATGAATCCAAAACCTGCTCGAACATGCAAATACCTCAAACCTGTATTTTTCAGAAGTGATTAGTAACGTGTAAGGCTATGAACTCTTTGACAACGCCATCAACCGTTCATGCTCAGTATCGTCTACCACTTGAGATTCATCTACAAGCATGATGGGGATATTCTGCCTTATAAAGTATCGGCGCTTCAGCCTGGGATTGTATAAAGTTTCCTCCTCCGGAATATAAATCAACTCCCCCTTGTCAATCGGACAAACCAGAATCTCGAGAAGTTTGGGATCCAATGTCACACTATTTCCTTTCAGAATCAGCCTTGGAAATTACGGCTAGGACCTCTTGGACCTTTGACGCCACCTCCGTATCAGATTTAGCCTCAAGATTAAGCCTTAGGAGCGGCTCAGTATTAGAAGGGCGCACATTGAACCACCAATCGCCCATGTCTACGGTAAGCCCGTCCATATGGTCCATTTTGCCTCTGCCCTGATATGCATTCTCTAGGAATGCTAGAACATCGCTTACATCTTGAACCTTGGTATTCACCTCACCTGAGGCGCTGTACCGTTCAAGTTCAATTCTGAGCTGCGACAGTGGCTTTCCCGACAAAGACAGGACCTCAAGGACCACCAGAGCTGCGATCAACCCGGAATCCGCTCGAAAATTATCCCTGAAGTAATAGTGTCCAGAGTGTTCTCCTGCGAAGAGAGCATCGGTTTCACCCATAATGGTTTTGATGAAGCTGTGGCCTACCCTTGTCTTAATCGGAATTGCCCCGCTCTCAGCTATTATTTCGGGTACCGCTTTGGAACAGATCAGGTTATATAGGATTTTTGATCCGGGGTGTTTGGCAGCAAGGGTCTTGGCTACTAGAGCCGTGGTGGTCGAGCCTGAAATTGTCTGCCCCTGATCATCAACCAGAAAAACCCGATCGGCGTCGCCATCAAATGCCAAGCCGATATCCGCTCCGGTTGAAATCACCCGCTGCTTGAGGTCGACAAGGTTTTCCGGCTGGATCGGATCGGCAGGGTGGTTTGGAAAATTGCCGTCCAGCTCAGGAAACAATATTTCAAGCTCAAATGGCAATGCCGAGAACACCGCTGGAACTACCAATCCTCCCATTCCATTAGCAGTATCTGCAATCACCTTCAAAGGCTTAAGATTACTGACGTCGACAAACGAGCGGATATGGTCAGCAAACTTGGTAAGCATCTCCTTTTGTTCATACGGCCCGGCCTTAGCAGCATTTGGAATACCGTTATCAACAAAACTTTGGGCAAGTTCAGCAATATCATGCAGCCCGTTGTCTGAGCTAATTGGGCGTGCTGCCGACAGGCACATCTTTATTCCGTTGTAGATAGCCGGGTTGTGAGATGCGGTGAACATTGCTCCAGGCATGTCAAGGGCTCCGGATGCGAAATATAGCATGTCAGTAGACCCAAGGCCCAAATCGACAATACCCACTCCGACTTTCATGGCCCCATCCATGAATGCCGAGCTGAGCAGTTCGCCTGAGATGCGCATGTCACGAGCCACAGCTATCTTGGAACTTTGGGAAAATACTGCGAACGCAGCACCGATTGCGCGTGCAATTTCCTCATTGAGCTGGTCGGGAACTGTACCCCTCACGTCATATGCTTTGAAAATTTCGGATATCATTTGTCTCAGAACCTTTGCCTTGTTTCAAATTCCTTCAGACCGGATAGAAGCACGGAGACTAACTCTAGTCGATAGACTCCGGCAAATACTTGGATCGCCTACCCTTCACGATAAATGCAATAGCAATTGCAGTTGAAACGACAGTCAAGCCGTACCCAATGTAGTCGATTGGGGTCATTCCGTAATAAACGACCACATGTCGTGATGTAGGAACGACAACCATCAGGTTTGGACCCACTCTGTAAGGGCCGTCCCCACCCTTGACCTGCCAATTTGGAAAGTACGAGATCTTAACAAGGACCGGAGAATCGACCTTGGAGACATCAAACGACACCGACGAGTTGTTTTGACTTATATTGCTTACCTTTGCCGGATCCACGGGATCCGAGGGGAAATTGGTTGACCCAAGCGCAACCCTGGTCCAATTTGAGGGACCTGTCTGGGCTGGTAACACTGACCACCGCTTCGGGTCGTCGTACCATGGCATGACGCCCTTAAGCCAGGACGCCTGGCTTGGATTCACACCGCTCAGAACCACAGGCAAGTTACTCAGCGGTTCCACCTTGGCTGAGTTCCTTATCAGATAAATGCTCCACGTCCATCCCATCGGTGTGTTCGAGCCTGCGGACGGATCCAGAGCCGGAACAGTCTCAATCTTTTTCAGCTGCGGATCACGGTTGGCCTGCGCGACGACATTCGGAGAATATGCCATATAATACCGGACACCCAAAAGCTGCAGATGCTGAACCCCCAATACCACGTTGAGTCCATTGTAGGGCAGGCCAGACATGGCTTCCGATGGAGAAGCCGAAAGCTCGGACTGGTTCACAAAATGAAACGGAGTCGTTGCAGAGGATTCGAAAAACAGTCCCTCCATCGAGCCGATGCAGCGGTTAGTCCAGTAAGGCAGAAGCATCAGAGCCATCGGAGTCCCGTAGGAGTTTTGTTGAGAGTTGTACTCCCACATCGCCTGACCGCATCCGTAGTTTTTCCCAACGTTCTGCATGCTAACCATTAGCTCGCGATATGCGGGATATGCGGGTTTTCCTTCGTACCCCGTGTAATTCCACCTGAGCCAGGAAGGCACGAAACTCTGAGTCGTATGGATGGGTAGCCAAGATACCGGGGCAAACAGCCCTAATCCCGAAATCAGGAAGACCACAAGCGACACGAGGGCAGCTGCCAAAACATGGCCGCGGGAACCCAGGTACATATTTCCAGAACTTGCCCATGGCATCTTTGTGACTCGTTCGGTCGTGGGCTGGGCGAGAATGGTGGCTACTTCCTGGGCCCCGAGTTCAAGTCCTATCAAGGCACCCGGCGGAAGGTAGCCCAGCTCATCTTCCTCTAATGCTTCCACCTCAAGCTTGGCTGTTTGAGAGTTTCTATTGCCGATCCAGATTTTTGTCCATCTGAACCCAGTACCAACCAGAATGGCCAAGTTGCCAAGGAACAATCCCGAGAGAGCGTAAAGCGACAGCACCCAGAATGGCAGCGCCCGAGCATTATAGACAGCGCTGTTAGGTAGAAATATGAATGCCGCGACTGAGAATACCCCCAGCAATGCCAGCAGCACACCGAGCATCTGCTTGCGCCAGAATGAAATAATTGTGCCCAGCAAAGCCATTATCAGCCACGGACGCAAGGAGTGGGGAAACAAGGTGCTCCCGTAGGTGGTCACCTTCGACCATCCCATCGACGTGGAATAAGCGACGCGTAGTGCAAATGGAATCGCCCAGAACGACGTAATCAGTCCGGCCAGAATCACCATCCCAACCGTATATCGCAGGTCAGACCAGCTTTTGTAATAAATACGCTTCAAAAGAATGAGCAGCAGGAGCGAAAAGCCTACCCAGAACGAGGGGAGTATGTGAGCCAGCGTTGCAAGTGCAAAGATAAGCGCGCCAAGTGCCGCATCTTTTCTGGTCAATCCCCGCTTAGCCGCGATTGATATTACGATGATTCCAAGAGCCAGCGAAAGGGAAAACGAATATTCACCGGCGAGAGTGGATGCCAGATTACCGCCGTCAATCGTATAACTGGTGTCAAAAAGATAGCCAACGCCTACCAGTCCCAGACAGAGCGGAATGGGCCGAGGCAGTTCAAACCTTTTGCCCAGCAGATAGAGGCTTGGTATGAAGATGAGAGAGCCCAGGACGGTTATCAGCTTAAACGCGACATTGTATGTAATAAAAATGTTTAGAAACGCGACGAGGATAGAGGGCAGCGGGAAGTAAAAGCCCAGCAAAGGAAACCCGTCATACCAGGCATTGCTCCAGCCTGTCAGACGAAAGTGATTGAAGACCTGGTGCTCTGCCAGCCAGGGGACAATAAAGTGGGCCCCGGTATCTCCACCCGTGGTGGTGGTATTGGAAAGAATAAGTGACGGATGCAGCTGCCAGACCACAAAGACCAGCGCCAACAAAATGAAAAATCTGTCAATAATATTTGATTTCTGATCGCTGCCCAAATTACTGATTCGACGTCTCACTGA
Organism: Actinomycetota bacterium; assembly: GCA_004298555.1. Lineage (GTDB taxonomy): Bacteria > Actinomycetota > Acidimicrobiia > Acidimicrobiales > Acidimicrobiaceae > SCQM01. The sequence goes on along the minus strand of SCQM01000090.1, from coordinate 4,332 downwards.
TGGCACCCATCCATCATGCCCGATATTGTCAGACAACGAAATGCACCTTTCAAATATTGTCTTTTGACAGGGTTGCGCCTAATGGATCCTGAGCAAAGCTATAAGCGTAACGGCGTTGAATGCGCCGTGCGCAAACATTCCTGGCCCTATTCGGCCGAATTTTAGTCTCATAGCAGCCAAAATGAGCCCGAAGAAAGCCAAGCCAAGAAGCTGAAGCGGCTCTCCGTGCGCCAATCCAAACAGAATTGATGAAATTATTGCTGCGAGAAATGAAGAAGCTGATTCAGGAAGGCGCGAAAATCTGTACTTGAGGGAGCCTAGAAGAAGGCCGCGAAAATAGAGCTCCTCGACAATTGGAGCACCGACAGCAAGAAACAATGCCAGTATCAAAAATCCGCTTCCATGACCAAGCCCGGTAATTGTCTGCGCAGGTTGGCTGAGTTTTTGAGAAAGATTTGGCACAACTCGTTCGAAGGGATAGTAGAGCACTGGAATAATCACCAGCTGGCCGAGTATTCCAATAGGGATCCCAATTACCATGTCCTGCAACATGACCCTTCTGAGGCCAAAATCAACCTTCAGAGAACCGGTTCCCCGCTTCTTCGAAGCGTAAACGACGGCTGCCAACAGCCCGGTCCAAAGGCCCAAAAGATTTGCAATCAGCGCACCAAATGAGTTCGTGGGTGATGCGCTTGCCGGTGCGCCGGTAAGAGTCAGTTCAATCAGTACATAAATTGTTGCGAAAAGATATCCGACCAGGAACCCGACAACTGCGATCGAAAGGGCATTAATTCCCTTCAAACCTCCTTGGCGCGGAGTTGGTTCCCACTGATTCACTCTCACGAGGATAGCGCACCATGTGATAGATCAAGACCCTGGTCATGATCAAACCCGAGTGTAAAAAGAGAAGCCTTCATCAATCTTTTAATCAATTATTTCCTTTACGCGCCTAACATGTGGTATATGAGTCGTCAAATGCCCGATAAGCGTCAACGCGGAAATGATAAAGGCAATAAAATCCTGCCGAACGGTCCAGACCAGAGCTGGCGCTGGATAGTCCTTGTACTTGTGACACTTCTAGCAGCAGCCTTCGTCTATGCCTCGGTCTTCACTCCGCAAACAACAAAACAACTTGGTTACGATACTTTTCTGCATGATGCCCAAGCAAAGCAGGTGGTATCAGCCCAGATTGATAACAACAACGGAAAGATTACCGGAAAGCTATCTGACGGAACAAGTTACACCGTCAATGGTCCCTTGCCGTTTATTACTACAGATATCACGCAGCTAAGACAGGAGGGCGTAAACACCTCCTTTTACACACCCAATTCTAATTTCCTTTCACAGATCCTTTACTACCTGATTCCGTTCCTCCTCCTCATTGGCTTTTTTGCCTACATGAACAGAAGAGCTCAGGGCCAGATGTCTGGGATAATGTCCATTGGCAAATCTAAGCCCAAGGTCTACTCCACCGAGAGGCCGAGGACGACTTTCGATGATGTGGCAGGATATAGCGGGGTCAAACTAGAGATTTCCGAGGTCGTCGATTTCCTCAAGAACGCACAGCGTTTCAAAGAAATCGGCGCCAGGGTCCCTAAGGGTATTCTTCTGGTGGGTCCTCCCGGCACAGGCAAGACTCTGCTCGCCCGTGCTGTAGCCGGAGAAGCTGGAGTACCATTCCTGAGCGTGACCGGTTCCGATTTCATGGAAATGTTCGTGGGTGTGGGAGCATCACGCGTTAGAGATCTATTCCAGACCGCCCGCAAACAAGCTCCAGCAATCATATTTGTTGACGAAATCGACTCGATTGGCAGAAAACGCGGCGCGGGACTTGGAGGAGGACACGACGAGAGGGAGCAGACTCTGAATCAGATGCTCTCCGAAATGGACGGCTTCGACACCACCGAGGGTGTCGTAATCATGGCCGCCACCAACCGGCCAGATATCCTGGATCCCGCACTTCTAAGACCGGGAAGATTCGATCGTCAGATAGTTGTTCCTCTGCCGGACTTGGAAGAAAGACTTCCAATCCTCAAGGTTCACTGCAAAGGAAAGAAGATTGCTTCCGACGTCGACTTGAGCGTAGTTGCCCGCGGAACGCCGGGAATGAGTGGTGCCGATCTCGCGAACCTCGTGAATGAGGCTGCCCTGTATGCAGTTAGAAGGTCTTCTCCAGAGATTCATATGGAGGACTTTGAAGAAGCCCGGGACCGCGTTCTGATGGGCCAGAGGCGTGATTCCCTGGTTCTGTCCGACGAGGAAAAGGAACGCGTCGCATACCACGAAGGCGGGCATGCTGTACTTGCTTACGTATTGCCCAACGCCGATCCAGTCCATAAAGTCAGCATCCTCCCAACAGGTTTGGCACTTGGTGTGACACAGCAGCTGCCACTTGAAGAACGTCATATTTACCCTAAGGAATACATCGATGATTCACTTGTAGTCCGCATGGGTGGCCGCGTAGCAGAAATGCTGATATTCGGTGATTTATCCACCGGGGCAAACAATGATCTGGTTGGCAACACAGAAATGGCCAGAAAGATGGTCAGAGAATGGGGAATGAGCGACAGGATAGGCCCCAGGGCTTGGGGATCGCAAGGCATGGTATTCCTGGGCGAAGACCTGATGCACAGTCGTGACTATTCGGAGGATACCTCAAAAATCATAGATGAGGAGATAGACCGGATCCTCAGAGAACAGGAACAAAGGGCAACAGAACTGCTAAAGATCCATCAGAAAGGCCTGGAACTGGTGGCCAACGCTCTGCTGGAAAAAGAGACTATTGATGGCAGCGAAGTTGCAGCTCTCATTGACGAAGGATATGGAGCACCGGTTTATGGCCCAAATGCCAAGAAGGCGCACATCCTAAAACTTAGTTCCGATGGACATGATAATGACCTTGGAGAAGACATAACGAGCAACGAAGCTCTGGATAATAACTCTGATAACGTTTAGCCGTACTCGGATCGCACCGGGCTGATTGTCGCTACCGTCTTTCATAATGTGTCTATGAGCGCACAGATGAGACTGATTGACTTTGAAGAGAGAATTCCGGCTTGGGCACTTGACCGTCGAACAAGAGAAGTTGGCCTAAAGGGCGTCGCTGCAGCTAGGGCGGTGCTCGAAAAACAGTCCAACAACAAGGCCCCTAATTTCGCGTTCGATTCTAAACACTACAAACTTTCACCCAAATGACAGTAGTTCTCCTAATTCTGGCTTCGCAACGATGCCCACAGAGTAACCTTTTAGCATCCGAGCATTTCAAGCTGGAGAGTCCAAATGGAGAACTATCCACTCTTAACAGAACGCCTAGGGTTCCCGAAGGGAACGAAAGCGCTTATCATCACCTGTGATTGTCTCGGTTTTTGCCATTCCTGCAATTTGGGCGTCTATGACGTGCTTAGGAACGGCATTGCAACGTCAGCGCGATTAATTGTGCCGGCTCCCTGGTCGAGGGATGCCGTAGTCCGATACCGTGGCGAGGACGTTGGAATTGAGCTGACGCTGAATTCGTCAAATCCGATCCTCCATTACGGCCCTGTGACGCAGGCACCTTCACTTCTTGACGGCCAAGGGGGATTCCCGATCACCCTGGAAGACTTGTGGGAGCATGCAGACCTGGAAGAAACACGACGGGAATGCAAAGCCCAAATTGAGAGAGCGATCTATTGGGGATTTGACGTCTCTCATATTGCTTCAGAGCTGGGAGCCTTGGTGATGCGGCCCGAGTTCTTCGACATTCTCCTGGATATTGCCCTTGAGTTCGAGCTTCCAATTTCGCTGCCAGACAGTCTGACCGAAGACAAAATCGGTTTCCCTGCCAAAACCTTGGCACTGGAGGAGGGCGCAATCTTTCCTGACCGGGTAATAGACCCTTTCTCAAGATATGTTGATTTCGACCCCAGGTCGCAGGATCTCATAGAAGAGGCCATATTTTCCCTCGAAGAGGGCCTTACCGAATTGTGCATTAGGCCGGCCGAGGATACCCCCGAACTTCGGGCAATAACTCCCGATTGGGCGACATACGTTTCTCAGAAAACCGCCTCGGGCGAACGTCGCCATTTTGACCATCTTCTGTCACGGGCCAACATAACCCTGATCAGCTATAGGGAGATAAGAAATCGTGCCAGAACCATCAAAAACGCGGGTCGCTAAGGACGGCTCGATTGCATCTAAACTCCATTTAGGCCTTATAATTTCTGACTAGGTAGGAAAGGTAAATTACCATGCTCGCAGAAATACTTGGGCTTGACACACTGGTTGTCGTTGCGATAATCGTTGTAGTCATCGGAGCCAGCCGGCTGCCTAAAATCGCACGATCAGTAGGGCAAG
>SCQM01000089.1 GCA_004298555.1 Actinomycetota bacterium | reverse complement strand
GTTGCGAGGCTATTCGACGTTACTGCCAGCAGGTTCCCTATTCCATGGTCGCGCGTATTTGCTGAGAGGCTTTCTGAGCTCTTTGGCTCTGATGGCTACTGGCCTTACGGGGTGGATCCAAACCGGGTAACCATAAGCTCATTTCTTAGATTTGCCTTTAATCAAGGTGTCACCCATAAGCCCCTTGAGGCAGAGGATCTCTTTCCGATTGGAGTGCAGAGCTCATTCAAGGTGTGAAAAATTCCGTTTTCTTCAACTGTGGCATCGCAGCGATGCCCGTTTGACACAATGCCGCGAGCTTTGTGAAAGCCGGTTATCAGCTGAATCTCAAGACTGGTTTGATCACTCTGCCGTCGTGGGCATCCAATCCGGCTTGGTTGATAGCTTCGAAAGGATAGAAGGCAACCAGCCTGTCGAAGGAGAATTTCCCCGCTTTGTAGAATTCGATAAGTTGAGGAATTAGAACTCTGGGTACGCTTGCGCCTTCGACCAATCCGGCGACGGTCTTACTCTTTGATCTAAGATCGTTGGAGTCGATTAAGGCCTCTGTGCCTTGAGGAAGTCCGCCCAGCTGGACGGCGGTACCCAGCGGAGCAAGTGCGTCTACGGCCTGTCGAAGCAGTGACGGATGTCCCGCTGCTTCAATGACAAATTCGGCTCCTCCATCTGTGAGCGAGCGAATTGCAGAGACTAAATCTGGCGTTTCACTGGCATTTATGGTATGGGTGGCACCAAGTTCTCTAGCCAGCTTTAGCCGATTTTCGTGGACGTCGATTGAGATGATCGGATTGCAACCTACAATGCTTGCTGCCATGACAGCACTCAGGCCGACAGCACCTGCGCCTATTACGCCAATAGAAGACCCCGGTCTTGGTTGAAGCCGATTAAACACTGTTCCGGCCCCGGTCATCAGCCCGCAGCCCAGCGGGCCAAGCAATGCCAGGTCAACATCTTTTGGAACCTTCACCGCATTTCGGGCATTTACAACCGAGTGACTGGCGAATGACGATTGGCCAAAGAAGTTCGAGAGCCGCTCGTCTCCACGGTGCAGCCGGGAGGTAAGGTCCTCCATCTTGCCGCCAAAGTTAAGCTCTGCATGCCTTGCGCAGGCGTATGGCCGTGCCTGGAGGCAGTTACGGCAGCTTCCGCAGGAGGCGAATCCAAGCACCACATGGTCTCCAACTTCAAATTCTGTTACGCCAGGTCCTATCTCTTCGATGATGCCGGAACCTTCATGTCCTAAAACTGCTGGTGCCGGGACCCTGTGGGTTTGGTTCTTGACGTTCATATCGGTATGGCAGATTCCGGAAGCCACCATCTTTACAAGTACTTCGCCCATCTTGGGAGGATCGAGCTCAACGGTGCCAATTTCGAAGTCCTCACCTTTGTTGTTTATAACGGCTGCCTTGATCTGCATATTTGGCGCATCTCCCCTAAGTCACCAGAATTTATCTCCAAACTACAGGTTTCCTAGGACTTTCGCTGGAAGTTCGCTAGCAATCCTGGGTGTAAATTCAGGACTTTGAAGGCCGGTAGGATCCGTTTGCTGGGGAGCTTCGCAGATAGCTTGGCCGGCAGTGCCGGAAAACAATCAGCGTATCGGCTGAGATGTCGATAAAAAGTTTCGGATTCAAGGATTTGAATCTTTTGTTATTTGCGGAATTGTGGGAAATTTGATGTGGGGGTATCTGCTGCAAAGATCGATAAACACTTGATCCGCCGGAACTTTTTAGTTTCGCGGGTCTCTAGGCTTTCGTTAGTGCTATAGGTAGATTTCGGGTGAGGACGGGTTGTTAATCAACGAGAACGATGTTGCTAAGGTCTTGGATCAAACGGACATTCTTGCGTTGATTGGAGAGCATGTTGGGCTGAAGAGAGTTGGACTGCGGCACGTTGGCCTATGCCCATTCCATTCTGAAAACACTCCGTCCTTCAGCGTTAACGCCCAGGAGGGTTTTTACTACTGTTTCGGCTGCCATGCATCTGGGGATGCAATCTCCTTTGTTCGCCAAATCGAGAGGTTGGACTTTGTGTCGGCGGTGGAGTACCTGGCCGGAAAAGCCGGCATAACTCTTACCTACGAGTCTGAAGAGCTTTCCAAGCACGCCAGCAAAAGGTCCTCTTTGCAAGCGGCATTGGTAAAGGCCGTCGAGTTCTATGCAGACCAGCTCTTGCATAGTCCGGGAGCCGCGCTGGCACGGGAATATCTAAGCTCGCGAAACTTGGACAAGGAGGACTGGGAAAGATTTCACCTGGGCTGGGCACCGGACAGTCCGGCAGCTCTCTATGGCCATCTGAACGTGTCTGAGGAGGTCTTTGTAGAGGCGGGCCTCGGATATATGGACAAGAATGGGAAGCCTCAGGACCAGCTGCGTGCTCGGGTGATTTTTCCGATCTTCGATTCATCTGGCAAGCCGGTTGCTTTTGGCGGAAGGATTCTTCCGCCGGCTCTCGAAGACAGCCACGGCCAGCCGTTGCCGAAATACAAGAACTCTCCCGAGACGCCGCTTTACTCAAAGAGGAAGACGTTATATGGTCTCAATTTGGCAAAGGCAGATGTGGTTGCAAAAGGGGAGATCATCATTTGCGAGGGGTATACCGATGTAATAGCCTTTTTCAAGGCTGGCATTCCCAGAGCGGTGGCCACCTGCGGCACTGCTCTGACCGAGGACCATCTGAACAAGATCAAGAGTTTTTCTAAACGAATCATTCTGGCGTTTGATGCTGATAATGCTGGCATAAGTGCAACGGAAAAATTTTACCAATGGGAGAAGAAATATAAGCTGGAGATCTATGTGGCCGATCTTCCCAAAGGGATCGACCCTGGTGAACTGGGACAAAAGGATCCCGATAGGTTGAAGATCGCGGTGACCGGTGCCAAGCCGTTCATGGCCTTCCGGTTGCAAAGGTTGTTTGACGTCGGGGATCTAACCAGTATCGAAGGTCGTGCAAGAATAGTGGATGACGCGATCGCAATCATCTGCGAGCACCCAAATGGGTTGGTGCGCAATGATTACCTGATGCAGGTGGCGGACAAGTGCCGTTTCGAGATGTCCGACCTTCATCTGCGGCTCGAACAGGCATTGCGGTCAAAGAGTTACTTTTTTGAGGAGCTTGACGCACATGGCAACCCTAAAGCACCGGCTCAAACTCATGAAGAGCATGCAGATTCGAACGGAGCTTTGGAGCCTGAATTTAGGCCTATCAGTGCGCAGGAACTCGGTTTGTCGGACAGGCC
>SCQM01000088.1 GCA_004298555.1 Actinomycetota bacterium | reverse complement strand
CGGCGCTGGGATGCTTGATTCGGCGCACTACCAGTCGATCACCTGGATTCAAAGTCGGCACCATTGATATGCCAGTGACAACAGCTAAAAAAAACAACGGTGTATAATTCCTAATCTGAAGGCACTATGCGGCCGAAACTAAAATCCTCTGGGTTTTCTGTATTTCAGACTAATGTCTTTATTTGTTCTCATAAATAGGCAACTGCAAACTATAGGAAAAAGGAGAGCGACCATGAAGCTACTCGCCAGGGTCATCAAATCACTAGAAGGAATCGCTGCGCCGGTTACTGTTTCTGCCCACTGTGATCTTCCCTGCGGAGTTTACGATCCCGCCCAGGCTCGCATCGAAGCAGAGTCAGTCAAAGCTTGCATGGAAAAATTCAACGGATCCGACGACTCGGTTTTTAAATCACGCGCCGTGACAATCAAGGAAGAGCGTGCAGAGCTTGTAAAGCACCACTTGTGGGTACTTTGGACTGACTACTTCAAGCCCGAGCACCTGGAAAAGTATCCGCAACTCCACACCCTGTTCTGGAAAGCAACCAAGGCGGCCGGCGAAAGCAAGAAGACCAATGACACCGCGGTAGCCCAAGGTCTCCTTGACCAGATTGGCGAGATCGACAAGATCTTTTGGGAAACCAAGAAGTAGATTCGATAACTCGCTGCAAGCTGTAAAAAGAGAGGCCTTCGGGCCTCTCTTTTACATCCCTCCTGAGACTGGGGGCAGGACGGCTATCTCATCACTGGACGACACTATAGAATCTGGTTCTGCTGGTTCGCCGTTGAGCCAGATCTTCGAAATTGAGATCATCCGGGCCAGGGCATCTCCATGAGTCTCAGTGACTGCATCAAGCGCTTCCTGGACCGAATCAGCCTCCACCTGGATACTTGACGTGCCAGCTGCCTCGCGTGCACCAGCGAAAAGCTTCACGGTCACCATACGATCCTCAATCTTCTCATAGAATTACGCAGTGCCATTACCTACCGATTAAGACTATCCACAAATCCTGAGGTGATGGCGGGTCCGCGTTACCTCATACATCAGACCGACAGCTCCAATGCGGGGCGGGAAGGCTAGGTTCAGTTCTATATTTGCATCGTCCTCTCCCCGCATGAAGGGGCTTGTCGTGCAGATTGATCAAAGCCAAGAAAATGGAGGCAAGATCGTAAATCCTGCATGCCAACCAGAAGTGCTATAAATTTGAACTCCTTGGCAAATACTCCGCAACGGGCGGGCCGAATGTCGATTCCTGGACTTTGACAATGGCGCCCACTCCACAAATCAAGCTGCATCCGTAATTCTCACGACCGTAATGGCCCTGCTGGCAGCTTCGGCTGCTTCAAAGGAAGCTGACGGATTCGTCATAGAGGCCACCAGCTAACATCAATTACACAGTGTCTGCAGTCTCAAGCAAGGCTGGCGTTGGAAAGCACCTCTATAAACAGGGCCGGGGGAGGAATAATGCGCAGGACAAGTGAAGCTTGGACATTGTTGCTGACAACTGCGTCCGCTGTACTTCTATCCGGCTGCAGCGCTGCGTCATCGAACACCCTTGCGGGCGGCACCGCCAAACCCTTCGTCGCGGCGCCCGGTCCGTCAGTTGCTCCAATCAAGCACGCCGGCACACCAAATTCAACGACTTCGACCACGGAACCGAATCTTCCTGTTCCCCCAGCACTGGTACCATTCGCGAATCACACCACTGCTGGCGAAGGCGTCTGGAGTTCTGCAGGCCGTCTTGTCCACGGGTTTCCTGCAGTTTACGAGACAAGGCTCTTCCCGCCTGGTGGTAGCCAGTCGGCAGGAATCGCATGGATGGACACCCGCCTGCTTTCCGCGCGGCTCTATTCTGGCTCCAGGAGCCCGGGCGGCGGGCCATACAAATACACTGCACCGATTCAACCAGCTCAGGCCGCATCGCTAGTCGCCGCGTTTAACGGCGGTTTTCTAATGGGCGCAGCACACGGCGGCTATTACACCGAAGGCCGCGTTATATACCCACTCGTTCCGGGCGCGGCCTCACTTGTCATCTACTCGGACGGAAGCGCCAACGTGGGTGCATGGGGCAGCGACGTTTCGATGGCCTCAAATGTAGTCAGCGTACGCCAGAACCTTGTACCCCTGGTAGCCGCAGGCCAACCCACGACAGTTGCCGCAAGCCCCGACTGGCAGGAATGGGGCGCAACTTGTGGAGCCACTTCGTGCACTGGGCCGGGACTTGAGTACCAGTGGCGATCTGCTTTGGGCGTGACCTCTGACGGTGCCCTGGTTTACGTGACTGGCCCCGCGCTTAATCCGATGCAGCTCGCACAACTCCTGGTCCGCGCGGGAGCTATTCGCGGCATGGAGCTCGATATCAACCCTTACTGGACCGTATTCGCCACCTACGACCCGGCTCTAGATGGCATCGCAGCACCATCCAACGGAAGCAAACTGCTCTCATCAACTGTGCAGGGCCCTGGAACCTTCTTTGAAGGCTGGTGGGCTCGCGATTTTATAACTATGTCAGAACGATCGGCCCCAACCAGTTGAACCTGAATCCGCTGCTGACGCGGAGGCCAGCAGGAAATATTCGGGCGAACCAAATTCCTTGAAGGAAGAGGCTTTAAACCGCGATGATCCCGGCTTTGCTCTCTCCAAGTCAGGAAGGTTGTTTCTGCTTGTTTAGGTCAAGCCAGGCCGGAACATCTTTGATGCCAGGCAAAATCACATCTGGGCGGTACGATGAAGACGTCCTCTCCAAAGCCTCGGGAGTTGTCACTCCGGACATCACCAGGACCGTTGTGGCACCAAGGAACCGCCCCAGCCTCACATCTTGAGCCGGCTGGTCCCCAACTACCGCGATCGACGACGATGGCAGCTGCAGCCGGTCTCGGACTGCTGCGACCATGGCGGGCGAGGGCTTTCCAAGCACAACCGGGCGGCGTCCGGCAGTGTAAGCAATAGCGAGAGCCAACGAGCCAGGGCCTGGAATGATCCGGTCCGCCATGGGCTCTCCGCGATCCAGGCTCGTCACATAGAAATCAGCTCCGCGCCGCACAGCTTCTGCCGCTACCGATAACCGAGTCAAGTTGACGTCAGGATCGGTTGCAACTAGCACTACTTCAGCCGTTTCGCCATTGCGGTCGGCCAACACCTTTAATCCGGCCAAGGATAAACGATCGCGAATCGAATCCGCCCCAACGACATATACTTGCGACCCGCGGTGATTTTGTGCCAGGTAGTCCACCGCGACTGTGCCCGCCGATACGATCTCCTGCTCATATATCTGCAAGCCGGCTGCATTGAGCCGGTCGCTCAGCTTTCGATCCGAATCCTGGTTTTGCTGGGTGCAAAACACAAGTTTGTAGCCGCGATTTCGCAGAATGTCCAATGTCTCGGAAGCGCCATCGAGAACCTTGCTCGCCAGAATTACTGTCCCATCCACATCCAAAATGATTCCTTGAATGGCCACCCTGCCTCCCGTCCTAACTGCAATCCATAGAGTTATCACGCGCCTGCTGCCAGTCCATAGGCTGCAGTAGCATGAAATCGCCAGGGCAAAGCAGGGGCTTCAGAGCCGTGGGCCGCGAGCTGCCGACCGACGTTGGACACGGACTACGGCCAGCAGTGACCGGGAATCACTTTCCACCCTGAAGCACACCTGCATTGCGAGTGAGTGGCGACAACTCGCCGAGAATCGCCTGTTTGGCTGTGGCAGTCGAACTCTAATTCCCGACTGCTGGCGATTAATTACTTCCCTTCAACCTAAGCGCACTATCCAGGAGGCGGCATCGGCGGCTCAAGAGGCCACCGGCCCCATACTGCATAATGCAAAATAACAACAGCTGCGATGTAATTAAGACCGGACACGCCAATCCAGAGCTCTACTGGAGCCTGACTCCAGGTACCGGTCGCCTGTCCAAGAGCTCGAAGCCCAAAGTAAAGGCAGCAGGTAACAACGACCGCCAGGATAGCTGCACCAAGCCGGTTTCCAGAAGGCTCCTCATCCTGGAATGGCCAGGTCTCAAACAGCATAGCCACCAAAAAAATAGCGGCAATGATCGAACCGCAGACTCCGACAATTACAGGATCGTGCCACTTGAAGCCATTGAGTAGCACAAAAAACGTGATCCATCCACCGGCAATTGTGCCCAAATGCGATGCGATAAGGCGTGCGCCCGTATTCTTGATTCCAGCAAACGGCCATCCTTTGAACAGCACAAAGAACCCCATCTGATATACCACAATGCACAGCAGCAATGCCGTAAAATCAATAGCATTCATAGGACCTACGCCGTTGCGAATCCCGAGAGCGGTCCTTGCGGCAACCGGTACTGAGTTCCAGTTGGTGGCAAGAAAATAGGCCGCCGTGCCAATCACCCAACTAAGCAGCAATGCTGCGAAACCGGATGATGCAGGGCGCATCTTGTGCAATGGCCATTTTCCGGAGACAAAAGTTAGCTGAAGCATTGCCACGAAAACAGCTGCAGCAATAGGAACAGTAAAGGGAAACGTCGTCAAGACGCCCTTGCTGTTTTGAGCGGCCGCATTTGCAGAAAAGATGCCCTTGACATTGAAGTGCCCGACGATAAGCAGACCCACTCCAGTCAAGACCAATCCGATTACGACGATCATGACAGTATTAGCCAAACCGGAGACTGATCTTCCGGACTTGGCAAACGGCCATCCGCCCCACCAGATCGCACACAGGGCCAGCACCGGCAGAGCGAACGTCGTGATCGGGCCTAGAACCACAAGTGACGTCTGAGGCGACCACACTAAGCCCAGTATTACAAACACTACAGCCACAATCAGCAGCCCGATGGTCCCAACCATTGGCTGAGCGCGTTGGGAAACCTGTTTTGGAACCGCAACAGAAGCCACCGGAGCCTCGGACGTCAGTGCGCCCGTTCCATCTTTGATACTCATCAATTCTTCCTCTCTTTGTCAATTCCCCCAATATTTCAACAAAGGGCGCTGCATCGGTTCAGATTGCGATTTCTGCAGCTGCCAGCACTTTTAAGGCACTGGTCTCAGAAAAGCCTGCAAAGAATCATGCGGAAATACGGGGCCGGAAATTTTCCGGCCCGCGCGAAACCCACTCAGGCCCAATCCTCTTATTGATTCTGCGGACCTACACGATCCGCATAGGCATGCTCATATTTCCCACTAGACGATCCATGATGGACGTTTGCGACGAAGCCAGGGGCGCCGCCTGCTTGTTGCGCCACACCGTTTCAGGCCTGGTCTGCAACAGGAAGATATCCCTTTTGCCGTCGATCCACGGCCCGAGTGCCCACTCAATATCCTGGGCAGTGCCAAGGGACCGCTCCACCTGCTTGCCCAAGGCTGCTATCGCAACGACCTCCTCCTCAGTCAGGCATGGCTTCATTTGCTCCTCTTCCGGCACGTCGATTCGACGGACTTCACCGGCTTGAGAATCGAACCGGTACGCTACGCTCTTGGGCGAAATCATCCTTGAGCGGATATCAAGCGTCACTTTATCGACAAAGTAGCGATCAGGCGTGACTTCCCCTCCTACTACCGCCAAGCCAAGGCCACAGGAGCCCTCGATGGAGATCTGCGAACGGTCCCCGGTCATCGGATCAATCGTTATCATGACCCCGGCCGCCTCTGCAGCTACCATCGTCTGCACAACTACGCCCATAGCAGTCTCGTTTGCACGGATTCCAAATTGCTTGAAATACGAGAGGGCCTGAGGCGTAAAGAGGCTGGACCAACAGCGCAACACATTTTTAGCCACGGCGTCGGGTCCCTCTATCCACAAATAGGTGTCGTGCTCACCGGCAAATGAGGCCTCAGCTGCGTCCTCGCTCACCGAGCTGGACCGGACAGCCACCGGCTGCATGCCATGAGGGCTTAGCTGCATATACGCTTCCGTCAGCTCCGCGAGAAGCGAGTCCTGAAGCTTAGACTCTTCGAACAAACCGCGGATCCGCTCCGAAACCCGCCTCTGCTCGTCAATTGTGTCAGCACCCCGAAGGTTCATCTGGATAGCCCGGTCAAGCCCCGTAACTTCGACAAATTCACGGTAAGCGTGCGTGCTTACTGCAAACCCGGATGGAACAGGCAATTCTTGGCGAAGCAGTGAGCCGAGACCCATTGCCTTTCCGCCAACTAGCTCGGTAAAGTGAGAATGGCAATCCTTGAGTGGCAGAATGTATTCCATATCGTGCTCCTTCAATTTGTGCTTCTTGGCAAGATTGTCACCAGACCGGTGTTTCCATCCACCCTGACCATGTCGCCCGTCTTGATGCGCCTGGTTCCCGTGCCGGTACCTACTACAGCGGGAAGACCGTATTCGCGGGACACTATCGCTGCATGGCTCATCATGCCGCCGATGTCAGAGACCGCCGCCTGAACCTTCGAGAACACGGGTCCCCATGAAGGCGCAGTGATCGGGCAGACCAGAATTTCACCCTGTTCAATGCTGCCAATATCAGATGAACTCAGCACCACCCGTGCCCGCCCTTCTGCTGTCCCTGGAGAGGCAGGCACACCCTGTATTTCATTCTCGCCCACTGCGTCCCCAAGGCCGAGCCATGACCTGACGCGCTCTGTAGTTATCCCCCATAACATGACTGTGAACGGCTCGGTGATTTCTTCGGGGACCGGACCAAGAGCCGGCAGCGGTGTCCAGTCATGCAAAGCGTCGAAGATTCTCTTGCGATCAGCGACCTTACTCTTCCAAATCTTCTGTCCGCCTGAAGGTCCGCCCGATGCCCAAGACGCCACCATATCGGCGAAAGCCTGGCCCACCTCCCAGCGGTTCATGAAGAACATGTCCTCGCGGTCATCTAAAAATCCGCCCTCTACGAGCCGATCACCGAATTCGCGAATCTTGTTCCACCAGACAGTGTGGTGCCAGTGCTCCACGTAAAAGTTATGATCCTCTATATAAGGAGCAACAAGCCGTGCAAGGTTTATATTCTCGTCGAAAACCGCTCTGTCTTCATCAGTGGCCAAGAGCTCGCGATACTCCGATGTCAAACGTTCGCGACGATCAAGGATCGCCTGCTTGGGACGCTCGAGACTTTCACCTTTTTCCAGCCGATCGATATAACCAGTCAGCGCCGCCCATGGGACCGTAAGGTCATCTATCCAGGATCGGTGGTGATGATAGAAGCCTGCACCGTTCGAAAAGTAGAACCATGGATGCCAAATCTCGTCCAATGACTCTACCCATTTCTCGGCCGCCGGATCATGCCGCAGATCCTCGAGAATTTCCTCCGGCTTTCGAGAAGCCCTCAACTTGTCTGCGATGCCAAGATCAAGTCCCAGCTGGGCAAGCCTCTTGAGCTCGTCGTCCGGCCGGAAGAACAGCAACTCGGATCCCGCCACCATCTGGGCGATCAGCTCGTCCTTGATTCCCGGAAACGCCTGCTTGCAAAACATAAACAGGTTCAAAAAGCCCGCATAGCCGATGTTCAGCATTTCAAAGTGATATTGCCATGCTGTGAACATGTTTTCGATTACGGCATTGTAGGCCTCCACCAGTCTCCAACCCGAACTGATTCCGCGCCTCTCAGTGACGATTTCCTCGATATCTAGCCTTGACAGATGGGGAACATCGAGCGCTTCGAGTTTCTCGATGAGATCGACCATCTTGGCCTTCCATTTGTCAAAAATCTCATCCCAGTTCGCGTAGTAATCGCCGGCCCGGCGTACGAATACCTCCACCCGCTCCTGCATCCGCTCTTGTGAAGAGACGGGCACCGCAGCGATGTATAGATACCCGTTGATGATTCGCTGTTCGATTCCATAAGCGGGCGGAATCGCAAAGATGCGAGAATTATTCTGTCCAAGTGCCGTACGCCAGCACTCGTGCGTAATGGTGTCGAATGGATATAGCACCTCTGGATGGTGTACTCCATCCTGGTACCACAACATCCCGTCTTCCCATTCTTTGTTCTCTTCGGAGAATAGGAAATAATACGGGTACATCTGCTGCCAGCCCTCCGCGCCCGGCGCGGTCTCGACATCAAATGGACTTGCAAACCGGTGTAAGACCATTGGTTGCTCGGTGGTCATACCCACCCCCCCTTTTTAATGCACCCCTTGTGGGCGCATCACCTTGCTTGAGATAAATGACAGGCACCCCATAGGCCCTTATTGACACTTCGTGTGGCTAAGAAAATTTGTGTTTCGCCGCACACATTCTCCCAGCTCATCTGCATTAAGCGACACCCCCGACGCCAGTGACCGAGGTCACAATACAGCTATGGTACTTTGCAGTCAAATTCACGAAATTTGCAACGCCGGCAGTGTTCAAATGGATTAAATGTTGCCGTGAGAAACCGGCCAAGGCATTGAAAATTATTAGGAACTTCCGCAATTGATGCCAGGAATGGCATTCCAGCTACTGCTATGCCGAAACCAAATTAACCCCCCTTTATTGCCTCGGGTAATTCAAAAAATTGATGCGAAACCTTGTAAATCCCAGCTTTACGTCGAAATTCAGTTCAAATACTTGCACGAGCTGCCAATCTGCCAGTTGATCGGCATAACCACTAAAGCAGGCCCACCTCCTCAGCCAATGCTCTCGCGGTTCTACTCATACCCTTCATGGGTAAGACTGGGTTCAAACCCATGAAGGGACCGGAGGGTTGGCTGTGGTCGTTACGCCAGCAGCAACCGTGGGATGTTCGCTACGGAGTCAATCACCAGGTCCGGCATAAGCCGGGGTTTGAGCGTCATCACGTCCTCCACTGCCGTGGAGCCGGTGAGAACTAGAATCGAGAACCCTTGCACCCGCTTAGCTGTGGCAATGTCAAGTTCAACATCGTCTCCGACAAATGCGGTATGCCGCCTGTCAAACCCCGCGATCTGAAGGCAGGTTCGTGCAGCGAGCGCACTCGGCTTACCAGCGATCACGGCCCGTCTCCTCGAAGCAAAGGCCATTGCGTTGGTTGTAGCGCCTGTACCTGGAACCGGCCCATCTTTAGATGGAATGGCCCGGGCCATGCTGGAGGTTATGAACCCCGCACCTGCCCTAAGCGCGCGAAGCCCAGCGGTCATGTCTTTGTAGTCAAATGACGGACTTCTGGCTACGAGGACGACGTCCGCCTCGTGGCCACGCTCGGTAGGCAGGAGCTTCAGCCCAAGATTCTCCGCCTCCGCGGCAAGCGCATCTGACCCAAACAGCAGGACCTTTCCGCCGGGATAACGATCCGCAGCAAGCTGAATAAGTATCTGCCCAGCGGTTATGACTTCCAGATCTGGAAAGTCGAATCCCAAGGCAACCGCTTTCTTGCGCCATGCTGCCGTAGACAGGTAGCTGTCATTTGTGAGGAACACGAAACCATATCCTCGGTCCCGAAGTTCCGCCAGGGCTTCGAATGCACCTGGAATCGGCTCGCCATCGACGGCGAGACAGCCGTCGATGTCGAAGACAAAGTTCCGAATGCGTACTGGAATGTCTGCTCTGGTCACAGTTGGATCCTTTCCCGTATTGCTAACAAGACCTGGAACATGTCACAGAGGTAACACGTCGGCTAGACCCAGTTCAGCCCAACGGCTCTTCACGTGTTCGACCGTCTCGGAATCCAGTTCGATCAGCTTTGGCTTCTCTTTCCATTCCCATGGGATCGTGGCGTTGAGGACCATCTTCGAAGTTATGTCTCTTGCATTGATGGGCAAGGAGGGGTCGAGCGCGGTGGAACGCCCTCGCTTGATAATCTCGCAGCGATCCGGCGCAGATCGCGTCGCGATCGCCCACCATACGCGCGGGAGATCGTCGGCCGGGATGTCGCCATCAACTAGAATCACGTACTTGACGCCGTAGTGGCCGGTGCTCGATCCAAGAACAGCCATGCCAACCTGCTCTGCGTGGCCGGGATACTTCTGATCCACTGAAACCACCACTACAAAGCGCCCGGTAGCCTCGGGAAGGAAGTAGACCGACTTGATGCCGTCAATCCGCATATCCTCGAGCTCTCCCCACAGCGTGCCCGCTCGGTTCAAAGCCTGGATGTAGTGAATGTCAGTCGTGGGACGTCCAACTGTGCTTATTGGGAAGATGGCATTATCCCGGTATGAGACTCTCTTGACATCCAGCCAGACTTTCGGGCTCGGCGTGCCAGAGTAGTAGCCGGTGTACTCGCCGAATGGGCCTTCAAGCTTCAGATCGTTGATCATGAGATCACCTTCGATCACAACTTCAGCATTGGCTGGAATTGGAAGCCCGCTATATTTTCCTTCGGTAAGCACCATTGGTTCTTCCCGAAGCGCGCCAACCATGTCATATTCACATAGGCCGCGGCCAAACAACGTGCTTGCCGTGAGAAAAAGCAGCGGATCAGAGCCGAAAACGAACGCCGCAGGTATTCTGTCCAATCCTTTTCTGCGGGCGGCCTGTATATGAAGGTCGGAATCCTTGCCCTTGAGTGGCTGGAGACCAAGGGTCTTGCCGTCCATTACCTGGCTCCTATATGTGCCAACGTTCACCCAATCGCTGTCTGGATCTTTAGTAACAACGCTGATTGCGGTTCCAACGAAACGACCGCCGTCTTCCGGATAAAGCTGCGGCACCGGAATGTGCTTGAGAACATCTGCCTCATCGCCTTCGAAGGTGTTCTCGTACACTTGAGCTTCATCGCTCGGGATAAACGTGGGAGCAACCGGATGGTGAGTACGAGTTGCCCAGAACCTGGCCAGTTCGCAAAGAGACGAACCCTCTTCTGCGCCCAACGCTATGCCCAGTCTCCGCGCGCTGGTATACATGCTGCTCAGAACAGACATGTCATAATCTCCGACATTTTCAAAAACTAATGCCGGTCCACCGCGTTCTTCTGCCAACTTGGCCACGTGTCCCAGTTCCAGGTGGTAGTCCACCTTCGCCTGAATGCGTGTCAGCTCTCCAGCCTTCTCCAGCGATTCAATGAACCACCTGATATCTTTGGCAACCATTTCCCCTCCTAGTAACTTGCTCTGTTGAGCTTTCCATCATCAGCGCACTCCCTCCGCGCGCTAAATGTGTTCTCCCGTGATCATCGTGAACCATAGGTTCGTAATCTCTAACATCACAACTGCATAGCTCTTGGCCGGCAGATTTCCTTTTCGAACTTGAATCAGATCTAAATAGGACTCATATAGTCATAACACGTATGATGTCCTATGTCTAGTCAGACTGTTAATGTTTAGCAAAAATATTATTGTTCAGGGCAAACTCTCACGGGTTCTCGCTCGCTTCATATTCCTTACCTGTTAAATGGCAGTATTAAATTCGACGAAGAGGTCCGAGGGGAGATCTGACGAGAGACGCGAAACTATCGAATAGCGCACTTTTCGAAAAATATTTCACTAATATCGATAAATAGTCCTCATATGTCATACGATAGGAGCATTGTGATGACTGTGGTGGCTGACATACTCGGGATGGTTCAACGTAAAGAATTGCCGCTCGGCTCGGCGTTACCGAACGAAGCTGATCTATGCGCCCGTTTTCAGGCATCTCGAACCCGGGTGCGCGAAGCAGTGAAATATCTCCAAGGTAAAGGTTTTCTAAGAGTCGAGCACGGCCGCGGTACTTGGATCGAGCCTCTGGAACACTGGGACCTTCTCGATGCCGATTTATGGCTCACTGCACTTAAAGTTGGCAACCGTACAGCGCTAATCTCGAATTTAGTGGAAATTCGTCGGATTCTGGAGATTCGGACTGCTGAGTTAGCGGCGGCTAATCGCACTCCTGAGCAGTTGCAATCGCTCGAAAATGACTTAGTTGTCATGGAGGCTGCGTTAACCGAGCAGAATGCGGCTGCATACAACAGGACTGCCCGCCGTTTCCATGACCACCTGGCCATCGCCACCGGGAACATGCTTCTCCTGAGAATGACGAGAGCCCTGGCTCAAGGGCTGGACTTGACGAAGCAGTTCGGCGATGATTCCCGAGAGGTTTTGTATCATTCATTCAAAGAACACCAGGCAATCTTTTCAGCTGTCAAAAATCGAAACGCCGAAGAAGCTTCAGCTGCCCTGTCGAGACACCTCCAAGATTTTGAGAAGAGTGTGCGCAGGCAGATAAATAACTCTGAGATCGTTTTTTAATTCGGGCCTCAAGACTTCGCAATTCTTATAAAGCTTTCGGCGCCGGTGATACACCGGCAGGAATGATCTTCACAAGACTGCAAGACTGAAGTTGGCCCTTGAAATAAGGCCCCGAAGACTTTAGACTTAGGCGATAGGGTGGCGGCGTGGCTATGAAAGGCCTGGTCGGCATCTATCGTCAAGATTGAGTAGGATTCGTTGAATAGAAGGCTATCCGTAGGCACTGGTGCCTCCTTTTCCAACTTGGTTACATGATTTTCCTATAGGGCTAAATATCTGTTTCTCTGCTAGGAGTTGGTCATGGCGACAATGCTAATTGGTACTTCTCAAGGTCTGTATGCTAAATCGCTCGATGAAAATACGGACTCTGCTTCTCAAGTTGCCTTCGCCGACAATCACAAGTATGGCGATATTCGCTCACCTGTTGTTTGCGACTCTGAGGATTCAAAGCGACTCTATTTGGGTACAACCCGTTCCGGAATATGGCGCTCCGACGACGGGGGAACATCTTGGACCGAGATAAACGACGGGCTGGTACATAAAGAGGTATGGTGGTTAGCCCAGCAGGCTGAAACCGGTCATCTTTACGCGGGAACTGGCCCGGCTGGCTTGTACAAGTCGATTGACCAAGGCAGGCATTGGGAGGAGTTCGACAATCTCTGGCAAGTGGAAGGCCGAGCGGATTGGCATCTTCACCTGCCTCCCTACTTCCCAAGGATGCGCAATATCGCCTTTGCCCACAATGACCCTTCTGTCATAGTTTGTGCAATTGAGGAAGGTTGGCTCATTCGGACATCTGACGGAGGAAATAGCTGGTCAGCCAGTAGACACGGACTGAACCCAGATGTGCATACTGTTACGATCATGCCTGACGACCCACACATAGTCCTTGCTGCCACAGGAGATGGGTTATACCGAAGCACCGACTCGGGAATCACGTTCGCCCGATGCGCGGGCATAGATAAACCGTATGTGACACATGTACTAAGTAATCCAAAGGCACCCAAAATGGTCTTCGCAGTGGCTTCAGACAACCGGCCGCGATATTGGAGAATGGACGAAGGGGCCGGCACGGGCTTCTTCCTCAGCTCTGACTCCGGAAGGTGGTGGTGCGAAATTACGGCTGGAGTCCCTCCATATGTGCATGCAGGCTCATATGC
Source organism: Actinomycetota bacterium (assembly GCA_004298555.1). Lineage (GTDB taxonomy): Bacteria > Actinomycetota > Acidimicrobiia > Acidimicrobiales > Acidimicrobiaceae > SCQM01. The sequence continues at coordinate 9,066 of SCQM01000088.1, read as the reverse complement.
TGCAACATGGGACCCGATTGACGAGCACATAATTCATGTGGGCCTAGGCGATGGATCTGTTTGGCGTGTGGATTTGGATGGCAGTGCGAGCCAATGGCAAGCAGGTTTTCCTTCGGTTACTGCACTAGCTATTTCCAGATAACTGCCAGAAGTAGCCGCCGATCTCTTCGCACGCTATCCATCAGTTCCTCGACGCGATTTCGTTAGGCCCTGTAGCCGAGTGGTGATTTGGTCCGTTGATTTCACACACGGAGTTCGAGGACGTCCGGTTTTGGGCAAATTGGCTGTTCTGCCAAAGATTCCTGGGGAAACCAATATGGATCAACGGCTGGACCTGGCCGGACCGATGCGTTATTACGAGCGCTTGCCAAAGCCCGGAAGCGGTCGTCCCCCGTTTCGTCGTGCCCAGTTCAGCTAGAAATCCTAAACAGCTCCATCTGGCCCAGAATTCTCTTTTCCTTATGAATAATCCATAGGCCACCTGCAGGTCTCCGGCTCGCCCAACCTGGCGTCTTCCCGCAATGCCATTGGCCATGAGCTGACAGATGAAGTCCAGAAAACAAGAACTCCCTCAAGCGGCCAGGAGAACTATTACAACTCGCTTCGTGCGGCCCGTTGAGGACAGCCAACAAGGCAGAGCCGGACAGCCCGCACCTCTACCATCTCCAGATGCACGAAACAACACCGATTTGACATCTCTGCCAGGCAGTTAATAGCCAGGCCATACGATCCGCCTGCCCAACGCGAGGCCTTGCCCGTTCGAGGAAAATAGCCTTCGCAGGGATCGTAGCGCATCTTTGACAGGCACCGGAGTGCGGTGTAGCATGCCTAGCTACGGAACTGTTCGGTCCATGGGGGAAGCATCGGCACCGCGCAGGTTTCATTTCGAGAAACACAGGGGGAACGCAATGAAGCGTGTTTCTATCGACGTAGGTGGAACTTTTACCGACTGCCTGGTGCTTGATGAGCAGGGAAGGCTCCGGGAGTTCAAATCTCCGACCACACCCGCAGACCCCGTCATGGGGGTTCTCGACTCTTTAGGCAAAGCGGCATCAGCTTTCTCTCAGCCGCTGAACAGCTTCCTTGAACAGGTCGAGATACTCATCCACGGTACAACCCTGGCTATCAACACACTCCTGACTGGGCGTGGCGCCAAGACCGGGATGATAACGACAATGAACTTCAGAGACGTCATTGAGATGCGCAGAGGCCTCCGGGACCAGGACGTATCGATGTTCGACGTGTTCGTGCCACCATATGACCCGCTGGTACAGAGGAGATGGAGAATCGGAGTGCCAGAGAGGGTGCGATACAACGGCGAGGTGATAATACCCCTTGACGAGAAGGCAGTCCGAGAGGCAGCGGAGAAGTTGAAGGCCGAAGGCATCACATCTCTGGCCGTCTGCTTTCTCTATTCATTCGTTAACACGGCGCACGAAAAACGCGCAGCAGAGATCTGCAGCGAAGTATTTGGGTCCGACAGGGTGACAACCTCGCATGAAATTCTTCCGGTCTGGCGTGAGTTCGAACGCTTCAGCACTACTGCAGTAAGCGCGTATGTGCAACCCGTCGTTGCGGATTATCTGGGCCGTCTCGAGAGCAGGCTGAAAGAGGAGCGCTTTGGAGGCAGCCTATTAATGATGCTTGCGAACGGGCTTGTACAAACCGTTGAGCAGTGCCGTGGCAGGGCGGTCTACCTGCTCGGCTCCGGACCGGCCGCTGCCCCGTCTGCCGCGCTCAATCTCTCCGCCCCCATTATGGGCAAGGACCTGATCTCGGTCGACATGGGCGGAACCAGCTTCGATATCTGCGCCATCAGGAGGGGCGAGATACCGATGACAACTGAGAGCTGGGTCGGCAACCATAGGGTTGCGATCAAGATGGTCGACGTGCACAGTATTGGTGCAGGAGGCGGCAGCATCGCCTGGATAGACTCTCTCGGCCTGCTTCGCGTGGGCCCCCAGAGTGCGGGAGCCGACCCCGGGCCGGCATGCTACGGCCACGGAAGCACTGAGCCAACGGTTACCGACGCCGATCTGGTACTCGGCTACGTGCCGGCAGACTATTTTCTCGGCGGCTCGATTCCGCTCTCCGACGAGAGTGCCCGCCATGCCGTCGACTCGGTCGCCAAGCAACTCGACATGACGACAGAAGAGGCGGGCCAGGCAATCTTCGAGACGGTGAACGCTCACATGGCAGACCTGATCACCGAGGTATGCACCCGGCGCGGCCTCGATGTCCGAGACTTCACCATGGTTGTGGGCGGAGGCGCAGGCCCTGTGCACGCCGCCTTCCTAGCCGAACAACTTGGCATAGGGACGGTATTCGTACCGTCGGTCGCAGCTTTGTACAGCGCGTTTGGAATGCTGAGCATGGACCTGGGCCGGGACTTCGCCCGTTCGCACGTCAGTCGGGTCGACAGAGTTGATCCAGAGCTAGTTGCCACTCTCTACAAGGAGATGGAGGAGCAGGCTTTGTCCGAGTTCGCTCCCCTCGGAATCGGGAGGGAGCAGATCAATTTCAGCCGAACCGCGGAGATGCGTTACATCGGGCAATTCCACGAGGTGGAAGTACCCATTTCGGGTGAGGACACCACTGCCTCAACCCTTCAAAAAGCGGTTGAGACCCTGCACGAGAGGCACCAGGACCTATACAGCTTTGCAATGCCCTGGATGCCTGCCCAATTCCTCACCTTCCGGCTCCTTGCGACGGTTGCGCGAGCGCCATTCGAGCTGCAGCGCTTGGAAAGCTCCGGCTCTGAAGGCGATGGAAGCATTAAGCGGACCCGCAGGTGCCTCTGGAAGGGCCGGGAGCTTGAAACTCCAATATACGACGGTGACTCGATAGGTGCGGGCGCGATGATCACGGGACCGGCCATCATCGAGGAAAGAACCACGACTGTAGTGATACCTGAAGGCTTCACCTGCCTCGTCGACGATTTCAGGAACTATGTGCTCAGAAAAGCTGGCACCGGCCAAGAGGGAATAGCGGGGTCCGGCAATGCAAGATCAGGCATTTCAGGAGAAGGAGAGTTGCGATGACTGAGACAAAGAGCGCTTTGGCTGAGGCGGGAACCGACCCGGTAACCGTTGCCACGATCTGGCACTACTTGCAGACCTCGGCTCGTGAAATGCGCCATATTATCGACCGGACTGCACAGAACTACCTGATAAGCCAACTTCACGACGTATCTGTGGGAATCTGGCTGGCCAATGGCGAAACCGTGGCGATGCCCGTCGGGCTGCCGGTGCAGTTCCTGGGAAGCGGCTTTGCAGTCCGATCGATCATGGAGATCTTCGAGGAGGACCTCAACCCCGGAGACGTCATCCTCACCAATGATCCTTACCACGGCGGGCACAACTGCCATCTTCCCGACTGGGGCTTTTTCCGGCCTATCTTTTACAACGGAGAGCTGCTCTTCTGGACCCTGGCCCGTGCGCACCAGCAGGATACCGGGGGCTCCTTCCCCGGCGGATATTTCCCCAACGGCTACGACATCCATGCCGAAGGCCTTTGCATTCCGCCAACGAAGGTGGTCGACAAAGGGCAAGAGCGCACAGACATAATGAAACTGATCTGGAACAACGTCCGGTGGCCCCTTGGAACACGGGTCGACAACTACGCAATGATCGCTGCAACCAAGCGTGCTGAGGAGCGCATTGTCTCTCTGATAGACAAGTATGGAGTGGATACGGTTCTCGGCTGTGTCGGCGAGATGACCCGCCGCACCGAAGCCGCGGTTCGCGAGGAGATCCACCGGATCCCGGACGGCACTTACTCTGGCGAATCTGCAACAGATGACGATGGCACCGAGCTGGACGAGCCCGTATGGGTGCGGGTGGATGTCACCGTTTCCGGAGACGAGATGACTCTCGACTTTTCCCGCTCCGACGCGCAGCGCAAGGGTTTCATCAACAGCGTTTATGCAGCAACATATGGAAATGCGGTAGCCGCAGCAATCATGATCTTTGATCCCGCACTAGCTGATTTCCATAATGAAGGTACAATCAGACCAATCCATGTCATCGCCCCCGAGGGTCTCGTAGTTAACTGCCAGTACCCCGCCACGGTGGGCGCATCGCCAGTAAACGTTGGAGTGCAGGTAATGGAGGCCGTGCTAGAGGCTCTGTCCAAGGCGGTCCCGGAGCGCTCAATCGCCGCTTGGGGAAAGCACCGCGGAGACTATGTCTTCGCAGTCGACCCCCGAACCGGTGAGCGATACGTGCGAACCTCTTTCGACTATGACGGCAGCGCAGGAGCAGTCTGGGGCTACGACGGCTATGTCGCCGTGAGCTGCCTTACCACGATGGGTGCAGTCAACCGTGGCAACATAGAGGAAGAAGAGACCCGCCTTCCCTGGCTGGTCAACAAGTGGGAGCTGATTCCCGACCTCACGGGAGCCGGCCGATGGCGCGGAGGACCGGGCATTTATTGGGAGGCGGTCAACGAGGGAAGCGATGGCCAGATGGCTACGGGCAGCACCGACGGAGATGTCGTACAAGGCTTCGGCGCACAGGGTGGCCTTCCGTCGCCCGTGAGCCGCTGCTATATCCGCCGCGACGGCGAGGACATTCTCATAGCACCGCACCGCCTCGTCCCGATCAAAAATGGCGACATGGTGATCAAAGTGAGTAGCGGCGGAGGGGGTGTTGGCTCACCGTTTATGCGCGATCCGAAAATGGTACTTAAAGATGTCGTAAATGAGCTCGTCACCGTCGAAGGGGCCAGAAACGACTATGGAGTCGTGATAGACCCCGACAAGCTCTCTATCGACCTGGATGCCACCTCAGCGCTTCGAGCCAGAGTCGGCTAAGAAAGTGCTTCCTGACCTTGAAAAGACCGGCCTTATTGAGCTACTGCACAAGATGCTGCTGGTACGGAGATTTGAAGAACGGCTTATAAGGCTCGCAGAAGAAGGGCCCTCGTTCGGACACTATCACGTCTACATAGGTCAGGAGACGATCGGGATTCCTGCTCTGGCAGCATTGCGCCCAACTGACCTGGTCTTTCCGACCCATCGCAACCACGGATATCTTCTCAGCCGGGGCGCCGATCCGGGAAGGCTAATGGCAGAAATACTTGGCAAACAAACCGGTCTTAACGGCGGCAAGGCTGGAACCCTTCATGCCTCGGCTCCGGAGCTTGGGATCCCGCACACCTCGGCCATCGTCGGCGGAATAGTTCCCATCGCTGCCGGTGCCGCACTCGCAGCCCAGCTGAAGGGGAGTAACCAGATATCGGTAGCTCTATTCGGAGACGGCGCGACCGAGGAAGGTGCGACCTTTGAAGCTTTGAACATTGCATCCTTGTGGCGGGTCCCGGTAATTTTTCTCTGCGAGAACAACACCGAGGAAGCTCTGGGGGCGGCAGCCGGAGGCTACCCGAAATCCGTTACTGCTGCGACTGACCTCGGCAGCATCGCCCGTTCAGTCGGCGTGCCAGCCGTAGTAGTAGACGGCACCGACACCCGAGCCGTATTCACCGCGATGAGCGAGGCCGCAGAACGTGCCCGGACATCTGGCGGTCCTACTTTCGTAGAAGCTAAGGTGGTCCGCTGGCCCGGGAGCAACCCATTGTGGCCTGAGCTTCCGGCGGGAGAAACGGAGCTTCGCTTTGCCTGGGAACCTGAGTCGGCACCCGAGCAGCTTCTCCGCTGGTACCGCGACCAGGACGGGCTGCTGCGGTATCTGCGCGAGATGCTGGGGGCCTCCCTTCTGGATAAAGACGATGCAGCAGAGATCGATTCAGATGTCAGGTCCCAGGTCGAAGCTGCGGTGCGCTTTGCCAGAAACAGCGCCTACCCAACCCCCGATTCTGCCTATCTTGACGTATTTGCGGGGCAAAGCTGATGGCAAAATCCGCGACTGACGTAGGCGTGCAGCAGTCTCCGCACCAGCGCGGCGATAGGGAACTTACCTATGCCGAAGCCCTCGTCGAGGCTATCGCCGAGCTGATGAAAGAAGACCCGGACTTCCTCATCATCGGAAGCTATGTGCTTGGACTCGGACCGATGCGCGCCTTGTTCGACGAAGTTCGGCATGAATATCCAAAGCGTGTGCTCGATCCCCCGACGGCGGAAATCGGCTTCACGGGCTTCGGGGTCGGTGCCGCAATGAATGGGCTCCACGTGCTGGTTGATCTCAGCACGGCAAGCTTCATATTCGAAGCGTTTCCTCAGGTAGTGAACGAGGCTGCAAACGCCAGTTATATGAGCGGAGGCAGGCTCGCGGTTCCAATCGTATTCCACTTCCTCCACGGGCTTCGAGGTGGAGGCGCAGCACAGCACTCTCATAGCCCTCAGGCGATGTTATGGAACACGCCTGGGCTTCAGATCATGATGCCGTCCTCTCCGGCCGACGTGAGAGGTATGCTTCCCACCGCGATAAAGAGCGGAAATCCAACCGTCTTCGTTGATCACTCGAAGCTGATGCCGGTACGTGGCTATGTTCCCGCCTTGCCCAAAGAAATCCCGCTAGGCGTGGCAGACATAAAAAGGAGCGGGAGGGACGTCACCGTCGTAGCGACCTCCTATTCGGTCCAACAGTCTTTGTCTGCCTGTAAAACGCTCGCGTCGGAAGGCATCGATACCGAGCTTGTGGACCCGCGCACGGTTGTGCCCTTGGACCGCCAAACTATCCTTGAGTCAGTGGCCAAGACTGGCAGGCTCGTTGTCGTCGATGAAACCCATCGCAGCTGCGGCATAGCTTCGGAAATCGCCGCAATCGCAAGCGAGGAGATATTAGACGCACTCAAGGTTCCCATTATCAGAGTCACAGTTCCTGATGTGCCGGTGCCGTTCAGTCCGGTATTGGAGAGCGAGCTCGACACCACTCCGGAAAGGATTGCAGCTGCCGTCCGTTACCAAATGACACGAAAGCAAATCAACCGTCTATAAGCAGCGTGTTGCTCGAAGCCAAGCTTGCTGTGTGGTAGCATTTCACCGCAAGACAGGTGGTCAGAGCTGAAGGAGCAGTTGCAATTGCCTGAAGCCAGGTCGAGACTCATAGAGTTTTTCGAACAGATCTCCAAGATAAGGGCCTTTGAGGAAACCATCGCAGAGGGATACCGCGACCGCAGGCTTCCAGGGCTTCTCCATCTCTCCATGGGTTCGGAGGCTACCGCCGCGGGTGTGATTGGCGCCTTGACCGGAGACGACAAGATTTACTCTTCCCACCGTCCGCACGGCCACTTTCTAGCCTCCGGTAGCGACCCAGCCCGTTTATTGGCCGAGCTTGCCGGGATGGAGGGCGGGCTCTGCCGAGGACGCGCGGGTTCCATGCATCTTATGGACGATCGTGCTGTTATGGCAACCGGAATTGTAGGGGGTACGATCTCCATTGCCCTGGGCCACTCTCTGACGTTGGAGCCCCCGTCAATCGCGGTTTCCTTCTTCGGAGACGGGGCGGTTCAGACCGGCACTTTCCATGAGACGTTGAACATGGCTGCTCTCTGGAAAGCACCGGTAGTCTTCGTGTGCGAAAACAACGAAAGGATCGAGTTCAGCTCACGCGAAGAACATACGCCCGTCGCAGACATAACCGGATATGGTCACCTGTACGGCATGCGCAGCGAAAGGGTGGACGGCTGTGACGCCGAAGCCGTCTACCAGAGCTTTTCAAACCTTTCCCAAGATGCAAGAAACAGAATCGGACCAGCTCTTCTGGTGTGCGACATTTCACGGTTGCGCCCGCATTACGAAGGCGACCTACGCCAGCAGGAAGCCGTGGTCGATCCCCTCGAAAGATGTATCTCCCGTCTCACGCAGCTTGGCTGGGACAAAGAAGAATTGGAGAAACGACACGACCAAGCCATCAAAGATGCCCGGACTTTGCTGGATTCAGTACTCAAAGAGGGGGTCCTGCCCGATCCGGCTGATGACATCTCGCTTGTTTTTAGAAAGCCGCTTCCATGAGCAACGAGACATTGGTGCAAGCGGCACGCAACGGCCTGGCCGAAGCGATGAAGGCCGATTCCGGAGTCATGGCACTGGGAGAAGATGTAGCAAGCGGCGGCCCGTTCGGCCTGACAAAGGGACTGGCCGCTGAGTTCGGCACAGGCCGTGTCCGCAACACGCCGATCAGCGAAGCCTCATTTGTTGGGGTAGGAATAGGCCTAGCACTTGGAGGTGCGCATCCACTGGTGGATGTGATGTTCAACGACTTTCTCACCCTCGCAAGCGACCAGTTGTTCAACCAGGCCGCAAAGATCCATTTCATGAGTGGAGGCCGATACTCGGTTCCTCTTACGATCTGGACGGTTGGAGGGGCCGGCACGCGCTGGGGCGCGCAGCACTCCCAGCGCCTTGACGGCTGGCTTAGCCAGGTTCCGGGCTTGAAGGTGGTCTCCCCTTCAAGCCCGGAAATGATGCAAAATACGATGAGGGAGGCACTTGGCGATCCAGATCCGGTAGTGATTCTTGTTGACAGGACCCTGCTCTATGCTCAGGCTGGACTACCTGGCGATGACGGATCACCCTGGGAATCCAGGATTATTTCGAATGGAGAAAGAGTCACAGTTGCTGCAACCGGACGGCTGGCTCATTTGGCCCTGGAGATCGCCCGCGACCGTCCTGGAGAAATCGAAGTGATAGACCTTCAGCGGCTGGCCCCGCTCGATGTCACCTCTGTTTGCAGATCGGTTGAAAAGACCGGCCGACTGGTACTTCTGAGCGACGAGGTTTCTAACGGGGGATTCATAGCTTCTCTCGCCTTAGCAGTATACGACCAGGCATATTGGCTGCTGGACGCACCCATCGGCCATCTGACCTCACCTCCGACACCTGTCCCTGCGGCTCCCAGCTTGGAGGACGCCTACATGATCACCGCGAATGACATAGAGAGAGTTGTGCTGGAAACATTGAATTGGTAGGGACCGCCAGCCTCAGCGCAGCTTGACCGACATTCGGGGCCACATAATGCCACTCGGCTCGAAACGCAATCGATGCCCGCTTGTCGTTACAGCCCCGCATGCACGCTCCGCATCCGCGGCCAACGACATTGGCATCTCACTTATTTGCAAATCCCAGTAAGGCCTTGAAGGCTATCTAGCGCAATCGATGTGGCTGGG
>SCQM01000087.1 GCA_004298555.1 Actinomycetota bacterium | reverse complement strand
TTAACCGCCAGCTCAAATACCCCGGAACCGTAAGCTAAGACTTGCGCTTTTCCAACAGTGCCTTCAGTCGCGCACGATGATCATCGGTGCCAAAGCATTCCACTTGAGCGTCGGACTCTCCCTCGAGCAGGTCATCCAGCGTCATTGTCGGTAAGGCAGCCAGAAGCCGCTTTGATAGGCGCAGCACTTGACGAGGTCTTTCGGCCAGCCGGCCGGCAAATTCCAAAGTCTGTGACACAAGCTTCTCAGGTTCGACCACCCTGTTGACGATTCCCAGGCGCAACGCTTCTGAAGAGTCAATGGACTCACCCATCCACAGCAGCAGCTTGGCTGTGCTCATTCCCGTAACCCTGGGAAGGAAGAAATGCGATCCCATGTCGGGTACTAAGCCAATGTCCCCATGAACCATAGCCAGCTTCGCGTCCGACGCGGCAAAGGCGATGTCACTGGCAAGCACGAGGCCAAATCCGCCACCGTAGGCTAGTCCGTTCACGGCCGAGACGATGACTGCGTCGCTATGGGCAATTGCTTTCACCAACCCATTCATGCGGTGCATATAATCAACTCCCGCCTCACCACGCGCCATCAATTTGATATCGCCGCCCGCACAGAATGCCCGTCCAGTTCCAGTCATGACTACAACGGGCGTGTCATCGGAGTCCAGTGAATCCAAGACCTTTACAATTTCTTCGGCCATTCGTATATCAAGGGCATTAAGCATTCCTGGATTATTGAATTCCAATAAGAGAACATCACCATGTCGAGACTCTTGAATCAGGCTGCTACTCACCTGGCTCCCTCCTTTTGTCGGTTTCTTTTATGGACTAAGCGACACTGCGGGCAAGTTCCGAGCGGAAATCCGGGTGTGCAACCTTGATAAGTGCTCGGGCCCAGCTAGACGGAGACAAACTCCGGAGATCGGCGATCCCAAACTCGGTTACCACAAAATCTAATTCACCGGGTGGCAAAGTAATGGGAACGTCAGGTCCGAATGCAGGCAAGATATTACTCGTTTTGCCATCTCTTGAGGTTGACCTGAGTGCGACAATGCTTAGGCCCTTGGCAGCTGATTTCGCAGCTGCCGCGAAGTCGGGAAGGCCGCCAGGGGCCGAGATAATCCGCCCATTGAGATACTCGGCGTTCACTCTTCCTTCCAGATCTATCTGCAGCGCGCTATTGATGGCATAGAGATGCTCCATTTCCAAAAGCACCTTGGCGTTATGAGTAAAAGAGCATGATCGAAACTCAACATCCTCATTGCTGTCCAGATATTTGTACAGGGCAGGGGTTCCCCAAGCCATTGCGGTAGCCATCTTTCGATATGACTGTGGTTTCGTGGCATTGGTAACCTTGCCAGTATTGGCTAGCTCGACAACTCCATCGGTGAAGATACCTGTGTGAATTCCCAGATCACGCGGAGGATTGGCGGCCAGTTCCTGGAGCATCGCGTCTGGAATTGAGCCTACTCCAGTTTGGAGAACGGCTCCGTCAGAGATCATATTTGCCACCATTTGGGCTATCCGGCGCTCTCCTTCGTCGATAGGTGGTGAAGGAACCACCAGTGGACCTTCCTCGGTCGAGAACCAATAATCGATTTGATCCTCAGTCACAAAGGTGTCTCCGAAAGTCCGTGGCATGTTGGGGTCCACTTCCGCCACCACAAGGGGATGCGCAGCCAAAACCGCGGGCATGTAATCGACAGACACTCCAAGTGAAAAGCGTCCATATTGATCAGGTGGCGAAAGATGCAAAAACAAAACATCCGCAGATACCGAGCCAGTCAAATATAAATCCGGTATCTCGGAAAGGGGGTGCCTCAGATACTCGATACTATCGCTTCCCGCCACACCTCTTAGCCCACGTCCCGGTACCCAGGCATGAATTTTGAGATAGGCTGGCGCAAGCGAAGCAAACGGTACCGCCATCATTGGAGAAAGCATATAAATTTCGAGATCCCCGATATGGGGGGCCCAAGTCGCAAGCTCCTCTTCCAACCAACGAGGTTCAGCAGCGGCGGAATGAATGACAAACCTTGAACCTGGCCTGATCACAGGAAGAAGATCCTCGAATTTCTCCAATTGCTTCATGCATGCTCTCCATGATCATCCGGCTCAGCGTAATCGAAAAAGCCGTATCCGGTTTTCTTTCCCCATCGACCTTCGCGGTACAACTTCTCCAAAATCGCGTTTGGTTTTGCCAACTCGTCGCCGGTCTGCTGATATTCGTCGAGTCTCGCCAGGTAACTTACATCAACCCCCGCCGCATCCATCAGGTGGAATGGTCCCATCGGATGGCCGAGCCCTCTAGTAACAGCGAGATCGATATCTTCAGCCGTTGCGAATCCGCCTTCCAGCAAATTCATTGCCTCACGGGTCAAAGCACGATAGATGCGGTTGACCACGAAGCCGGGAACTTCTTTTCGGACCACGATAGATGTTCTGCCGATCTCACGGCAAAACTCAAGCGCATTTCGTTCGACCTCTGGTGACACGCGAGAATGAAGCACAACCTCAACAAGATCCATTACCAATACCGGGTTGAAAAAATGCAAGTTAATAACTCGCTCAGGTGCGAGGGTAACGTCTGCCAGACGGGAGGCAACAATGTTTGAACTATTGGTTGCCAAGATCGTTGATGGCGGACACAGTTTTCCGAGCCTGTCAAATAGCGCAGCCTTAGGTTGAAACTCCTCGATGATCGCCTCTATGACCACCGTTGCATCATTTACGCAATCTTCGACCGAAGATGCAAACCTTAGCCTCATGGCTGCCGCGTCACGCTCCCCTGCGGTCAATCGATTCTTCTCTACCCGCGACGCCAAATAGTGCTCAGAAAACTCCTTTGCTCCGGATAAAACCTCGCCTGAGAGATCAAACAATGAGACATCCAGACCCTTAATCGCACAGTGAAGGGCGATTTGCCGCCCCATGCTGCCAGCCCCCACCACAGCGACCTTATTCATATAATTTCACCTTGCCCAATTTCAACCGATCCAGACTTTGCCCGGTGGCCAAATCTTCCAATTGCCGCCTTGCGCTCTGAGGAGGAGTAGCACACATTTGAAACTTCAATGTCGTAAACAAAGCCCTGCCTGAATCCGACGAGGTGATCCACCGACCGCTTCACACCCTGAACAGCAATTTGAACGTTCTCAGTGATCTTTTTTGCAGTATCGATAGCCACAGCGATCACGGAATCGTCTGGAACCACGTGGGAAACGACACCCATTGCGAGGGCCTCCTGCGCGCCGATGCGGCGACCCGTAAGTGCCAATTCCTTCGTTCTTAGAGGTCCGGCAATTCGGGTCAACATCTGCAGAGCGCCGCCAGCAGGAATTAAACCCCAGCGCGCCTCAGGCAAACCAAACTGTGCTGAGTCACCAGCCACAATCACGTCTGCCGCAAGAGCCAGCTCGAATCCTCCTCCAAGGCAATAACCAGTCACCGCAGCAATCATCGGTTTTGTTCGCTCATGCATGGCAAGGTAGAAAGGAAAGACCACATTTCGGCGATACTCATCAGCTTCCTCGTCAGTGATATTTTGGCGCTCTTTTAGATCCACTCCCACACAGAATGCACGGCCTCCGGCACCTTGAATCACTGACACCTTGATCGCGGGGTCAACATCAATCTCTGTGATGATGCGCCGGACCTCGGTAAACAAATCCCTGTTCAGAGCATTCATTGAACCTGGGCGGTTCAGCGTCACCAGCGCGATATCGCCAATGCGCTCATAAAAAACCAATTCGTTCATCGTTCAGACCCCATGGTTCAATGCCCGCGGAATGACGGAGAACGCTTCTCCCTGAATGCCGCTATTCCTTCCCTCAAATCGTTGCTGGCGAACAAAGCAGCTACACCCATGCGCTCCAGCGCAAGACCTGTTTGGAGCGGACTCTCCTTACCGAGGTAGACCACCTGCAGCAGTACCCGCATCGCTAATGGACTGAATCCTGCCAAACGCTGAGCCAGAACCTTCACTTTCTTCATCAACTCATCCTGGGGAACCACCTGATTCGCAAGGCCCAGCTCATATGCTCTCGATGCCGAAATCAAATCTCCACATAGCAGCATTTCCAATGCGGAACTCTGCCCGATGGCCCGTACCAGTCGCTGGGTGCCCCCGTAACCCGGTATGGCACCGAGAGTGATCTCGGGAAAGCCTACCCTGGCTGTGTCAGCCATAATTCGCAAATTTGCTGCAAGGCACAGCTCAAATCCAGCCCCTAGTGACAATCCATTCACGGCAGCAATTACTGGCTTCCCACTCCCTTCGATCCTTTGGTAGAGGGCCTGGGCCCGCTCTGATAGGCTCAGCATCGCGGCTGAACTCTTGGATTCCAGCTCCTTTAGATCCGCTCCTGCCGAAAACGCCTTTAGCCCGGCACCTGTTAGAACTACAACACGGACCTCGTTATTTGCCGCGATATCATAGAAATATTTGTCCAGCTCCGCCAGCGCATTTTCATTGAGCGAGTTCATAGCTTCAGGACGGTTTATAGTCAGATAGGCTACGTTTCCCTCAAGATCCATTATCACAGAATTTGCCAAAACGCCCTCCGATCAGCTTTCCCGACGAATGACCATGGCGGTGCTTACGCCGCCGCCGCCGCAAATGCTGGCGACACCGAATTCGGAGTCATTTACTCGAAGAACGTTGTCTAGCGACATCACGATCCTGGCACCGGATATTCCAGTCGGGTGGCTCAAAGCAATGGCACCCCCGTGGACATTCACACGATCACGATCCCAGTTGAGCACTTGCTCGTTGGCAAGGATTTGGACGGCAAATGCTTCGTTTACTTCGATATAGTCCATATCCGCGAGGGTCATGCGGGCATTCTTCAAGGCTGCAGGAATAGCGACGCCTGGCCCTTCCCCCATGAATGCAGGCTCTACGCCTACCTGAGCAAAGGAAACAACCGAAAAAAGAGGGGCCCAGCCCCTCTCTGCTGCCTTGGCGCGACTGGTGACAACCATCGCCACGCTCCCGTCGCCCATGCTGCATGAGTTGCCTGCGGTTACCGTCCCTCCCTCTTCAAAAGCTGGACTCAGGCGAGCCAGCCTCTCGATCGAAGTATCACGACGGATCGACTCATCGTGATCGAGCTGCTGCAGCTGGGGGTCGAGACCCTCAAGGGCCGACAAGGAACTAATCTCCCATTTCAGATAGCCTTTGTCCTGCGCACGGGCAGCCTTCTGGTGGGACTGCAGGGCGAATTCATCCTGCTCCTCGCGGCTTATCTTGTACTTCCTGGCAAGATTCTCCGCGGTCTGACCCATGGTCATGTTGCAGAGAGGATCGACAGTATCGCTCCATGCATCCTCGATTACCCGATTGCCGAGTTTTATGCCGTTCCATCTGATGTTCTTCACCATGAAAGGCATCGTGCTCATTGATTCCATGCCTCCCGCGATAACCACGCCCGCTTCGCCACTCCAAATCGACTGGCTTGCAAGCATCATGGTTTTCATTCCCGAAGGGCAAGCCATATTGATCGTTGCGGCCGGCACAGACACAGGTATCCCGGCCCTCACCTCTGCAGTTCTGACTGGATTCGGTCCATTGCCAGCCTGCCGGCAATTCCCAAATGAAACAGCGTCTATATCCTCAGGAGCTAAATTCGCGCTTTCGATCGCACCCTTTATGGCTGCCGCTCCCAGGTGCGCAGCGGGCACCTCACAAAAAGTACCCCCGAAACGACCAAGCGGAGTTCGCGCCATTCCAACAATAACGATATCTTCCACTAACAGCGCTCCTTAGTCATGGTTTGAATGATTCTGCAGACCGCTGATAATGATCATTCATAGACATAAAACCCTCGCCCGGACTTTCTTCCCAGATAACCTGAGGCCACCAGTGACCGGTGGAGGGGACATGGGATGAACTTGTTTCCGCCGCATTTTTCGTTGAGATCCTCCAAAATGTGAAGCATGGTATCCAATCCCACAAAGTCGCCCAACTGCAGGGGACCCATTGGAAAGTTGAATCCATCACGCATGGCCTGGTCCACGTCTTCAGCTGTGGCAACCCCCTCATACACCGTCCACACCGCCTCATTGAACATAGGCATATAAACGCGGTTTGTTATGAATCCAGGAGAATCCTTTTTCACCTCGACTGGAGACTTCTGAACCTTTTGCAAGAACTCCTGAACCGCTGCAAATGTCTCGTCACTGGTTCTCAATCCGCGAATCACCTCAACGAGACGCATCACCACAACTGGGCTGTGGAAATGCACCCCGATAAACCTGTCCGGGCGCTGAGTCACAGCCGCCATTGGGCTGATGGGTAGAGCGGAGGTGTTCGAAGCAAAGATGGTCTCTGCAGGCATCACCTGATCAAGACCACGGAATACCTCCCGCTTGAGTTCCAGATTTTCAAAAACAGCCTCAATAACCAGGTCTACCTCTTTGGCTTCCTGAAAACTTGAAACAGGTATGACTCGAGCCATGATTGCCTGGCCCTCCTCATCGGTGAGTTTTCCTTTCTTTACACGCCCGACAATCTGTTCTGAAATACGGTCGACACCACGCTTCCGGGCGCCCTCGTCGCTGTCATAGACGTAGGTTTTCAATCCGGCCTGGGCACAGGTCTGCGCAATTCCGTGACCCATCATGCCTAAACCGACGACCAAAACTTTATCGATACTCAATGGTTTTCCTTCCATTTTGGTTGGGACTAATCCAATCCGTAAACCCGGGCTGCATTGTCATGCAGGATCAGCTGGGCAACATTTTCCTTTAGGCCCATGTGCTCACGTATGTAGCTCACAGAGTCCTTGTGCTCAATAGCCGGAAAGTTTGTGCCCCAGAGCACCTTCGTCTTTCCACGGCTCTTTATGAAGTTAACGATGGTCTGCTCAAGGTACTGGGGGGCATGCGCATCTATTCCAAGGAAAACATTTTCATGCTTCCATGCAAGCGCTATCATCTCTTCAGTCCACGGCCAGCCAGTGTGTGCGCCGATAATTTTTAGTTCGGGAAAATCAATCGCAATGTCATCTAAAGCTATAGGACGTCCGAGTTCGCTTGGCATTCGCTCGGCTGAATGGCCAACCTGCATCGACACCGGAATCCCAAGTTCAGAGCATTTGGCATATAGCGGATAATACAATCTGTGATTTAGCGGAATTCCAAAACCGTAGGTGTGGATGTAGACCCCCCGAAATCCCCAATCTTTCACTGCGCGCTCCACCCGGCGCACACCTTCCAGTCGTGTAAAAGGGTTGTATCCGGCAATGCCCACAAAGCGGTCCGGATGTTGTTGAACGACCGCGTTGACTTCCTCTTCGGTAATGTCCCAGATCATTCGATTTTTTTGTTCTGCCATCATCCTGACCGCAGGAATCAGCACTTTGGATACCCCTGCTTCGTCCATCATTGAGACGAAAGTATCTACTTCTATTCCCCTGACACGGTCTTCCATGTGCCACCATTTGATCAGATACTGGAATTCGGGTGGCCCGTACCAGTTCTTTTGGATACAGTCTTCCGTAAATAGGTTGCACAATATGTCGATGGCACCTGTCATCTTTATTTAACCTCCGTTGGAGTAGCCATATAAGTAATCAAGCCTGCTCTAAAACAGGCTCTAGAACTGGGTGCCCCTCCCCCTCCGGAGTCAGCCCACGCACCTCCCCTAAAAGCCATAAGGCTGTGTGGAATTGAAGATCTGCATCCTGGAGCAGGCGTTCAATTGCTGGAGAAGGCGCCTCTTGCATCAGGAAATGAAGATCATGGCGAATGTTGTCGAGATAGGTAACGTACTTTTGGTGTTCCATTAATTCCCTCCTTTTATAGGATTTCGCAATCCTGAGCTTGCTCAAGCCTTCTTGGGCCGGTGATCGAAGAATCGCTTGGCTTTGAGTTCATAGCGCGGCAGTTCCCCTGGATTGACAACATTTACACCAATAGTCACACCGATCTTTGCCTTGATGACTTGCTGAAGGCTTTTCTCCATTTGCAGATAGGAGTTCGCCGAAATTCCAGAAACTGGCTCGACCTTCACAGTAACTTCATCATTCAAGCGCCCAGACGTCACGTGTAATTCGTAATGCGAGCCAAGGCCCGGCACGTCGCTCAACAGGTACTCAATCGCTGCTGGGTAGACGTTGGTTCCCTTGATCGTTATCATGTCGTCAGTACGCCCAAGGACTCCGCCCTCATACAAAAGCCAGGTCCGGCCGCAACTGCAAGTGTCATAATGAGCACGCACAAGGTCGTGAGTCCGGTACTTGATAACGGGCTGAGCCATTTGGATGTAGCTGGTAACCACGTTCTCTCCAACTTCGCCATGTCCCACGGGATTTCCTGATGAATCGACGATCGTAGCATACCCCTGGTCTTCAGAAAAATGACAACCGCGCTGTTCAGGACACCCTGGAGCAATGGCACCGACTTCACCTACCCCGTAAAGCTCATATGCCTTTGCGCCCCAGGCTGATTCGATCGCCTGTCGCGTGGTTGGGATTCCTGGACCGGGTTCTCCAGCGTGAATGGTGTACTGGATAGCAGTCGAACTGGTGTCTATGCCAAGTTCCTTAGCCAACTCGGCGAGATAAAGAGCATAGGTTGGTGTCGATACGAGAACCGTTGGCTTTAGAAGCTCTATCTGCTGGAGACGCTGTTCAGAAGTCAGCCCACCTCCGCTTATCACGGTCCCGCCAAGGCACCTCACTCCCCAGTATGCGCTCCAAAAACCGGTGTACATCCCCCACGGGAAAGCAAAGTAGAAAGAGTCGTGAGGCCGAATCCCAACTCCCCAATAGAGATAAGCCCACTGCTCCCCGTATTGGATCTGAGTATGAAGAGAGAATGGAATCCTCAGCGGTGTTCCGGTGGAACCCGAAGTCTGGAAATGATAAATGAAGTAGTCGGGGTCCAGCGCAATGCTGTCACCCCAGGGGGGATTGGCCGCTTGGGCCTTGACCAGGTCCTTCTTGTCGATGGTTGGCACATACTTGTTGAAGTCATCCAAACTTCGAATATCTTCCGGCGCCATTCCAACCCCTTGATAGAGGTCATGGTAAAAGGGTACGCGGTCATAGGCGTAACGAAGCAAGGCCTGCAACCGCTTAACATGCAGCTTATCCAATTGATCGCGAGGCATGGTCTCGGTGTATTCGTTCCAGTATGCACCCGATCGTGAGCGGGCGCTGAGTAGAGGCTGCTGCCTTTGTGAGTTGATATCTAAAATTGACATCGGTTCCTCGCTTTCCTGATCCTCTTAAAATCCCTTGGCATTGTCGCAATTCACGGGCTTTAAATGACCCCAGTAGTTCCATAGACCTGCATTTCGCTTAGGTCTCCGGAATCTAAAGCCCCGCTTCGAGCTGTGCCCATGCCACCAGGCCCGCAACAGGATTTCCAGGAAGGCTCTCCTCCAAGACTCCGCCGATCAATTCCCATGCAAGTTACAATCCTTTACCCATAGATCTGTGACATTCGCTGCGCAACCACTTCGGATTTTGCCCCTCTTATCGTGTCAAGAACTTCCCAACGCTCGCACAACTTCTCGCAACTCTTGCTCGCTGCGACATCAGTTCCGAATTTCTTCGTGCGTAAATCATCACTAACCTGAAATGACAGCCCAAAGACTTTCAACGCCATTGTGTCAGGGCCCTGAACATTTGCCTAAGTCTCTTTCAAGACTCAAAACTCCCTCGTCGGCCATCATCCCTGCTTATAAGAGATTCGTACTAATTGCATACATTAATGTAGACAATATTATCTTTGTCACATTTTTGCAAGCTGCACAGGCGATCCGAAGCTTTTCAATAATAATATTCACGCGCTGGTTGGAATTTCCAAATCGAAAACCTCAGTATTTGTGTGCAATGGCGCACGCATTGACACTACATTCGTCTGCAGGGACATGCCAAAGGGCGTACATGATGCTAAATTTCGAGATCCGATGAGATCCTCGCTGTTGGATCCGCGGCGAGCCTCCGGCTTATTGTTGGCTCTTCGACGCTAGGTCAGCTACCATGGTTGCCATCGCTACTGGATGAATACGACCCAGCATCAGCTAGAGGTCTCCCGCAAACTTGTGAGCAGCTGGACCGCCAATTCAGCCTTACGAAGTTGAGGTATCCAGGTTGGGACAATATAGGGAGTGTTTATGTCAGGTTCGGTTGATCTCGCAAAGAAGGATCGGATTGCGTATTTATACCTGAACAATCCGGAAAAGAAAAACGCCATCAGCACCGAGATGTGGGAAGGTCTCGTGGCAAAGGCCCAGGAGATTTCCACTGATTCCAATATTCGCGCGGCCATCCTGCGGGGACACGGGATGTCTGCATTTGCTGCCGGTGCCGATATATCACAGTTCGAAGAAAAGCGATCACCCAGTGCTGAAGGCAGCACTTACGATAGTCTTACCGAGGCTGCAATTGCGGCAATCAAGGCAATCCCGGTACCAGTCATAGCTCTGATTCATGGCTTTTGCCTGGGAGGGGGAGTTTCCCTTGCACTTGCATGCGACCTAAGATTTTGCTCCAACGATGCTACATTCGCTGTACCAGCTGCCAAGCTCGGAATCTCATATCCAACGCCCGCGATTGAACGGCTGGTGAAACTCATCGGGTTTTCAAATGCCAAATACCTGCTCTTTTCCGGCAAGAGGATTGGAGCTCAGTCAGCAAAAGAGGTTCACCTTGTCGACAAGGTCTTCAAACAGGAGGAACTCGACGAGGAGGTCGAATCATTTGTGGCATCGCTGATTGAAAACGCACCCCTGTCGCTCAGAGCCGCAAAGTTTATAATTGACCAGAGCACATTGGAGCAGCATGAGCGAGATCTTGAAAAGATCCACATGCTTGCAAGAGCGTGCTTTGAATCAGATGATTACAAAGAAGGCGTAAGGGCGTTCATGGCCTCTGAGAAACCGAACTTTCAGGGACGGTAAGCTTAGCCTTCAAATATCCACAAGTCGCCCCTAGATCTCCAGAAGGTGTATTGGCCAAATAATCCAAGATTCGCGCACTTACCCTATCAGTCCGCCGAAGCTTCTTGAACCTGGGTAAACGAGGGACTTCGGGCCATAAAATCCACATCTAAGAACCCGGTCAATCGAAAAAGCCTTTCTGGCGCTAATGCGCCAGCGAAATGGGCAAGCTAATCAGTGCCTGCAAATCCGAACCGCCGTGCGGCTTCAATCAAGTGATCTTGGCGTATGGGAACCGGCTTCGTAAAATCACTCTCCGCGAACGCATTCGTTTTCGCGGTCACCATAAGTTCCGCAACCTCGGCACCCGAAAGGCCTTCTGTAACATGGGCGACCAGCTTCGAAGCTTCGTCAACGCTGAGCAGTGGATCCAGCGCAACTGACCTAAGGTGAATAGCAACTATCGCTGCCCGGTCAATCTCGTCAGGCAATCCTACCTCCACCTTTGCGCCTAGTCTTCCAGGTCTGAGTACTGCAGGGTCAATCAGGTCGAGGCGGTTAGTTGCACCGATGACAATAATTTCCGGAACATTGCTAATCGCATCCAGCTCTCCAAGGAGTTGGTTTACAACTCGCTCTGTAGTCTTCGATCCCTCGTCAGAGCCCCGGGGAGGCGCAATAGCATCGAGTTGATCGAGGAACACGATTGCTGGTGCCACCTGGCGGGCAACCTGGAAAATGTGACGAATTGCCTCCTCCGATTCACCCAGCCACTTTGAAAAGATCTCCGGTCCATCCACTGGCAAGAAGTTAATTTTGGCACTTTGGGCTAGCGCGTGCACCAGCATCGTCTTGCCGGTGCCAGAAGGTCCGTGCAGCAGGATTCCGTTGCGTGGAGGCAGTCCCATGGCCCTGTAAGCATCGGCATGCCGTAGCGGCCGGATCACAAGGTCCTCCAATTCCCGCTTCGGGGTATCTAGACCCCCGATTTCATCCCAAGTGACACGAGGGGCTGAAACCAAGGCCTCACGCAGGCCAGAAGGACGTATCCTGGTCACTGCTGCATCGAAGTCCGCAGCCTCGATGGTGAGATTAATCCCTTTTTCAAGGCGGAAGGCATCACGGTAATCCCCCAACGCTCCCCCTTGACGCCGCAATGCATTCAGCCCTGCCTCTCTGCATAGCTCCATCAGATCGGCACCAACAAAACCGTGAGTAACAGCCGCAATTTGGTGCAGATGATCAAGCGCGGTACGGCTCATCGGCATCTCCCTGGTATGGATCTGGAGGATTTCGTAACGGCCCTCCTCGCCGGGGGGGCCAATAAAGATCTCCCTGTCAAAACGGCCGGGACGGCGCATCGCGACGTCGATCGACTCCATACGATTGGTCGTCCCTATCACAACGACGCCGTCGACCGCCTCCAAGCCATCCATGCAGGACAGAAGCGTTGTTACCGCACGAACATCGCTAAGCGATCCTGACTCGCCTCGGCGTGATGCGATCGCATCAACCTCGTCAATGAAGATCAGCGACGGCGCGTGATGTGCAGCCTCGCTAAAGATGCGCCTAAGGTTGCTTTCCGTCTCCCCCTGCATGGTTCCAACTATTGCCGGGCCATTGATAAAGAAAAAATGGGCATTCACGTCATTGGCAATAGCCTTGGCTAAATATGTCTTTCCCACTCCGGGAGGACCATAGAAAATAACTCCCCTTGGACAGGTTATGCCCAGTTGCCGGTAAATGAATGGAAGCTGTAGTGGCAGCTGCACCAGCTCGCGAACTAATGCAATCTGGTCACGGAGGCCACCGACGTCTTCAAAACTCACTTCCGCACTGCTCTCAGAGCTCCCCGGCTGGGGAGATTCGAGATCAAGCTGAGTTGTCTCTGCAAACTCACATGGATCATCATTCATTTCAACGACTTCGTAAACGGCGCCTACGTGAGAGTCGTGAAATGTTGCATAGATAAAACCGCCAACGCTGCACGGAGTGTGGCTCTCAGCCAATAACTCCTGCAGATGTTCCCGCAGGCCGTGAGCCCGTGATACGTCGGTCGGGGCCCTCAGCAATATATGACGAGCCTGCGGAAGTCGGATTAAGCGGATTTCAACCCTGTCATCAAGTTTTGACTTGAGAGTTTTGCGCACCAGGCGGTCAAGGCGGAGTATTCCAGAACCTCGGTCACTTTCTACTGGTTCTCCCAGGCGCGCTACGGCTCGTCGGCCATGCCAGCTCGTAATTTCTACAGCATCTCCGGTCTTCGCTCCCAGATTCTCCATTAGATCGGAATCAAGATAAACCAAGAGCCGAGGACTCGTTGCCGCCTCCAAGACGGAACGATCCACCGTTGCCGTTGCGACACTCGGGTGCGAAGTCATGTCCCTCCCCTCGTCCCGAGCGTCATGTGCGTTGGGATTCAAGAGTCTGCCCTAACATGCTCCCGCCATTCGGGACAAGGTTCAACCTGGTCGAATCCTGAACCACGATCGACCGACATTGCATGTGCTGTATTCAGCGAACAGAATATAATCTCGATATCCTCGTCTGAATCATTGAAATGTTGCACAACGCAACCGGGAACCCGGAGAGGCACCTGCACCAAATCCCGATAACCCCAGTCGAACCGAACCTCATCGATCACCGTGTGGCCTGGCCCACCCTTCCAGATAAAACCAAGCTGATGGCCCTGTGTAAGCTGCTTGCCACTTCGGCTCCGCGGTGGAATCTTCTGGACATACATTACAAACACGTTCATTGCAATGTCAGTCATAGTTGGAGCCATATACCATTTCATTAAGCCCTGGGGATTTAGTTCCCATGGCAGCTCCGAGCCCACGGCAAGCTTCTCAGCGGTTTCCCGGTCGATTCGTTGCTGATCTCGAAGGGCAAAAAGCTCATCGTAGAAATTACGAGCTGCCAGCCGCTCTCCTCTACCTTCAGCCATCTTTGCGTCCCCCTTCATGAACCCCACTTTGTGGTACAGCCTTCTCCGTTGCCGTAGTCGCCCCTTTCCAACTCGTCACGCCAAAGCGCTCAACGAATTCTGGGTCAAGAGCAGACTGCACCAATTCGCTTCCCTGCTCATTCCAGGTGGGTTGGTGAATGAACGCTAGCCATTTTGAACTGCCGTCGGGACGGAGATTGAAATGTTGATGCTCAACGCCTTCCCTAAGCAGGGGCATGATAATCATGTCACCCTCTTCCCAGTCGTAACGCACTCCGTTCATGGTTGAATAGCCCCGGCCCTCCAGGATAAAGAGCACCAGTCCTCCTTGATGGCGGTGCCTGCCGGACACTCCGCGGATATCATGCACAAACACCCACCAATCCTGAAGGCAGGCGTTGGAGGAATCATGCGGTTGCAAATACCATCCGATAAGACCCTGAGGGCAGAGCTCATATTGATCGGATTTTACGGCCTTGATAACCAGTGGAGCCGTTTGTTGACGCTCGACAAATTGCTCTCTTTCGGTAATCAAGGAAAAGTATTTCGGAAATGTGGAAGGTTCTGGTTCCCGCATCCGGGTCCCCACTCTTTCAGCCATTATTCCCCCTAGTAGACAGATTGGAACTATCGCTGGCCCACTCACTCCAGATGGTTATCCTTGAGCTGGCGACTTTCCGTTTCTAGTATGAGTCAGCCTGGCTACAGAAGTTACCATAGGAGTCGATATCTAACAAATCCACCTATACCCAGTTGAGAACGGTCATTTTCGTACTGACCAGACATCTGGCCGCAAGAAACCTGAAGCGATTCGGCTAGCCACAGATCGACTCTGGACAGGGCCGCCCAAACGTGTTAGTCTTGTCCATCAGCTTCGAACACTGTCTGGCTGAAATCTGCAGCGGCTTATGTGCATACCATCGATCTCAATCAGGATCGCCAAATTCGGTAATATTTCCAGAGGAAGGTAGCCGTCTCCCGGGACGGCGCAATGGCCGTATCCACAGCATGCTCGGGGTCAACTTATGGCGGTGAAGCGGTCCTATTTTCTCCCCAAAAGCGACAGCACCTTTGCGACAACGGCATCGCTCGAAAGCCCGAGTTCCGTCATCACAGTCGATCCTGGGGCGGATGCTCCAAATCGATCGATGCCGATCGTGAGGCCGTCCGGCCCAACAATGGACTGCCAGCCGTGAGTTACTCCGGCTTCAATGGAAACCTTCAGCGCTGATGGAGGAATCAAAGCGTCCCTCGTTCCTTGATCCTGAGCCAGGAACTTCTCCCTCCAAGGAATGGATACAACCCTCACCCCGAGAGCATGTTCTCCTGAAAGAACTCCGGCGACCTGAATTGCCAACGAAACTTCAGAACCAGTGGCAAGCAGGGCCACTTGGCAAGTTCCCGACTCTGGCATAACAATTCGGGCTCCGCTTTGACTGATCCACCCGGGCTCGCCAGGTTCAAGAACTGGGAGGCCCTGCCGACTCAGCGCCAATATTGTTGGCCCAGACTCCCGCTCGAGCGCCGTTATCCAGGCTTCAGCGGCTTCGTTCGAATCCGCTGGGCGAATAACAGCAAGATTGGGGACCATTCGGAGCGATTCAAGCTGTTCCACCGGCTGGTGGGTAGGCCCGTCTTCTCCGAGTCCAACAGAGTCATGGGTCATGAGATAGATTATCGGCACTCCCATCAACGCAGCCAACCTTAGCGAAGGCCGCAGATAGTCTGAGAAAATGAGAAATGTTGACCCAAAAACTCGAAATCCGCCATGGAGTTGAAGACCGTTGAGAATCGCTGCCATACCATGCTCGCGCACTCCAAAATGAATTAGAGATCCTGCAAAATTATTTCTAGAAACCACATTTTCTGTGAATCCCACCGAGGTGGACTCGACCAGGTCTGCTGATCCGCCGACTATGGCGTCGTATCTAGAAGCTATGGCCTTTAGCACCTGCCCAGATGCAACTCGGGTTGCCATCTGGCTTCCCAAATCGAATTTGGGCATTAGGTCACGCAGATTCCTTGGCAACTCACCCGCAGTACCGCTCAGCCAGTGTGAAACCTCCCAATTTTCGCTCTCGGCAATTTTGGCAACTCTTTCCTTTTCCAGCGCGGCCTCGGAAATCTTTGCCTCGATAATAGAGGAAAGATGGCTGGTGACGTCTTCCGGTACTAAAAAAGGAGGCTCTTCTGGCCAGCCAAAACGTTCCTTGGTCAGTTTGGCCTCATCAGGACCGTAGGGACCGCCGTGAGCAGCTTCCGTCCCTTCTTTATGGGGAGCGCCATAACCGATTACGTTGGTCACGGATATGATGCTCGGGCGATCGGTATCATCGATCGCCCTTTTTACCGCTTCCGAAATCTCTTCTAAGTTGTTGCCATCCTCGACGATAAAGGTTGACCAGCCAAGAGCTTTGAAACGTCCCAAACGGTCCTCGGTAAAGGCCAAACCTGTGGAACCGTCGATAGAGATAGAATTGTTGTCGTATAGCACGATCAGCTTTCCTAAGCCCAGGTGCCCCGCCAGTGACGCGGCCTCGTTGGAAACTCCCTCCATCAGATCCCCATCGGACGCGATCACAAAGGTTCTGTGGCCGACAACTTCTTTGCCATTCCGGTTGAGCCTCGCACCAAGCATCGCTTCGCCAAGCGCCATACCCACAGAGTTGGATATCCCCTGGCCGAGTGGCCCAGTAGTGGTTTCTACTCCCGGCGTGTGGCCGTATTCGGGATGGCCCGGAGTCCTTGACCCCCACTGTCTGAAATTCTTTAAATCATCGATACTGACCTGGTACCCGAAAAGATGCAGTAGCGAATAGAGGAGCATCGACCCATGGCCAGCGGATAGAACAAAGCGATCCCTGCCTGGCCAATTGGGATCAGTCGGATCAAATCTGAGAAAGCGGCTCCATATGGTCCAGGCCATAGGCGCAGCGCCTAGCGGAAGACCTTCATGACCCGACTTTGCCTTTTCGACGGCATCGAGACTAAGCATACGAATAGTTGTGATACAACGACCGTCTAGATCGGTCGACAAGGGAGCCAGATCTCCAACCACTGATACTCCAACTTTCACTAGAAATTACGTTTTGCCGACAGACCGAACCCTCGAATGCGACCTGGGCTGCGTTTTTACCACCAAGAGCCTACAGGAAATTCCTCGACAATGAATCTTGGCACTCCGACAATTCTAACCTCGTCATCTCTCATGACAAACTAATCGAACTTAACCGACTCTGGTGTGTCGCGAATTTCTTTCTCCGAACATCACCCCAAGCCGGGAACGACAATCTAACCATTAATCGGACCAGTTGAATCTTTGAGAGGCCGGGAGTCCCTGGCAGAGATGTGCGCGAGTATCTCAGCGCAAATTGCAAGAGCAGTTTCTTCTGGAGTTCTAGATCCCAAATCAAGACCGATTGGACCGTAGATGCGCTCCACCTCGGCAGGTGAAAAACCCGCTTCTAAAAGTAGCTCAGATCGCTTCTCTTGAGTGTGGCGGGATCCCAGACCACCTACATAGGTAGAAGCCGATCCTTTCAAAACTTCCGAAATAATCGGTATGCCAATGCCATGATCGTGGGAAAGCACGATTAGTGCATCATTGCTTCCGAGTTTTTGGACAATACTTAGACCCTCGTCAACGTTATCTACCACACTCCCCGACCACCCAAGAAGAAGGCCCTGGTTCAGGATGGCTGTGCCGAGTTCCCCTCCTCCAACAATAACCATGAACGTAGGAGGGCTAAATACCTCCAAGGCTACAACTTCGCCCTCTGACTCCTCAATCTGCGAAGCGGGAAACCTCCTTGCAAGAGCCTGGCGAAGTCTTCCTTTGAGACTTGCGATACGATCTTCGCTAGCGCCCAGGGGATTCAAAATTCCGATATCAGAATCAGCTGAAACGGCCATGACCAGTCCGTTATGTGGTCCAGAAATCACGGTAGCCAAGGCCACAGGTACTCTGCGGGAAAGCCGACCCGTAAAACCTGCCGGAAGTGCGGAACTTTGGTTGAGCAAAACTTCGGCCTCTCCTCCGCATGCGAGTCCGGCACCGACCGCGTCCCTGTCTCCGATCGCCACAGTCATGAGGTCGACTTGCTTTCCGGAACTGGCCATTTCGGCAGATCTGTGCAAAATATCGCTGTTGGCAGCCCCACCGAATAAAGATCCCTGACAAGCACCATCCCTATCGATGACCAGCAGCTCACCGGCACGCCTACCACCGAACCCCTTCAAGGCTACGGCACGTGCCAAAACGAAATGTGAGTTAGGGAAATTGACTATATCCATGGACGCCCCCAGAACTACTGAAATAGTACCCTTCGAATGCGTGACCAGCGGGTAGTCTCGGCATCGATGGGCGCGAGATTTAAACCTTCAACTTTAAAATCAATCTTCTAGCATCTTTGCTATAAGTTTAGAGAACTCCCGCTCTATTTCAGTGGTCACGGGACCCGGAGCAGACTTTGTTGGCTTTCCGTCTATGTGGGAAATTCCTTGAGCTTCCCGAATGCTCGAAGAAAGAAAACACTCCTGCAAAGCTTGGTCATACAGCACGTCAAGGGGAAAGTCTCTCTCACTGACGCCCAGCTTTTCAACAATAAGTTCCCTGGTTATGCCGCCTAAAGCTCCGCATGAAAGAGGAGGAGTATAGGCCTCGCCGTCAAGTACTACGAAGATGTTAGTCCCGGACCCCTCGCACAGATTCCCTATGGTGTTGCCAAATACAACTTCGTCGGCCCCGTGGGACTGCGCCCAAGCCAGAGCAGCCACATTTTCCGCATATGAAATCGTCTTTAGCCCGGCTAAAATGCCTCTTTCGTTTCTGGGCCAGGGAGCTACCTGAATTTTCGCCGTCAAAGGAGCCTCAGACCGTGGACTCGACGCAATGATCACGCTGAGCGGCGAGCCAGTCCGATCCGAACCCAAAACCGACTCTCCGCCCGTGACGGTAATACGCAGCTTGCCTTCTATGCAGCTGTTAGCCTCTAATAATTCGATGACTCCGGAGCGGATGGCCGCAAGATCCAAAGATGGAAGTCCAATTCCTTTGGCCGACCGCTCTAAGCGCTCAAGATGCCTTGTCAGGGTGAACGCCACCCCCCGGTAAACGCCAATAGTCTCGAATACCCCGTCCCCAGTCACCAAACCATGGTCGAACACCGATATCTTGGCATCTGCCCTTTCTACCAGCCCGCCGTTCATCCATACGTATTCCACGGAGTCCTCCGTCGTGATTGCCCAATATCCACACTATCCAAATTCAGCTTCTCTTGTTAGGATCGATGTTCTTAGCACAGCATTGATGCAGGCAAGGATAATGTAACTGTCCCCAAATCTTGCAAAGGATTGAGCCATGGAAATGAGCCGAGCAGAAAGACAGATCCTCGAAGCGATTGACCAACTATTCACCAACCAAGTCATGTCACATTCGGGGCACGCGAATCTCAGCGCGAGAATCGACATGAATACCTACCTGATCACCACCAAAGGCGCTGTTCGAAATTTGACCGCCAAAGACCTGGCACTCGTTGATCTGGATGGAAAGGTCCTAGATGGCAATCTGGACCCGACAAATCTGGAAATACTCGATATGCATGGAACGATATACAGGTATGCGGATAGCGTGGAGGCAGTCATCCATACGCATTCTCCCAATGTCCTCGCCTTTGCATTGGCAAACAAGCCACTGCCATGCAGATACGAAGCACTTCTCCGGTTCGGGCAGGCCGATGATGTGCCAGTTGCGAAGTGGGGGCCAAGAGGATCGAAACAGTCGATCGACGCTATCGAATCAGCGCTAAGCGAAAATCCGAACACTTCTTCTGTCATCTTGGCCAACCACGGACTTTTGGCATTCGGATCCTCTCCGCTTGCCACCGTCAGCCTCATCTCCGCACTTGAAGAAAGCGCTGAAGCCGAAATCGCAGCAGCTTCCATCGGCGGAGCGGTCAGCTTTCCACAGGGCGCACTGGAGGCAGTCCGCGAATCCATGAAAAAGGCTAAAAGCTGACAGACAGTAAATAGCCGCTAGTACGGATTGTCCATATAGTCCCAAACGGCCGGCTGCCCTGGAGGCCAAAGACAATGAGTAACTCATTTGCCATCTCCAAGAGGAGCGGTTGGCCCAACCATTCCAGATTTAGCTGGAGGTGTTTCAGCTGTCAGTCCAGGCTAATTGGCTTTATCGCACAGATTCCCAATTTTACGACTCGCACCTTTTACCGCTGTGATAGCTTCGCTGGAAAGATATCAGGGCATGCAAAACAACGGAAAGACAGGTACGTCCGATGGCTGAGATCATTGACTTTCATATTCACTTCACTCCCGAAGAGCTCGTTCGGCCCCATTTAAAGCCAGACGGGAAAATTGACGTCCTAATACAAAACGGACTGCCGGCTTACACATACCATGACACTCTTTTTCTAATCGAGCGTCACATTGAAAGCATGGATAACGCAGGAATTGACGTGGCGGTCCTGTCAAGCGGAGCGGGTATGGGAGGCTCTCAGGAGGTATGCGAACTAATAAATGCAAGGGCCAATGAGATCCAAAACCGCTTTCCGAAGCGCTTCGCCCCCCTTGCACATTTGGATCCAGCGAGTGACTCCTGGCACCGCGAGCTCGTCAAATGCTCCCAGGAATATGGTTTTGCAGGAGTTGCATTCCCCAGCAGCTTCAACGCGTACAATCTGGACAGCGAGATCCTGACACCAGTCTTTAAGGCCATCGAAGATGCCGGAATGTTTATTTTCATTCATCCAGCACTGTCAGTTCCGGAAGGAATCAGCCGTTACTACGACAAATACGATCTCTATCGTTGTGTTGGCAGAGAGCACGAGCTAGTCCTCGCGACATACCGGCTCATCGCGGGAGGCGCATTCGATAAGTTTCCAGGACTTGAAGTGGTGATGTCGCATCTGGGTGGAGGGATCGGAAGTATAATTGCGCGCATACGCGGCTATCAGGATAAGGCTCATATGGGGCTCCCACCGGAATCCCCTCATTCAATCACGGCAGAAAAAGATTTCGATCACTATATCGCCGAAAATCTTTTTTTCGATACTGGCGGTCTCTTCGGAAGCATAAAAGCCATTCATGCCGCATTGACCGAGTTACCTGCCGCCCGCCTGGTATTCGGCACGGATTATCCCCAAGAAATTCGCGATGCAAAAACCATGGCAAAATTCGTGGCGGATATTAGGGAATCTGATCTGCCCCAGGAAGTGATAGATGGAATTCTCGGGGTCAACGGTGTCCATCTCATCAAAACCTAAGCTGCCAATTCCTGAATCACGAATTTCACAATACGTCCAGAGATTTGCCGAGCTGAAATGGGCTTTGTAATTTTTACCTGGACACTCCGACTGGCGACATTTATGATGATCTCTACACACAAGGCAAAGAAAGAGGGGGCCGGAAATGGCAAATGAGTCTGGCAACGAGCGTTGGATGGAAGGCAGTTCAATGCTATTCCGTAAGCGTTTGGAACGGCGCGAGGCTGATCAAAAACGCCGCGAACAGGGACGCCGGGCAATTAAGGGTTCAGAGGTCAGATTGGACTATGAGGACCAGAACGGCGTTTGGCAAGGTGGACTGGTTTCGCAGGATCTGGGCTTCGACAATCGGATCATCGAGGTCGACTGCCACATCTATCCCCCAAAAACCCATTCCGTGACCCACAAGCACAATGAGGCTATCATCGTTGTC
>SCQM01000086.1 GCA_004298555.1 Actinomycetota bacterium | reverse complement strand
GACTAAGAAAGTTTTATAATCTGCTGACAAAGCGAACATATGTTCGTATAATTGTGTTGATAAGCCGCACGTCAGTCCTCGGTCGTAGAGCGGGGAGGTTCTCGGAAAACTGTCACAGCAATTAGATATCTTTAGGGCAGGTAGTTTCTACGAATTTATAGGTCGGACTTACGAATATGTGGAAATAGAAATAAGGGAGCGGTGAGTTTCTTGGCTAAAGAGGAAGCAACAGATCGTTATAAAGCTTTAGAAATGGCTCTAGGGCAGATCGAAAAGCAATTTGGTAAGGGCTCGATCATGAAGATGGGCGAAAATGCCCACATGAAGATAGAGGCTATATCAACTGGTGCTATGTCTTTGGATCTTGCGCTGGGCGTCGGCGGTTTTCCTAGGGGTAGAGTAATTGAGGTTTTTGGTCCTGAATCTTCAGGAAAGTCTACTCTGGCTATGCATGTAGTTGCAGAAGCTCAAAGGAACGGCGGAATCTGTGCCTACATTGATGCAGAGCATGCCATGGATCCCGTATATGCAAAGGCAATCGGAGTGGACATAGACGAGCTTCTGATATCTCAGCCGGACAATGGTGAGCAGGCGTTGGAGATCGCAGATATGTTGGTGCGTTCTGGAGGCCTGGACGTTCTAGTGATTGACTCGGTGGCCGCACTTACTCCAAGAGCTGAGATAGAAGGGGAGATGGGGGATGCCCACATAGGACTGCAGGCACGGTTGATGTCCCAGGCTTTGCGTAAGCTAACCAGCAATTTGAGCAAGTCCCGCACAATTGCAATCTTCATCAACCAGCTGAGGGAAAAGATCGGTGTCATGTACGGTTCACCGGAGGTGACTCCAGGTGGGCGTGCTTTAAAGTTCTACTCTTCAGTTCGGATTGATATTCGTAAGATTGAGGCAATCAAGGATGGTGCTGAGATCGTTGGAAGTCGCACGAGGGCCAAGGTTGTAAAGAATAAGTGTGCTCCTCCGTTTCGTCAGGCTGAGTTCGACATTATGTATGGCGTCGGCATTTCCAGGGAAGGCTCTTTGCTGGATGTCGGCGTCGAGACTGGAATTATAAAGAAGTCTGGTGCCTGGTACACATATGACGGCGAACAGCTTGGCCAGGGCAGAGAGAAGGCGAAGGAATTTATCTCGAACAATCCCGGTCTTATGGCTGAGCTTGATGAGAAAGTTCGTTCGGCAGTTGGAATTGTCATGGCTGTTCCAGCTCAGCCTTTAGGATTTTCAGAGGAAGACAATGAGCCCATTTATTTAGACGAATGATCCCGCAGATGATCTGTCAATACTTCCTGAGCAACAAGGCCCACTCAATTGAGTGGGCCTTGTTGCTAGTCTGGTAATTCGTGAGTAAGAAGTATCTCGTAAGAACTTTTGGCTGTCAGATGAACGAGCATGACTCGGAAAGAATCGCTTCCGTGCTTGAAGCGGATGGCATGATCCCCGCTACCGGGATCGATGAAGCCGATGTCATAGTTTTTAATACCTGCTGTATCCGCGAGAATGCCGACAACAAGCTATATGGAACCTTGGGGCATGCCAAAGCTATTCGCGATCGAAATCCATCCCTGAAGATCATGGTGGCCGGGTGTCTGGCCCAAAAGGATCGAGACCTAATCCAACAGCGGGCGCCATGGGTCGATGTGGTGTTTGGGACCAATAACGTTTCCAGGGCTGCGGATCTTCTAAGGCGTTCGGAAGCTGACGGCCCCATAATCGAAATCCTTGATGAGATTTCATCTGCCGAGGTTGACTTTGCGTCAGCCTTGAATGCGGTTCGGGCCAGTGATTTCCAATCCTGGGTGACGATTCAGGTGGGATGCAACAATAACTGCGCCTTTTGCATTGTTCCTTCTGTGCGGGGCAAGGAGGTATCGCGCAGTTTCGATCACATTGTTTCAGAGGTGACCAACCTGGCAGCTCAAGGCGTGACAGAAGTGACGCTGCTGGGTCAGAACGTAAATTCATATGGCCGCGACATCACCTTGGCGCTAAGGAGCGATCCAAGTCTTGCTTACCTGTCGGCTGGACCTTACTGGCAAGGCGATAAACGGGTCCGGCCATTGTTTGCCGACCTGCTACGGGAGGTAGGAGCAGTTCCGGGTATTGCGCGGGTGCGCTTCACGTCGCCCCATCCCAAAGACCTACGGCCTGAGACCGTGGCCGCAATGGCCGAGACCGAGGCGGTATGTGAGCATCTGCACCTGCCGCTTCAATCGGGATCGGATCGGGTCCTTGCATCGATGCATCGGGGCTATACCTCTGAGAAGTATCTCGATAAGCTTGCCATGGCGAGAGAAGCAATTCCAGGACTTGCCGTTACCACAGACATAATCGTTGGATTTCCTGGCGAGACCGATGATGATTTTGAACGCACGCTGGAGGTTGTTGCGGAGGCGGGCTACGACGGCGCTTACACCTTTATCTTCTCTCCCCGTCCTGGTACTGAGGCTGCAAAGATGGCTGACCTTGCAGTGCCGGAGGAAGTTATCTCTGAGCGCTTCGACAGGCTCAAGATTGTTATCGATCGCTCAGCTTTGCGTCGGCACAGGGAGCGGATCGGTTTGATCGAGGAGGTCTTGGTGGAAGGTCCTTCAAAAAAGAACCCTGAACTCTGGACGGGAAGAACGCGGCAGCACAAGCTGGTTCATTTTCGAGCACCAGCTGAGCACGGTCAGTCGCAGCAAGTGCTCACCACTGGTTCCTATGCCAATGTAAGGATCGATTCCGCCGCTGTTTACTTTTTGCGCGGCGAGCTAGTAGAGGTTTTGAGTTCTCCAAGGGTTAAAAAGAGGCTAGAGTTTACTGTCGGTTAGCCTCTATTAGGTTAATTTTGATATTTGCCTTCACAACCGTGTCGGGGGGTGTGGTTTATGACAGAAGTGGCAAATCAAACTGCAGAGGGTTATCCGGACGTCCATAGCCCTGGAGATGGAGCGGGTTTGAGGGACTTCAAGATTGTACCCGTTAAGGCCCTTCCAGTCGTTGCGATAATAGTTATCGGCCTCATCGTCAGTATCGCAGGTAACTGGAACTGGGCCCTTGACTTCTATCACGTAGTAGGAGGGGGGCTTTGGACGGGAATCGATCTGTTTGTGGGATTCGTGATCGGCCCGATAATCGGAAGGATGTCGATTCCGGCGCGTATGGAGTTCTCTTCAAGATTTATGCCCAAGATGCTATTAATAATGCCCACAGTGGTGACGATGACCCTTGGCTCGGGTTTCCAGCTGGCTCGCCAGCTCGGTTATCTGAACCGCAGCTCTGACGCTCACGGCTGGTTGATTGCCTCGTTCATCGTGGTTGGCGTCATGACTGTGATTGCACTGGGAATTCTGGAGCCAGCCAATATCGCTGTTTTGTTTGAACTGAAGAAGGATAATCCCAACGGGATGGTCATCGGAAAGTTAATGCGACGGTTCATTTATACAGCTGGTATCACGGGCGCTATGCAGGTAGCAACGCTTGTGATAATGACGAAGGTGGCGACATCATGACGGACGGGCTGAAGAGCAATTCGCCGGTTGTTTCGACCTCAGCACAAGACCGGGGAGCGATAGCGTCGCTGCCACCGGTAACCGAGGTAGGTGTCGGGGCTCTGGTCTTGGTTGTAATAGGCGGAATTTATCTGTCCTCTTACTACCCCGCTAAGGTGTCCCTGCTGCTTCCCGCTATTTTGGCTATCGTTGCAGGTCTCATGGTGATTTTCAATATCATCGGTCTTGCAAAATCTAAAGCACTGGCACGGGCGATATTTTTCAAGGTTGGCAAGTGGGCGTTGCTGGCATATGTGATTGTCGCGGGAATGCTGGAATATGTGTTCGTGCTTGATGGAACTAAGGGAAATGCACTTCTTTTGCTGACACTTATGCTCGTGATCTTTGCCGTGGATGTCCCGACTATCATCGCTTTTACCGTGGCTAGATACCATGACACATCCGAAGAGAAAGCAGACTCCGGACCTTTCAGCTGACCCGGGACATCTATCGAGTTATTGGTTGCCTGGGTGTAATCCGGTCAGCCGAAGTAGGCTTTTCAATCGTGGATGCTGAAAGGTCTCGGATTCCATCGTTACTGGCTTTGGTTGGTCCCACGGCCTCGGGCAAGACCAGAGTCGCCATGGACCTGGCCTTGGAGTTTGGGCCGCTGGAGCTGGTCAGCATCGATTCAATGACGGTGTACCGCTCGATGGATATTGGCACTGCCAAGCCAGCCGAGGAAGATCTCAAGGGCATTAGCTATCATCTGCTCGGCGTTGTGGACCCCTGGGAGGAGTACTCGGTTTCTCAGTTCCAGATCGACGTCAAGGCGGCACTGGATTCGATTGCAGGTCGGCATGGTTTGCCGCTGTTGGTCGGGGGTACCGGGCTTTATTTTCAAGCCGTGGTTGATGGTCTGGAAATTCCGGGACGTTGGCCGGAAATTCGTAGCGAACTTGAGAAGAGAGCTAGTACTGACGCTGGCTTATCGGATCTTTATATCCAGCTGCAAAGATTGGATCCAACGGCTGCGCTGAAAATGGAGCCGAACAATGTTCGGCGCATAGTCAGGGCTCTTGAGGTGACGCTGGGCTCAGGAAAGCGTTTTTCTGATCAGGGTCCGGGACTGTTTAGGAATACAGCCAAAGCAGTGCAAGTAATTGGAATTGATTTACCGAGGGCTGAGTTATTCGGCCGTATTGAGAAACGGCTTGATGAGCTCCTGGCTTCCGGCTGGGTTGACGAAGTCCGAGCACTCTTGAGCAGTCCCTTTGGGCTTTCGCGAACGGCCCGCCAGGCTCTGGGATACAAAGAGATAATTAGCTTTCTCGAAGGGCAGGTGAGTATGGGCGAAGCTCGCCTTGCGATACTGGCGCGCACCAAGAGACTAGCCAAGCGGCAAATTGCCTGGTTTAGGCGGGATCCAAGGATAGCCTGGTTTAGCTCTCCCGAAGGAGCGAAAATCGAACTAGTTTCGATAGTGTCTGGTATTTTGGGATACCCGTGAGGAAGTGACTGATCAAGTGGATAAAGAGTTGCTGTTATCGAAGCATCAGGGTCTTGGAAATGATTTCCTGGTGCTGCTGGACATGACTGGGACAGTTGATTTGGACCAGTCTGAAATAGTTGCTCTCTTGGACAGGCACCTGGGCGTTGGCGCAGACGGATTGATGCACGTTACACCCGCTGACGCAGACTCTCCTTCTGTTGCTCGGATGGTCCTCTACAACTCGGATGGCTCGCGTGCGGAGATGAGTGGAAACGGGATTAGGTGCCTGGCGCAGGCGCTGATTGACGCAGGTGGCGCCCCTCTTGGATCATTTTCGATCGACACGGATGCCGGTGTTATGGAAATTGAAAGTCATTCAGCCTTTGGAGAAGCAGTAGCTGCCATATCAGTCGGCATCGGGACCCCGAAGATTTTTGAGTCGGATGTCAGAACTATCGATGGAATTGAATATCAGGCTGTCCGTGTCGATATCGGAAATCCTCATTTGGTGCTAATTCCAACCCAGGTCATGGACGCCGGCAGATTTAATTCGTTGGATCTTGCAACGCTGGGGCCGAAGATCGAATCCCAGTATCCTGGCGGGATGAACATTGAGTGGATCGTTCCCGATCGCAATCGCTCTGAGATGATGTTGCGAGTTTGGGAGAGGGGAGCGGGAATCACCCAAGCCTGCGGAACGGGAAGCACCGCCAGCTCCTTTGTGGCGAATGACCTTGGACTGGTTGACGATACGGTAGTGGTGCACAATCCCGGCGGCGATCTGACCGTCCGAATAGCTGGCGGCACCTGTTATTTGACGGGTCCGGCGCAAAAGGTGTGCGAGATCCAGGTGACTTCAAGTCAGCTAAAGGCTATGGCGGCTCTCGTAAAGTGACGCTAATTGATCGTTCTTTTAAGGAAAAGATCATCGTCGTTGGGGTGGTATTTCCATCTTCACAGTTGAGCGAGGTGGAAGATTCGCTTGACGAACTTGAGCTTTTGGTCGACACAGCAGGGGCAGAAGTGGTCGGGAGGATTATACAGCGAAGAAGCGAGCCCGATCCTGCCACGTACGTAGGCAAGGGAAAGGCGGAAGAGCTGCACTTGCTTTCTGAGACGCTTGATGTCGATACCGTCGTATTCGACGACGAATTGTCGCCAGCTCAGCAACGCAATCTTGAGAAAATTCTCGGCAGGACCGCTATTGACCGAACTGCCGTGATTTTGGACATCTTTGCCCAGAATGCATCCTCCACCGAAGGCAAAACACAGGTTGAGCTGGCACTCCTAACTTACAGGTTGCCTCGGCTCAGAGGAAGGGGAATATCTCTATCCCAGCAGGTCGGGCGTATCGGAACCCGTGGTCCTGGCGAGACCAAGCTTGAAGAGGATCGAAGAAGGTTGCTGGCGCGAATTTCGAAGCTGAAAGCGGATCTCAAAGAGCTTTCAAACACAAGAAAGGTCCAAAGGAAGGCGCGGATCAAGTCGCGCGTGGCTTCAGTTTCCCTTGTGGGTTACACCAACTCTGGAAAATCAACCCTACTGAATGCGCTGACTGACGCAAAGGCATTTGTAGCTAACAAACTTTTTGCGACCTTGGATCCCAGAACCCGGAGGCTTGAGCTTCCGGGAGGCGAGGCAATCTTGTGCTCCGATACGGTTGGATTTGTG
>SCQM01000085.1 GCA_004298555.1 Actinomycetota bacterium | reverse complement strand
CTCCTACCTTCATCGAATGAAAGCTGTCTTAGAGGAGTCGACGTCGGCCCTGAACAGGCACCGTCCGCACGGACCCCGGATGCACCAACTTCAGTCGCAATTTGACGGGTCGAGTTACTGATCCCCGCTTTGGCGGTGCAGTAGCCGTATTGTTTCGCACCCCAACCAGACCATAGGTGGACGCGATATTTACAAAGCTGGCTCTGCACTTCTCTACCATTGGCAGAAACTCTCGCGTCATGGTTTTGCGACGGCACTAACGTTGAAGATCTTGGGTGAGATTAGTGAGTACAGCACCTACGTAGCCCGTGATCCGATTGGCGGAGGGGAAGAAGGTGGACTCGTGGAAGAGTATGAGTTCATGGGAAAAGAGATTCGGAAGATACGGGTAAAGATCCGAATGTCGATCAAGGAACTCACAGCGAGGTCTGATTTCAGCTCTATTCCGAAGTTCAGGTTCCTGATTCAAGCGTGTGATCAAAAGAGCACCAAGAACTCCAGAAGAAGTCCCGGATCTAGCAAGCGAGAGCAGCGTCGTGATCTCACCGGCAGTTGGTATAACCATCGATGTACCCACAGCTTTAGCCAAAAGAACTAAGAGAATGCTCCAGTGGGCACGAGGAGCTGTCCCCTGAGGAAGTCGAGAGAATGGAAGTAAACTTGGCGACTGCCAACTAGCTACCAATAGTTGGTGCACTCGCGGACAATCCATTTTGCTCATCGACGAGACAACCCTCCCCGGCACGCTTAGACATTGTCGCCGTTAGTTTTTGGCCTGCTGCCGTGAGCTGCTCGACGACGATGTGCGCCTGGCCCGGCCGGTGGTGAAGCAGGCGATCTATCCGCACAGCATCAATAACTGCCCATGGCTATGTGCCGTCGGCGTTGCGAGGGATGGGAAAATCACCGGTGGCCGTTTCGGGGCTTGCGTGGATGGATGGCTTCGCCGCGGGCGAGCATTTCTACGTACTCGGCCAGCTTGCGATCCCGGGTCGTCTTGCGCTTGACGGCGTTGAGTCGGTAGACGATGGCGTAGCGATTGGCTGCGTCCAACTGGTCGAAAGTCGCGGATGCGGGGGGATTGGCCGCCAGCGCCTGAACTAGGTCGGGCGGGATCTGCATGTCAGCCTGCCCGCGGTAAGCCGCTTGCCACCGACCTTGCGCTTTGGCCGCGTCAACGGCCGCGATCCCTGCCGGCCGCATCCGTCCGGTCTGGGTGAGACGGGTGACGTGTTCGACATTTCGGGCGGACCAGGGGCTGTTCGGCCGGCGGGGCGTGAAGCGTTGGCGATAGCTGTCGTTGTCACGTCGAGCGATCTGCCCGTCGATCCAGCCGAAGCAGAGTGCCTCGTCAAGCGCTTGTGCGTAGGTCAGGGCTGTCGTCTGGCCGCCCTGCTTTTGCAGCACAAGCCACACGCCCGGATGGTCGGCGTGATGACTTTCCAACCAGGCACGCCATGATTCGGCGTCATGGACAAGCAGCTCAATGAGATCGGACACGGCGCGCCGCTATGGTGTGGCCGCGGGACGGGGACTCAGGCGGAACGCTTGGCCGTCCCGATCGAGCAGCACCCGGCACCCGGTTTCGGGCTGAAAGTCAGGTTGGCTGGCTCCGATCACAAACTGACCTTCTGCGGCCTCGTCGAAGTCGTCGACCTTGAGATCTAGGTGGAAGCGTTTGACGCCAGCCTCTTCAGGCCACTGCGCAGGCCAGAATCTCTCGATCCTGCCGACGCCGATCTTGATGCCGTCGCCTTCGACCATCCCGTAGTTGGTGCCGCTGTTGGTGACCTCCCAACATAGAGTAGCCGCGTAGAACTCCGCCAGCCTTGCTGGGTCCGTGCTGTCGATGTTCAGCATCGACAACTTCACTGCCGACTTGCCGTGCTCCTCCACAGATCGTGTGTGACTCATACATATAAATTAGGATGGTGTCGCTAGCACGGTCAAGCCGCCTGTACGCAGTCAACGCCCTGGGGTGCGTTCGGCTTCGTGGTCGAAGACAGACTGAGTACTGCCGTCGAAGCGGCCGCTATGCTCGGCCCGTCTGCCTCCTCCGCACCGGCCGCGTTGCACGAGTTCTTCGATGGCAGATCGGTAACGCGGTTGAGTTCCATTCTGGTCATGACCCACTCAGGTGCAGCTCGCCTCGTCGATAGCCTCGGTTTCGAATGTTGCCCCGAGCGGGTCGGACTGCAGGACGGACGGTCCGTATCCGTCGTGTCGACCAGAGGTGGCCGTGTCGCATGGCGGCGGGGATACTTCAGTCTCTGCGGTAGCGCCGGACACAATGTTGACCACGGTGACCTTCGCCCTTGCCGGGGAACGCTTCTCCCGCATCAACGACCTACTGCAAAACTTGGTTCTTGGCTGAAACCCTCAAGCCCATTGAAAGGTTCGCTTAGGTCGAGCCGGACGATACAGGCGGCAACCTCCGCGCTCTGCGGCAAATTTCCTCCTGCAGGCTGGGTGACAAGCATCAACACATCTACGGATGGGAAAATGCTCAAAATGCCATTGACGCGGTTGCAGAGAAATATGCCGATGATTCAGTGGTGTTTCCGCTTTGCCAGTCTTATCGGTTCGGCCAGGACATTGCCTGCGCGGGGAACGCCTTCCTAGACGCGATGGGTGTTCAGCATCGATTGGTCGGACCTGGACCAAGAGCTATGTCGTTGGCTCAGGGGGAGACGAACACAATTCTGTTTCGCTCCAACCTAAAGATGATCCCGGAGGTTCTGGCAGGGCATAGGCAAGACCCAACTAGGAAGTTTCACGTGGTTGGAGGAACCAAGGAGAGTATTTCAGTTCTAAACGACCTGTCCAATCCCTACAACGGCAAGATCGCCGAGAGATGGACTGGAGTCGATTGGGACGAGCTGAGGGATTTTAGCGAGACTCCGCTGGATTTCGTTTACCCGCCATCGGTGAACGTCGTCGAGATTGAACGGATTAGCTGGCGGGATAATCGCTGGTTTTCGAAATTGTGAAGCCGTGAGGTGAGAACTATAGTTGGCTGAAACTCCGTGCTCAAGTTGCCTATGCTTTGGCCAGCACGGCTTATAGTCCACTGGTTGATTGGTGAGGTATGCAAATGGCTCAACGCAAATCTGCAAAGGCAACTGCTGATAAAGATGTCTTAGAGGACGGATCACTCGGGTTCACTGATGAGGAGCGAGCTGCCATGAGAGAGCACGCTCGCGAAGTAAGGATAGCACGCCGACGCAGTCCTAAAGACGCTGAGGCTAACGGCGAGGCTGACGTAATTTCTGCAATTGCTGTAATGCCAGAGCCAGATCGAATCATGGCCGGCAAGGTCCATGCCCTTATTAGAGAGCATGCTGCCAGCCTTGTTCCGAGGACCTGGTACGGAATGCCTGCCTACTCAAAAGACGGGGACGTGATGTGTTTTTTCCAGGGCGCGTACAAATTCAAAGCTAGATATGCCACCCTGGGCTTTAGCGACAAAGCCGATCTCGACGATGGCAAAATGTGGCCAGTTGCGTATGCCTTGAAAGAGCTGAACCCGTCCGATGAAAAGACGATTGTAGCGCTTGTCAAAAAGGCCTTGGGCTAAAAGGGCCAATTGCCAAGATCGCAACCGCGAAGGCTTTGAAAGGAGCCCCCAAGTCTTCTGTGACCACTATTTGGGTTGCGCTCCAAAGCGTTGGCGAACAATAGACACCGGGATGTCAATCGCATCGGCAATTGCCTCCCAGTCGGTATCTCGTTCCCTCAGGAGTTTAATCCAAGCGGCTAATTCTGCTTCAACCCTTTTCGCGCTGCGAGAAAGCGCAGGAAGCAGCCCTAAAATATCGTCGGACGTCCGGTCGTAATATTGGGAGCGCCATGACTGCGAATCTTCTGAAGTCGATCGCCTTGTTTCCTCGATTATTGCGGAAGAAAGTTCGATGCACTCGTTGCAGATGTAGACGCCTGGACCTGCCACAAGCTTTTCCACCTCGATATTCGGCTTGGAACAAAAAGAGCAGTGGGCGATGACGTCGTGTTGTATGGTATCAGGGGACATGGAGCTCTCCTTTCGTTGAAGGATTTTCCGTAGGGCGGTTGCATAAGGTTCACCGGTCTGAGCAGCACGAACCCTTACGAGATGCTTAAGGTGCTTTTTCGTCGTCATCGCACACACTCCGATCGGTACCCCAGCTGCACACTCGGAATGGGTCAAAGGTAAAATCCTGAGGACATGATCCCCTTTACCTCAATATG
Organism: Actinomycetota bacterium; assembly: GCA_004298555.1. Classification (GTDB taxonomy): domain Bacteria; phylum Actinomycetota; class Acidimicrobiia; order Acidimicrobiales; family Acidimicrobiaceae; genus SCQM01. The sequence continues at coordinate 9,344 of SCQM01000085.1, read as the reverse complement.
CCAGCTTGCTGGGACAGCTCGCAGAGGGTGGCGCAGGTCTCGCCACCGTCATACTAGCGGGTTGTCAACTCTACCAAGGCGGGACGGGCTTATCCCCAATCTCTGGGTCAAGGCGTGTTTCAAAGTAGGACGTCATTCGGTACCTCAAGCGGTCCATTGACCGAGAAGCTCACAGTCGGGATATGGCCGAATCCGCTCCAGGAAACTCGGACAGGCGATGTGTTGCCGAAGTCTTCATATTGGGGTCAGTAAACCGATTTCGAGAACCTGCAAATGAGTGAGATCATCTCACATTCGGGTACTTGACTAAACAATCTAGATCATTCCCAGGGCGCTTGTCCGGCTGATTGCCTGACCGTGACGTTGATCCGGTTGAACAGATTGGTCGTTGCAATCCACAAGACCAGTGCTGCAAGCTGACGTTCGTCATAGTGGCGTGCAGCCTCATCCCAAACCTCGTCAGGCACCGGGTCCGCGCGGTCGCAGAGCCGAGTCATCGCTTCCGCCAGTGCCAAAGCTGCCCGTTCGGCATCGTTAAACCAGGGGGTCTCGCGCCAGGCTGGCACGGAGAACAGCTGGGAGAAGAGCTGTTCGTCGAATCCGGCAGCTTTCTTGGCTGTTTCCATGGTCGAGTTAACGCAGAAGCTGCAGCCATTGATCTGGCTGGTGCGCAGATGGACCAGGTCCATCGTCTGGCTGGGCAAGCCTGCCGACATTGTCGCCTTGACCAGGTCCTGAATAGCCTTGGTAGCTTCGGGCAGGATCACGCCGGGGTTCTTTAATCGCTGCATGATGGCTCCTTCGTCACATTAGTGGGAGTTGATTCGTCACTAATATGACGGATTACGATCGGAGAATGTGACCGTGAGCAACTGGATGACCGAGACTTTTGAGCAGAACCGCCTCCGGCTCGAGGGTTTGGCATACCGAATGCTGGGTTCGGCAACGGAAGCGGAAGACGCGGTCCAAGAGGCGTGGCTCAGGCTCAACCGGCAGGACCCGGCCGGAATCGGGAACTTATCCGGATGGCTGACGACAGTCGTAGCCCGCATCTGTCTCGACGTGCTTCGCTCACGACTGTCACGCCCCAAGGAGTCCCCCGGTGACCGGGTGCTTGACATGCTCCTGGCAACACCGGCCGAGGAGCCAGATCACGATATCTTGCTGGCCGACTCTATCGGCCCAGCCCTTGAGCTGGTACTTGACACGCTTGAACCAGCGGAACGACTTGCATTCGTTCTTCATGACCTCTTTGCTGTTCCTTTCGACGAGATCGCATCGATTCTTGACCGGTCACCCTCCGCGACGAGGCAACTCGCGAGCCGCGGTCGACGCAAAGTACGCGTTGGCGAAGGCGCAGCCAACCCAGGTCAGAGGGCCTCTGCGGGTGATCATGTCAGCCGCGAGCGACTGCGCCAAGTGGTAGAGGCCTTCCTCTCTGCATCGCGTGACGGCGACTTCGACGCGCTTCTTGACATCTTGCATCCCGAGGTGGTCTTGCGCGCCGACAGCGTGGCGGTGAAAACGACGGCGATGCGGGCGAAGTTCGGAGCACCGCTACTCGAAAAAGAGCTGCGCGGTGCATCTGCTGTTTCGCGGACCTTCGCTGGCCGAGCTACAGGCGCACAGCCTGCACTCGTCAACGGTTGGCCGGGAGCTGTGTGGGCACCAGGCGGCCGTCCGGCTGGAGTTTTCGTCTTCGCAATCCGCAACGACAAGGTCGTTGGCATCCAGGTCATCGCCGATCCCGAGATGATCCGGACCCTCGACCTAGCCTTCTGACACATAGCGGCGTTCATTCAGTTGACTTGTGGACCCGACCCAACCATAGTTATGTGTTGCTACAACTAGATTGACATTAGTCCCCGAAGGTTTGTCAAGATGTGATGTGTCGTTTTCGCCAGCTCTGGATACTACTGCTTTGCGTCCTCGAAATGGCACGAGACCCACGTTTTCATGTGCGGTAAGTTTATCTCAAACTTGTGCCATACGAGATGAGGAAAGAGATCCAACCTCAGATCCTCGTGGAGATTTCGCTGATGGAGCAGCAGTACCTTTGCCGTCCGGAGACAACAAGAATCGGTAGAACGAATAGTGGGCGCCCGTTCGAGGTGCCCACTATTCGTTCTTCTAGCCTGCCCCTGTGGCTAAAAACACAGGAGATGGGCCTTGAATCAAGCTATTCGCTGTAAGTTAGCTGGGCTTTCTATAGTCTCAGCCTCGTCATTGAGCTTGCGTCCGAGTCCACCCAACATTCCAAGCACGACCGTAAACATATGGGAGATCCCACCCAAGGCAATTCCGGTAAGTGTCACACCCACCCATTGAGCTCGCATAGGCACACTCCAAAGTTGCCAAAGGTTGAAATTAACCACCCAGGCAAAGATAATGCCAAGGGCTACCTCCAACACAGGATGAACCGATAGCTTGATCTTGCCCCTAAGCACGTTAAGTGGATGTTCCACCCAACGAGCCACGGCCATGATTCCTAATCCAAAGAGAATTGCAATGCCAAATACATGCATCACGAGCCTCCTTTTTAGCTAAATCAATGCTCCCGCAGCATTGTGCGGAGCCTCTAAGCCGAACATTAAAAGATATTCACGCAGATCCGCTAACTTGGTAGGTACCACCTGGTACCAGCCCCAGTTTCCACGTGATTCCATTGCCAGTATTCCGGCTTCTACAAGTATCTTGAGATGGTGGCTAACCGTTGACTGGGCTCTGGATAGATGTGAGACCAAATCACTCACATAAGCTCCTCCATGTGGCTGGCTGATCAGGAATGTCATTGCCTCAAGTCGGAGCGAGTGACCAAGAGCTGCACAAACCCTTGCAACTTCGTCCCGCTTAACTTTTGCAAGCTCCATAACCATCACCTCGCTTAAATTCTATATCGACTATTGTCGATTTATTCCTCAGAGCAGAAATATTTGGCTGATCATGTAATCCTGCTCAACCCACAGCGGATCGAAACATCACGAACGGATTTAAGAGATCAAATCAGCACGCTACAGTTCGAGCCCCTAGCGACCACCCGGTCGAAGCGCAATGTTGACATAGGTTCAGTTTCTCGTGATACTTGGACGGATGAAGATCCGGGTTCAGCCGGCACAGGCGGCGATTTTTGTCAGGCCACCGTTCCGGCTTCGCTATCTCCTGCACCAGCTGGTTTGCAAACCCAACCGGGTTGGCAGGACTTGCCACGCAGGGCCACGTAGGCGGCGTGCAAGTTGTTTTAGCCGGATACTACCTGCGCCGCTCGACCATCATTAGCGTATGTCCGCTGGGGTCTCGAAACCAGAAAAGGGGCGGAACCGGACCGCCCATTTTTGATACCTCCGCATCCACATCGACTTCTCGGGATCGGAGCTCGGCATGGATGGCGTCTATGTCGTCAGTTGCCAGGGTAATTCCAGTCAGTGTCGGAGAGATGCCCTGGCCTGGGGGCGGAGGGGTCAGTGCAATCCCCGTAGTGCTTCCGGGCAGGTAAACCTCTACCCACCGGAGTCCACCTCCAAACGGTTCATCGGTGCGTTTTTCGAAGCCCAACATTTCATAGAATTTGATCGCACGGTCCTGATCCTCTGTGGGAACGCAAACGAGGCTAAGCTCAAGTGATCCGGCAATTTTCGTCATGTCTTAATCTCCTTGGGAGGAAATGCCTAGTTTCATTAAACTAGGTCAGCTGCTCGGCCAGCAAGGGGCATCGCGATGAATATGTTGCGAGGGGGTTTGGGTTATGGCCGGTCGCGGCCTATGCCAAGAAGTGCGCATCTAGCCCGCCGAGCGATAGTGCTTGGTCGGTGAACTTATCGTGAGGAGCTTACAGAAACCGGCAACCTCGATCCACCTCGATCCACTGCCATCATCAGGATGCGAATCTTCCAGCGAGTGGTTACCGGCTCCTGCTTCCAAAGCGGTATGTCGGATCGGCTTCAGCGCTACATGTCCGTTCTAAAGGTACGAAAACATCGCGTTTTAAGCGGTTGCCGGCTCATCGGCCATGTGGCATTATCGTTTGCACATGACTTTCGATGTGTTGATGGCCACGGCTTCAAGAATGAGCCCTTCCAGCGCAGCGTAATCTACAGTGTCGCCATCATGGAAATCTATTGCACGAACGGTGTTGCCATCTAGACGAGCGTTGAACAGCTTATTTGGATCATTGATCTGGGCACCTTGAGGGAACGTCAGCCTCACGGCGCTTTTGAGCGTATCTGCTACGCAGAGTATTCCATTGTGAGACCATACGGGGACTCCTGACGGCTTGCTTAGTTTTTTCCACTTCACTTCTTCGACAACACTGGGATCGGCCATCTTTATAAAAGCCCGCAGCTGAGACAAGGTCTCGCCCCGCCAATCGCCGGGTTCATTGATAATGGCATCTATCTGGTCAGAGATCGATATGTCCTGCGACGAGATGCCGGTACCTGATTCTTTGTCATTGGGCATGGGCGGCTCCTTTTGGCGTTTTCGGAATCAGCAGACTTGAGTTGGTTTCAGACCCGAAGATAATGACAAGTAGCCTTTGGGCACTTGCTCTTAGCGGTTACGAAGAAGTTGCAGGATATCATAGATGCCAAATCGTCGACAAAAGAATCCTGATGACGGCACATCATGATTTTGGGCCTGTTGCAGGCTGGCGACATTGCGTAAGCGGAACCAACGGATTCCGCTCTTCACCGTGGGCACAAGCTGGGTAGAGCCCCTCATCAATGCTGGAAATGACTGCACGCCGCCTTGCAGCCTGCCCACCAATCTCATCAGATGATGCCGGTGTTCCGCACAAAGTTCCGTGATTGCGCATCTGCGCAGAAACCGCTTGCGGCAAGGGAGGAAAGGTTTCCCGTAGTCAGGTCCGGCCAAAGAGCCAGTAACCGACTGTGCCCAACGTGTTGACAGGACTGGCTATTTTCCATACGCGCTTGCGGCCCCGAATTCGCTCCGCGGGTCGGTGGTCGATGTCGTACCACGTGAAAGCAGCCGCTGCAAAATGAAAGGGCAGATAAAGGAATACCGGCTTCGTGCTCTTTTTCATGACACAACCTCTAGGTTTGTTGGTCCTAACAACCATTGATGAGGGCTGCAGAGATCCTGTCCGCAGTGGAATGACGATAGGCCAGGATTCAGGCCAAGGCCTATGTCCGCCACGGCACAAGCACCCTGCTACGAGCCTCCTTTTTTGAGACTCTGATTGTCAGGATACTCTTCGGAAATGACTTTTACAAGTGGCAAGCGAGCCATCGGAAATGGGTTAGTGATCTGAAAACTAGGTTATGCTCCATCGTTTGCACTGGAGCTTTCTCAGGCTTGCAAAAGCTTTATATCAGAAATGCAATGACGACCCAATGGCACAACGCTGCGGCTATTACTAGTGCATGAAACACTTCGTGATAGCCGAATATCTCCGGATTTGGATCAGGCCTGCGCAGTGCGTAGACAATAGCGCCAATGGTGTATAAAGCGCCACCGATTAGAAGCAAGCTCAAAGCCGCGATTCCCGATGAGTGGTAAAGCTCAGGCAGCACCAGTATTGCTGCCCAACCTAGGGCTACATAAACTACTGCGTTCAGCCACTTTGGTGCTCGTATCCAGGCAAGTTGCAGAATTATACCGGCTAGGGCACCCAGCCATGCCAGCCACAATATGAAAGCCTGGACTTCCCCGTGAAGCGCCAGAAGCGCAATTGGCGTGTATGTGCCGGCTACAGCAGCAAATATCATTGAATGATCCAACCGCCGCATTCGCAGCCTTGCCACGGTCGACCAGGTGTGGCGATGAAAGGCGGCACTTACTCCGAACATGGCCGAAAGGCAAACCGAATAGATGCCGACCGCGATGCGGGCCTGGTCCCCTTTGGCGCCAGCCATCAGTGCTACTCCCAGCGCCAGCGATATCCAGAAAGCCGCTTGGTGAGACACTCCCCGGTATTTAGGTTTGGTGGCAGCGGTGTTGACTGACGACATGGCGGAACCTTTCCAATGCTCCACAACCTTACATCAATCAGGCGCGTCTAGTTGAACTGATAGCGGCGGTGGGCAAGGTCCCTGCATTTTGCTCAGGACAGGTATGACAGAGCCATTATCGGGCAATCGTTTTTATTGCCGGAATTGTTTCGCGAATGTTAATTCTTCGCAGGCAGCTGAGCGCTTCTGGATGAGCCCAGCGAGTTGCGCTAATAAAGTGTGCCGATGGCATTACTCCAGTTTTCTTGACTGTATCAGGTTCCATTTCGATCAACAGGGGTCGGGCGTCCTTGAAGATCATTTCGAATAGGAATTTGACGGCACTCCGGCTAGTGAAAGAGGACGAGTAAAGGCCGGTACAGGTCTATGTTCCGGAAAGGTGTGGCTATGCATTTCAACAGCGGAGATACGGCTTGGGTCCTGATGAGCAGTGCTTTGGTGCTTTTTATGACACCGGGACTGGCGTTCTTTTATGGAGGAATGGTCAGGTCAAAGAACGTTCTTGGCATACTGATGCAGAATTACATCACAATGGCGATCGTGAGCATAATTTGGGTCTTCGTGACCTACAGCCTCGCCTTTGGCCCCGATTGGGGAGGTTTCGGGATAATCGGAACGCTGCACAATTTTGGTCTTGCTCACATCAACCAGCCGATTGCTGGATTCACAGGAGTCAAAGCACAAACAATTCCGCCTATCGTGTTCGTGATCTTTCAGATGATGTTTGCAATAATCACACCGGCAATTATCACGGGATCAACTGCAGACCGCCTGAAGCTGAGCGCTTTCATAGTTTTCATAATTGCCTGGTCGATACTTGTATATGCCCCGATTGCCCACTGGGTATTTTCGCCGAACGGTTGGATGGCAAAAATGGGAGTGGAGGATTTTGCCGGTGGATCAGTAGTCGAAATGAACTGTGGGATTGCCGGCATCGCTGTCGCGTTGGTTGTGGGGCGCAGGCGCGGATGGCCCAAAGATTCTATGATGCCGCACAACGTGCCGCTCGCTCTGGTAGGGGCCGGAATCCTCTGGTTCGGATGGTTCGGCTTTAACGCCGGATCTGCACTCGGTGCGAACATTTTATCGGCCAATGCATTCATCAATACAAATACAGCAGGTGCAGCGGCACTTTTGGCCTGGATTGTCGGTGAAAAGATCCGGACTGGGAAATCGACGACTTTGGGCGCCGTCTCAGGGGCTGTTGCTGGCCTTGTTGCCATTACTCCAGCATGCGGATTCGTCAACGTTTGGGGAGCTCTGATCATAGGTGCCGCTGCCGGCTTTGCTTGTGAATCGGCGGTGCACCTGAAATTCAGATTCAGGCTCGATGACTCTCTTGATGTGGGCGGAATCCACCTTGTCGGCGGGATAGTCGGAACGCTTTTGATTGGTCTTTTCGGCTCCAAGGCCATAAATGGGGTAAATGGCATTTTGCTGGGAGGAAATCTTACGCTTCTCTGGCATCAGGCGGTCGCGGTGCTGGCAACGATTGTCTACGGATTTACGGTTACTTGGCTGATCGCAACGATAATTCACAAGACCATGGGTATGCGAATTACCGATAGCGAAGAGACACTTGGTTTGGATCTCGCGCTGCATGCGGAGCGCGGATATGAGTTGGGCACCGGACTCGGAGTCAGGGTAGGCTCAATATTCACCGCCAGCCAAGAGTAAAAGTGAGATTAAACCGGGGGTTAGGTCAATAGCCCCCGGTAAGGTCAAGGTTGCCATCAGGTAGTCGATCAATCTGTAGGGCAAACGACTCCGGTCAGGGAGGGGAGGACGTCAAGAAGGCCCTACTTCCGCACCATTCACAAAAAAAGCAGCTTTTTGGGCCATGGGGCTAATCCCATAGACGTTCTACCTGCACGTTTACTGATTCTTTCTCCTGGTTCTAGGTGACCAATGGTCACCTAGGGTACCATCGGTTTCGTGTTCATCGAAAAGTCCAAATATCTTTCAACTATCCGGGTACGGATAATGGATAAAGAGCTGACAGATGGAGTGTGGAAGAAGAAGCTGATCCGTCATGTCGGTACCGCTAGGTCAGATCTCGATCTGGCTGTTCTGATGCAAAAGGCCCAGGAGATGCTGTTCCAGCTTGAAAGGCCAGGCCAGTTTAATCTTGAATTTGGAGACATGGGGAATCGAAGTGGCCTTAGGGTGACCGGCGAGTACCACGAGGCGGCAGAGCTTGTCCTCGGACACTTCTTCGATCGGCTCCAAATAAAAGGGCCCAACCTCCCGCTCCTGCGTCTTTTGGTGATCTCAAGGATCCTTCTGCCTCAATCCAAGATGAGGACCGCCAGATTCATAAAGCGGTCATTTGGCACATCAGTGGAGCTGGACCAGATATATCGCTTCATGGACACACTGGCCAAAGGCCAAGACGGCGTGCTCGCCTCGATCAGAAGTCACTTGACCCAGGCCTACCCAGGTTCATTTGAGCTGCTGCTTTACGATGTCACCACGCTTTATTTTGAGACTGACAGCGAAGATGAAGACATGGGCGATCAGCCCGGGTTCCGTAAACGAGGATACTCCAAGGACATGCGCGAGGACCTTCCCCAAATCGTACTCGGACTAGCAGTCAACTCTTTGGGCATGCCCGTGACATATCGTCTGTATCCCGGTAACACCTATGAGGGATCGACGCTAGTAGATGGCATAGACGAAACACTCAGAGCGCTTGGCCAGAGATCATTGACAGTAGTTGGCGACGCCGGAATGCTGAGCGAGAAGAACCTTTCCGCTCTAGAGGAAAGGGGCCTGTTCTATATCGTCGGAGCGAGGCTGAAATCGCTCCCCAAGCCATTGCAGGATGAGATAACCTCCCTTGATTTCACCAGAGCCAACATAGAGGAGGTATTTCACAAGAAAAGGCGGATCATAATCTCCTACTCGGAGACAAGGGCCAAAAGAGCAACATCACAACGCGAGCGCTCCGTTGCTCGTCTTGAGGGTCTCATAAGAAAGAATCAAGCGATAAGAAAGCACCAGTACCTGGATTTCACGATCAGAGAAAAACCCTCGATCGACTTTGACGCGGTTGCTGCTGCTTCAAGGTGGGACGGGATAAAGGGATACGTCACCAACAACCCAGAGCTGAGTCCAGAGGATGTCATCTCCCACTACGGGGAACTCTACAAAGTGGAGCAGTCATTCCGCATGAGCAAGACGGATTTGCGGATCAGGCCGGCTTTTCACTACAGGCAGAGGCGCATCGAGGCCCATGTGGTCATCTGCATGCTGGCGCTTTGTGTCATGAGGATGCTCGAGTGCCACGTAAAGCCACTCGGCATGACCCTAAAGGCTGCACTCGAGGAGATCAACTCCACCAAAGCAGCATATGCAAGACTTGGAAAACAACAT
>SCQM01000084.1 GCA_004298555.1 Actinomycetota bacterium | reverse complement strand
TCGCATCGCCCACGAGGAAGTCAACTTCAGCAGGGCGCATGAAAGCCTCATTGACGACCACGTAATTGTTCCAGTCAAGCCCAACCGCCGAAAATGCCACCTCGCAAAACTCACGAACCGAATGGGTCGTCCCAGTTGCAATTACAAAATCTTCGGCAGTGTCCTGCTGTAGCATCATCCACATTGCCTTTACATAGTCTCCCGCGAATCCCCAGTCTCTCTGAGCTTCCAGATTGCCAAGAGCAAGAGTTTCGTCAAGGCCAAGCTTTATTCTCGCCACCCCATTTGAGATCTTTCGTGTGACGAACTCCAAACCGCGCCTGGGCGATTCGTGATTGAACAGTATTCCCGAGATGGCGTGCACTCCGTGACTCTCTCGATAGTTCACCGTTATCCAGTGACCGTAAACCTTTGCTACTCCATAGGGACTTCTGGGATAAAAAGGAGTCTTTTCATTTTGTGGCACCTCCAGGACCCGTCCGAACATTTCTGAAGAGGAAGCCTGATAAAACCTGATCTCGGGATCGACGATCCGGATTGCGTCGAGAAGCCGGGTCACGCCAAGAGCAGTCGTTTCGCCAGTGAACACCGGCTGTGACCAGGAGGTTTGAACGAACGACTGCGCAGCTAGATTATAAACTTCCTGAGGCCTGCTCTGCCTGAGCACATTGATCATGGAGACTTCATCCAGCAGATCGCCAGTTACCAATGAGATCCTGTTCTGTATATGTGCTATCCGCTCGAAATTCACTGTCGACGAACGGCGAATCATGCCAAAGACCTCGTAACCCTTGGAAAGCAAAAACTCAGCCAGGTACGAGCCATCCTGCCCGGTTATCCCAGTTATTAGTGCCCGTTTATTCGTCACGACTCCCCACCTTTTGCATTTTATGATCAAGGCTTGATTGACCACTTATCATAACCCTAATTAGCCTGCATGAATCGTATGCTAAATGGCCATCTTGCAATCATACAGATCAGGTGGCCGAGTGTTAACCATGGCAGTCAAAACGCCGCGAATCCGTGGTAACCTTCTAACGCAGACCTCGAATCATTCGGTGCGAACCTAAGTGAAGAGAACCCTAAACGAATTTAGTGAAGCTTCAGAAAGATCCACGCATGGCTACAATTCCGCGGGCGAGTCGGTCAAAGGAAGTCAATAAGCCCAGGACCTCAATTTCCCAGTCTCGACTCCCAGCACCGGAACGAAGAAAAATACTCATTCACCACGCCCTCCAATGCTTTTCCAGGAACGGCTACCACGCGACGTCAATGGACGAAATCTGTGCGGCCGCTGGTGTCACCAAGCCGGTCATTTACAGGCACTTCTCTTCGAAGCGGCAGCTCTATTCGGATTTGATCAATGAGGTTGGAGATGAGCTATGCAACAGCATTCGTGATGCCACCGAAAAAGCGGAGAGCCCGCATCAGCGTGTCGCCTTGGGCGTTGAAGCGTACTTCCGCTTTGCATGTGAATCGCGCGCCGGTTACGAACTCCTGTTCGGATCTGGGCCTCGCAGGGACCCTGAATTCAGAGATGCCATCGCGAAAATCGAAAGCGAAATCGCCGATCTTGTTTCGTCAAAGATTGAAGCTGACCTTCACGAGGCGCATCGATCATTTCTAGCACTCGGCGTTATTTCGCTGGCAGAGGGAACGGTCAGAAGATGGCTAGCTACATTGGATCCAAATTCGCACCCGCAACATGAACCAATCTCATATGAGGAAAGTGACGCGCATCTATGGGCCGGCCGTGTCACCGATCTTGCATGGGGAGGACTTCGCAGAATAAGGCGCGACGGGTCCGGGCTATCTCAGCGAATGTGAACCTTGGAAATGGCCCGAGCGATAATCAACCTCTGTATTTCAGATGTTCCTTCGAAAATCGTGTAGATCTTGGCATCCCGGTACCAACGCTGGACCGGATATTCGCGCACGTACCCGTAGCCGCCAAGTATCTGTATCGCATCTTCGGTAACTCTCACCGCGGTCTCGCCAGCATAAAGCTTTGACATCGATCCCTGAGCGGCATCGAACGGAATCTTATTAGCTGCCATCCAGGCCGCCCGGTGTACAAGAAGCCTTGACGCGTCGATCTTGACCGCCATGTCGGCAAGCTTGAATGCAATTGCCTGGTTTTCAATGATCGGCCGACCGAACTGTGATCTTTGTTTGGCGTAGTCAAGCGCAAACTCGTAAGCGGCACGCGCAATACCAAGCGCCTGAGCTCCCACCATCGGCCGTGAAGCCTCGAAAGTGGCCATTGCCGCCTGGGTCTGCGACCTCTTGCCTTCTCTGGCCCTTGCCAGTCTTTCGTCAAGCGCCTCTTTGCCGCCTAGCAGAGCAGAACCAGGCAACTTGCAATTGTCCAGAACCACTTCAGCGGTGTGGGACGCCCTGATTCCAAGCTTCTTGAACTTCTGGCCCTGCGAAAGTCCCGCTGTTCCTGGTCCGATGACAAATGATGCCTGGCCTCGTGCGCCAAGGGAGGGATCAACGCTCGCTACCACGACATGAACATCGGCGATTCCACCGTTTGTAATCCAGGTCTTGGTTCCATCCAAAGTCCAGGTGTCGGAAGCCGCATCATATACCGCCTTGGTGCGCAGAGACGAAACATCGGACCCGGCATCGGCCTCACTGACTGCAAAAGCGGCCAGCTGAGGCTTATCGGCAGTTCCAAAGCACTGGGGAATCCACTCGCCAATCTGCTCATCTGTTCCGTTCGCCATTATGCCCACAACGGCAAGTATGGAGCCAAAGACTGCCAAATTTATTCCCGCATCGCCCCAGGCCATCTCTTCATTAACAAGCGCCAGAGTAAGACCGGTCTTGTCAGCGTATCCATTGGCAATGAAGTCAAAAGAATATAAACCGACTTTGGCGGCCTCTTGAATTATCGGCCATGGGGTTTCCTCGCGTTCATCCCACTCTGCTGCTGCAGGACGAATGATCTTTTCTGCAAACTCGTGTACCCACTTCTGGATACTTAGCTGATCCTCATTTATCTGAAGCGAAAAATCTCCCACGACAAACTTCCTCTCGACCTAAACGCCTCAACTATCTTACTAGTCGGTAACTAACAGGTCAATTAAATGGTTGAACTAAGAACATTGCGTTCTTAGTTCAACACGTACGGGTTTGCCGAAAGATTTTAGGAAAACGTGAAGGTTATGAAACTCGAACGTCGACAGCCTGAAGACCTTTGGGACCCTCTTGGACCTCAAACTCTACAACCTGTCCCTCTTCCAAAACTCTGTAACCATTCATTTGAATAGCACTAAAGTGAACAAATACGTCTGCACCATTATCCTGAGAGATGAAGCCGAAGCCCTTCTCTGAGTTGAACCACTTTACAGTACCGGTCGCCACTGTGGCGATCTCCCTTCTAAAAAAGCAACTACTAGCAAGAAGGGAATTTCCAAATTCACACGAAAAAAGTCTTTCACAGACAACGTTCAGATGGGTCGGCTACCCCTTCTTAATTTCTCACGATAGCACCCGAACATTACTGTTAGCCACACTTATTTTTTAAAATATTAACCAAAGACAGTAATTAGACCGATAGGCGTCGATTCCCCGCCACAACGCTCCAGCTGGTAGGTGCAAGTTGTCATTAGATCGAGCATTGCCACCAACACAAATGTTCATCATAAAAACTGGTAAAACTGTGTTAAAAACCAACTTTGCATTAATGTTAATACCTTAAGGAATTTACTCAAGGTGACAAATGCTACTCCGGCCTTTTTGGGATTTTTTTCACCTTCTGACCGACAGGAGTGTCTTCAACTGAATAGCCGAGGGCAAAAATGTCTTGCCTGATGCGGTCCGACAGTAGGTAGTTCTTTTCTCTGCGTGCCGCATCCCTGCCATCAAGCAGCTCTTGGATTTCAGCAGGTATCTCTGAATCCGTGCTATCCCTTAGGTAAAGCCCAAGAACTCCCAAAAGGTGCTCCATCGTCGCGCAGGATCCAGCCGCCTCCTCCAGTTGCCCCTCGTCCAGCAATTGGTTGATCCGTGATCTCAGTTCAAACAGTCTTGCCGTAGCAGCCGGAGTATCAAGATCGTTGTCCATTGCATCGGTGAATGCAGCCAGCTCGGTTCGATCCAGTTCCCTCCCGGCCATATCAATGCCGGTTTCAGCTACTCGCTGCCTGGTGGCATCAAGGCGCGCCAGGGCTCTCGAGGCCTCGGATACCGTCTGTGGGTTCACCTCAAGCGGTGAACGATAGTGAGACTGGACCACCAGCAAACGATAGGCTCTGGGATCTGTACTTTCTAGAAGCTCATCGAGAGTGGTGAAATTTCCCAAAGATTTTGACATCTTTTCACTTCCCACCATAACGAAGCCGTTATGAATCCAGTGTCGTGAAAACTTGTAATGCATCACTTCTGCCTGTGCACGCTCATTTTCGTGATGAGGAAAAGACAAATCGAGTCCTCCCCCGTGCAGATCAAACTCCTCGCCCAAAAGATCCACCGACATGACCACGCACTCTGTATGCCATCCAGGTCTCCCCTTACCCCACGGGGATTCCCAACCCCAGGAGGAGCCTTCGGAAAACTTCCACAGAACAAAATCCACCGATGAACGCTTGAACTCCTTCTCGGCAATTCTTGCGCCGGCCTTTAGGGAATCCAGGCTCTGACGTGCCAGCAAACCATAATCAGGCACTTTGCTCGAATCAAAATAAATTCCATCCTCGCCGACATAGGCAGCATCCGCCTTGAACAAAGACTCAATTAGGCTGATCATCTGACGTATGTACTCGGTAGCATGTGGAATGAGATGAGGTTTGAGCACCCCCAATTTGTCCATGGTTGAAAACCATTTTTCTTCAAATTCCGATGCAACCTCGGCAGGAGAACGGTTTTCAGCCTCCGCCCTCTCTAAAATCTTGTCATCAACATCCGTAATGTTCGAGACGTGCCTGACTTTAAGGCCACGCCATTCTAAATATCTGCGGAGCACGTCGAAGACCAAGGCATACCGACCATGCCCTAGATGGGCTAGGTCATATACCGTAGGTCCGCAGACGTACATTGAAAATTGGCCGGGAGCTACCGGGGTAATCTCAACGATTTCC
>SCQM01000083.1 GCA_004298555.1 Actinomycetota bacterium | reverse complement strand
GAGCTAAAGGCCGCAGGCTGTTAGAGCTTCTCATTAGGCAAGATTAGTACAGCTGTCCCGAAATTACGGGATGGTATATTTCAAAAAATTGGGATCGTCAAACGCTACACATAAAAATAGATCGTAATAACCCGATATCGCATTTGTCACCACTTAGCACCTGCTCGGCTATACGGCCCAACCGATCAGGCATAAATGGGTTCAGCTGCCCAATCAAGTGATTCCAATATGTCCCGATTTACTCAGACGTTAAATACGCTTCAGCGAAATTCCAGGACATGAGCTACCTATTGAATATCAACAATGAAGACACTGGGAGGAGAAACATAGCGAAAGACAGTGAAAAATAGGACATTTTATAGCCCGACTTGCTTGAGGAAAAATCGATCTTCTGGTTAAAGATTCAAGAAACTCCCGATCATCACCACCTATAACCACCTCTGATGGTTTGTGTCCTTTTTGCCTGCTCATGTCTTCCCTCAAGTTTTATCACTGAGACGGGTTCACGAATAGATTAATCCCCCTTATAAAATAGGAATTGTGAATTGAGACACTGCCCTGGCAAAAAGTCGTACTTTCCTGGGCTAAGGCTGGATAGCGCCGTGGGAGTGTCGACCAAGATGCAATTAAGCATCATCACGTCAAAGCAATATATTTCCCCCGCACAACCAATAGCTCAGTCCCCCATGTTTGAAAAGGAGACAAGCTGCTGTAGTTCGCAACCGTTTTACTCCTAAGATTGAACCCGTCGCGAAGGAATTAGCTGACTACCTCAATAAAACTATGTCTCCCTACTCCTTACTCGATTTCATAGAGCAAGTCAGAATGTGAAGTCGATGGTTCCCTTGGTAAACCATCCCCATGCCGGATTTCAGATTTCTAAACACCTAAATTTGTTGTCGCAAAATGTCCTGCTCCTTTTTTTCGTCCAGATCAGACAGTCCGTGGGGTGTCTTTTCCCACTCCGATGGTTTTCGAATCAGCTGTGTCAGAGCTCGCCACGCCGCTGTAGAGTGGAGCAACCAGTAGACGGGATTTAAAAACGCGTATCCCACCAACGACCACTGTCGACGCCGACGAACGGACATGATACTGAGAGCGATCATGACTGAGTTGCCGCATATCAGGCTGAAAGTATTGAGGGCCGTTATCGGCCCTACTAGATGGAAATTTGGCAGCGGAAGGCCGAAAACTCCATAGAGACCCCATGCCAACACGATTGGGTTAATTAGGAAAGTGGCAGGTGTACCTCCGATGAACAGGATGAGGCTGGTGATACCTCGCCATCCGGTTGTCTTTTTCAGCTGTCTAAAGGAGCGGGTGTGCACGACTGTCGTCGTCATGTAGCCCTTGATCCAACGTGTTCTTTGGCGAATCCACGCCTTCACTTCTGGACAGGCCTCTTCCCAGGTAGTTGATTCGATGGTTCCAACCTTGTAACCAAGAGCCATCGAACGTATGCCAAGGTCAGCATCCTCGGTGACGTTGTATGGATCCCATCCGCCAAGTTCCCGAAGAGCCTGCGTCCGAAAATGGTTTGACGTTCCTCCCAGAGGCATAGGGAGCCCAAGTTTGTCGACTCCAAGCAGCAGATAGTCAAACCAGAGCGAATACTCAAGAGTGAACATCCGTGTAAGAAAATTCTGATTTGTGTTGAAGTAGTTGAGTCGGGCCTGGAGGCAAACGAACTCGGGGCCGAGCTCATCGAAGCGGTCAACGACATCGCGGAGTTGCGCCGGTTCTGGACGGTCCTCTGCGTCGTAAATTACCAGTAACTCTCCCCTGGCAAGGCTCAAGCCCACATTGCAAGCACGGGCTTTGGTTCTTGGTTTGCCGTCTGGAACAACCACGATTCTCATGTAATCCGGTACCTCGGTGGCCTTTGCCGCCTCGATCGTCTCGACATCATCCTCTTCAAGCAGGAGCAGTACCTGGATCTTCGATCGAGGATAGTCAAGCTTTTCAATATTTCGTAGAATAATTGGGATAACGTTCGCCTCGCGGTAGCAGGGTACGAGCACGGTATACATAGGAAGGTGCGAATCAGCCACCCGACGCCGAACGGTGCCGTCTCCCTCGATAAGCTTTCTTAGCCTTTTTTCTTCTTCCTTGCGCACCTCACGAGCTCCCACCAAACTGAAAACCAGTTTCGTGGCAATACTGGCGTCAAAGTATACGTTTAATATGGTCAGAAGCACATCTAGACCTACGAAGCGGTTCCAATACATTAGCGCCGGCATCCCTGCGCCTATAGATGCTAGGACGAGCCACTGATGCCAGCTAGGACCACGGCTGGCAGAGAGATGCGGCTGATTCTCAGCCAGATCTTCACCGGCGATATGCGCCACAGTCTTTCCTGCGCCCGTAGATACTGCTTGTAAAATATCCCAGTCAGTGGTGAAGATATAAGCAACGCTGCCAATGCCGAATGCCTCTTTCGCAATGTCCAGTAGCCGGATATCAGGATTGGCACTTGCAACTATAAGAGTCCTGCCATATTTGCCGTCACTTATGCGCCATGGAACCCACCGCTCGTCAAGCATGACCGAAGGATCGAGATCACGGAATAGGGAATAATCGGGAGGATTGGCAATCAGATCTACGAAAGGACGCCTAAGACAAGACGCCCAGTGCTTATACAATTCCAGACGAGAGCAGAACCCGTGGTTCAAAAGCACCCGACCAACCCATCCATTTTCAATTCGGTGCAGCTCGCGGATTTGATCCAGGTCTTCATGTGTGAGAATGCGATCTTCAAGCAAAGAGTTCAACAGAGGCTCTTCAGTTTGTTTAGTAATCGATCCCGCAACAGCCTGAGGCCTAATCTTCCCGTGCCGGTTGCGGGTAGGTCGTTTCGAAGCGGTCATTGAACCATCCCCGATATGGTCTTTGGAATAAGATGATCAGGCGGCAGCTGTTGAGGTGCCGGCTCCTGTTTATAAATTACGTAGCTCCCAAAAGCCGCGACGGGAAAAAAGACTGTACCAAATACGCCCTCTCGCTGCAGGGTGGTCCAAACCACATCGGAGGAATTGCCAACCTCAACTGCCACCCAGGTTGCCAGCCTAGGGCGAGATAGGAGGCGTAACCAAATTGGACCAGAGGACGTGAATATGACTCGGTGGAAATCGAATCCGATAAGCGGTAGAACCGGAAGCACGGTATCGTCGAGAAGTATATACCCGCTCTCAGCGTTTTGGTGAAGCCATTTACCCACCAATCGTTGGTCTGCACCTGCACTAGCGTCAGATTTAGCCTCGAGGACTGTCAGAGTAGTTCCGGGGATCGTTCCATCAATTAATCCAATCGCCCATCCTCCACTGAAAACGATAACCATGAGCAGTGCAAGAGCCCGTCGAAGAGTCGCTATGTCCAAATGCGGGAACTTCAACTGGGTAAGTCGGAGAGTCTGAGCTGCAGCAACCGCGAGGAAGGGAAGCGACTCGACACCGAATCGTGTATTAAATACTCCAGGTGGGATCATCCGGGGAAGCCGGATAAACACCTGACCCTGCCAGATGCTTGCCACCACAAATATTCCAACCCCAGCCAGACACAGCCACAGCTCCTGTCGAAGCCCACGCCATTGAAGGAATGTCACCGCTAAACCGATAAAAGCTACTACAACGGTCACAGACCCAGCAATATCGAGGACATTCTTGCCATACAAAGCGAAGGAAGCTGGCAAATTTCCTTTCCCGTACATGAGACCCAATGACCCAAGAGGAGCCACGAGTGTTTTCGAAGAGTACGGTCCGTGTTCAAAGGCGAGTGGATCGCCGAAAACCGACCAGTTGAATATTAACCACCAAAATACGGCGAGGGCAGGCAATACTGCGAAAGCGAATAGCTGGCGTCGCATAATGTGTCCCCATCCAAAGCGTCGCCAGCTCACCCAGAGGACTGCAACACCGGCAAGAGCGGCAAAGCCCCATGCCTCATAGCGAGTGAGCATGGCTGCAGCGGTCGGCAGTCCGCAAAACAGCGCCGTAAGCCCCGTTGAATAGGCTCTCTCAGAGGTGCCCCATCGAATCAAACCGGCAGTGGCAAGACTCGTTGCCGCAACAGTAAAAGGTTCGGTCAAAGGAACCGAACTCACATACGACCATGACGGATTGGTGGCTACTATCATAGCAGCCACCCAGCCGCCAGCATTTCCCAAGCCTGTACGTTGACCGATTCGATACAGCGATCCGGAAGTGACTACCGCGCAAGCGATCGTGATTATTGAGCCTCCCAAGCCTGTTCGCCACCCCCATATCCACAAGGTGGAGATAGCAAACAAAAGGTGAGGAAGCGGAAGCCAGTTTGTTCCCAGTTGTGATAGCCCCGGGTTGGGGGAGTCCCAGATTCGTCTGGAAATGGTCATGTGCGACAAGGAGTCGCCGAAACCATAGATTAGATTGTGTCTCCAAGCCCAGCCCACCATCGAAACCTGAATAACTAGGGTCACGGCAGCTATGCCTCCTAACCCTAACCACCATGTGTTTGGATTAGCTCTCTCTTTGGTGGGTGTAGTAATGTTTGGCTCGATTTGTGATTTCCCGATTGATCCACGAAAGAGCGACCCAACCAGTCCGGATTTGTGGGGCCGTTTTTCTGGAATAGGCAGAGATCCTGGAGCCGTCTTAACTTCTGACATATCTAGAACCAAGTCGTTGGGTCAGGATCAGTGGACTCGGTTGGCTTGTCTTCGCTAGCCTTGTCTTGCGCTGTCTCGAGGTCCTTCTTAGCCGCTCTGGCCTTGCGACGTAACCTGGTCATCTTCAGCGCTAGCCAACCCAGGCGAAGCACAATTGCGGCGATGACAGCTGCGACGCCGACGATCAACCAAGTTGGAATGCCA
>SCQM01000082.1 GCA_004298555.1 Actinomycetota bacterium | reverse complement strand
TGTTGTTGTCATACCTCCACGAAGTACAATGACATTTTTTGCATGTTCCGAAAGCCGATTAGCTAGCAAATCTAGATGATCTTTGCGTTCCGTTTGACGACTGGCGACCTACCTGATCTGAGTGCTGAGAGGACGTCCTCGATTATCAAAGAATTGCGTTCCGTATTCTGGGACAGGCCCGCATAGAGTTCCTGGATCTTTGGTCTTTCGTCCGGGCTTTAGCGATCAAGTTGAAAATTCGTATGGCCGAAGATGACCTTTTGTTCGAAAGGTCGATCCGCCGCGTGTTTCCTGATGCCGACACGATGACGCACGGGGCCAAACTGCATAAAGATGATGGGATGATGTCTATCTTTTCTGGTGACCGTAGCGGAACGGCCAAGAACGTACAGCGCGTTCGCCTCACGCGCAATGGCCTCGAAGCTGACTGCAGAGATGTGGTGGCATTCGTCGACAATAACCTGCCCGTTAAATTTCCTTGCCTAACGATTTGTGTTTGCCAGCCTTGTAGTGGAGATGTGATTGGCGCAGCCAGAGGTGCGATGTGAGCAGCCACAGATCGCTCATTTTAGATGCTGTCGACGGCGTTTTGCGATTCATAGCATGAACTGCGGACTACGTGGAATTTTTCTCAATCTGTGCGATCTGCATCATTTCAGCTGTCAAAAATATCGGCTGCCGTATATGTCAGAGTCTTGGGAGCTGCGCCTACGATGGCATCTCTGGCACAAATGGCGATCCGGAGCGGATCTCGTACCCTTGGCAATGAAGCGGACTTTCTCGCCAAGGCGGATTCAGTAGCAGGGGCATTGATCCTGTGTGCCCATTTCGCCTCACCCACGAGCACTGCTTCCCGATTGCGTCCGGCCAAACAGACAGCATCGATCTCGTCTTTGCCTCCAGACCAAAATCGACCCACTGCCACGATTTCACCAAATTCACCGCTTGAGGCCAAGTGCCGCAAGTGATCGCGGAAAGATTCCTCCCAGCGAGCACCCATAAAGTCATCAAGAGAAGCACAGATGACTGGTAGAATCGTCTCGCCAAGACCCCTTTCAATTTCTGTTTTATACAAATCAATCGTTCCAAGCCAGAATGCAAGGAAATTATCGGCAATGCGGTATCGAGCCCGGCGTGACACTTTCCCGTCTTCAGTCACGGGAACGATTCGTTCAACTAAACGCAGCTCAGTCAGACGTTCAAGGATTCTTGTCGGATCCGTACGTACCGAGTCTTTGATTTCGCCAAACCTTGTGCGTCCTCCGGCAATTGCGGTCATCACTGGACCAGAAAGACCTACTCCGTCGGCTTCAGTAGCTAAAATCAATTGCCCCTCGTACTGCAACCGGCCACCAGGTTTACAGACAAGCTCTGCAAGGTTTTCCTTAACTGTGAGAGTTTGGTCCCACCATGAAAGGTACAGCGGTGTCCCACCTAGTAATCCCCAGACCAGCGCCCTGTCGGCGGGCCTGAGTCCCTTTAGCATCGCTGCAGCTTCGTGCGGTCGGAAAGGGTGCACTAATAGACGCAATCCCAACCGTCCAAAGAGAGGCTTGCGCTCCTCGGATAATGACCCCATCGTTCTAACTGCAGATCCGCACAACAGTATTCGCAATGGCGAAGGGCGTCCTATTCGCTCTACGAGTGCCCTCAGGATACTTTCCAGTGACGTGTCTGAATAAACAAGGTCGGGAAATTCGTCAAGCACAACCAAAATTGCGTCATTCTGTGCGAGGCTTGCTAGAGAATCGAACGCATCATCCCAGGAGGCAAACGGTCGGGCTATGAGATCGCGAACCCCGCCAAGGCCAGATCTTACCACTTCAGCCGAAAATATTTTCAACTCTTGTTCAAGCGACCGGGCACCTCCGGTATGCATTACTACCTTGTGATGTTCAGACGCAAACTTTGAAATCAGCCAAGTTTTACCTACACGCCTCCTGCCATACACCAATCCAAGTGGCTCTCCGCTTGTCCACCACCTGCGCAAAGCTGATAGTTCCTCTACTCGATTAACAAACATGATTGTAGGCTACACGATGGTAGGCTGCAATCATGTAGTATAATTATTTTCCGTTATCGGGGATAATCGAACAGGTGATTTTGAGAGCTGGACTATTGTCAAGCCATAGCCTGGCCCGATGCTTTCTTTTGGAATGTTTAATTGGTCTGTCCTCTGGCATGGGTTTTCGATGGTGAACAACAAGTCGGTACCTGTCTCCACCTTGATGCTATGCCCGTGCGGAGCAGCGTTTAGGTGCACCAGCTTTGGATCCACTATTTTGCACTAGGCGGGGGTTGTGGCCGGATACTGGTTCAGGTTGGAGTTGGTCGACTGTGAAGCTCATTAAGGTGTCTTTCGACTATCAAGTTGTAGACGGCTAACTTCATGAACTGAATCTCGGGAGAGAGACTTCGATCGCGATGGTCGCCATGTTTGGTACAAACGCACACCGTTGACCTACCTTCGTGCGCTGCAATGTATCTGATTAGGTCGCAAAATTCATCAACTGCTTTTTCGACAGTAACGATGTCGGTTATGTCATTTGAGTGGTTCTTCGAAATCATGGCGTTCCTTGTAGCTGCGGGCTACCGTTCTTAGGCTGCAAAACTCAG
>SCQM01000081.1 GCA_004298555.1 Actinomycetota bacterium | reverse complement strand
CAAATTCATCATGAGGCTTGAGCGTGCGCGCATGCTTGCGGCTTCCGGGGGCGTGTCTTCGATGGCGTCCCACACGCTGGCGAATCGTTTTTTATCTCATTAATGCTGGAAAAGACAGGCAGTGCAGCAAAAAAACCTTGCGGGGAGCCAACTAAGTAGCGGAAATTCGTACTTGTTAGTCCAAACTGGGGCTAGCCTAAATGCGTCATGGCAAAGGGTTCTATTGGTAAACAGGTGGCTCGCGCCGCAGCAACTGGCGGGGGTCGAACTTCAAGAGGCGAAATCCCATTGGGATTTTACAGCGCTCTAGCGGTAATCAGCATAATTGGGATATTTCTCGTGGGTTATTCCCGGTACGAGCTCCAGCATCCCGTCTCGAAGCCGGTTGTGCATCCAGTCATAGGTGACAACTGGAATTTTGCCTTTGGAATCTACGATTGCTCCACGTTTGTGCCGAACCTTCCCGCACTGCCGGCATCGGCCAAGACTTCCTTCTCGACTTCTGGCAACGGGATCATCAATTTGTCTCCGAAAGTCGCTGCAGACGAGGGGAAGGGAGCAACTCTCGGAAAGCTTGCTGATAGCTATAAAGATGTCAAGTTCACCTCTTCGTCTATAACGGTTTCCTCAAAGCAGACGATCAAGGTTGGGGCATCATGCAACGGGAAGCCAACCGAGCTGCAGACAGCAGTATGGAGTTCGTTACTTGCCACAACACCAAGAATCTATACCGGTGACCCCTCTAAGGTGGTAATTTCGAGTAATGATGAACTCGTTACCATCGGATTGGTGCCTAAAGGAACGTCCTTGCCCAAGCCGCCGTCAACTTCGCAGTTGGCAAATGTTTCAGCAACCACCACTACCGCGGCGCCGGCCAACACGAGCACAACGGCAGTTCCTGGCAAATCGAACTCAACAACTACAACAACCAAAGGTTCCTCGACGACCACCACTTCAGCCGGGTGACTCAGGTAAATGAGCTATGCAATCACAGTCGTGTGTACCTTCGATAACTAAATACAACTGGGCTTCTGAGGGGTTTTAGCTAATGAAGGCAATAATTTTAGTGGGCGGAGAAGGAACTCGGCTTAGGCCCCTGACTCTGGATACGCCAAAGCAGATGCTTGAGGTGGCAGGAATTTCCATGCTCGAAAGAGTAGTCAGCCGCTTGGCCTATTTCGGAGTAACTGAAGTTGTGCTCTCCCTTGGCTACCGCCCGGACGTCTTTTTCGAGGCTTATCCGGACGGATATATCCATGATGTCAAACTTACTTATGCAGTGGAGCCTGAGCCTTTGGATACTGCGGGTGCTATTCGTTTTGCTGCCAACGAGTCAGGCATTGACGAGACGATGATCGTTGTAAACGGAGACGTGCTTTCGGATATTCCGATTGATCATTTACTTGAACTACACCGGGAGAGAGGCGGACTTGCAACTATTGCATTAGTTCCGGTGACTGATCCTTCCGCATTTGGGGTGGTTCCAACAGATAATGATGGAAGAGTGACCGCATTCATTGAAAAGCCGCCGCCGGGTGCGGCACCTACAAACTATATCAATGCTGGGACATATGTGCTGGATCCTACGGTTCTGGATCTTATTGCGGGCAATAGGCGGGTATCAATCGAGAAGGAAATCTTTCCGTTGCTGGTGGAAAAAGGTGAGCTATATGCCAATGGATACGGATGCTATTGGATCGACGCGGGCACCCCGAAGACATTCCTGCAGGTGTCATTGGATATTGTCGAAGGGAAGTTTTCCTCGCCACTCCCTATTTCATTTGAGCAGGACGATAAAGGCAATTGGAGTTGTCCGCATTCAGTCGTCGAGGGAGAGATCCTGCCCTGCTCGTACATCGGGCACAATGCTTACCTCGCGCTTGGCTCGGTGGTCGAAGCTTCAGTGATTTCAGATAATGCCCATATTGGCCATGGAGCAAGTGTCAAAAGGTCGGTAATCCTTCCGGGTGCAAAGGTCCATTCTGGAGCGACAGTTGTCAACTCAATTATCGGCCAAAATGCCATAATACCTATTGGGGCGGCAATTTTGGATGGCTCCGTAATCTCTCATCGGGCACTCGTTGAAGAAGGTTCAACCATAACCGGTCAACGGGTACCCACATGAGTGATGATTCCGTCGTAGTGACAGGCGGCGCGGGGTTTATTGGGTCGAATCTGGTGGATCGGTTGCTTGACGTTGGTTTTCGAGTTACGGTGATTGATGATTTAAGCGTTGGATCGATGTCGAATCTTGAATGCGCTTCCAAATATGGCTCGCAATTCGCAATGGTTCGCCAGGATATTACAAGCGCAGAGTTGCTCGATGTGATGGAGGCGGTAAAGCCGCGGTACGTTTTTCATTTGGCGGCGCAGGCGGCGGTGCGGCACTCCATGTCTGATCCAATGTTCGATGCCAGGGTGAATATCCTGGGAAGCTTAAATGTCATCGAGTCTTCACGCAGAACAGGGGTCGAGCGGATCCTGTATTCAGCAAGTGGAGGCACGCTATATGGTGAGCCTGATCCTTCGCGATTTCCGTTGACCGAAGTTAACAAACATCAGCCGCTCTCCAACTATGGCGTTTCCAAGAGAGCGGTGCTCGACTATCTCGGCGCGTACCGGGCCATTTATGGTCTGGAATATGTTGCACTGGCCCTGGCCAATGTGTATGGTCCCAGGCAGGATCCACATGGTGAATCGGGCGTTGTATCCATATTCGCCGGCAATCTCCGGTCGCGCCAACGATGTGTTATCTTTGGCGACGGAAACCAGACCAGGGACTTCATCTTCGTGGCTGACGTTGTTGAGGCGTTTATCCAGGCTTTGCATGCAGGGGATGGCGAAGTTGTCAATATCTCGAGTTCCACGGAGACCTCGGTCAATGAGCTCTATTGGGAAATTGCCAAAATCGTGGGCTCATCACTTGAACCCGAATTTCTTGCAGGTCGGGTGGGGGAGTTGGGCCGGTCTTGTCTTTCCAACAAGAAAGCACGGGAGATTTTGGGATGGAAACCTCAAGTAAGCCTTAGCGATGGGCTTGGCCAGGTCATCGACTGGATTTCTAGCCAAGGCTGATTATCTAAAGAGATCCTCTGAATAATTCCTAATGATTTCGCTTGCGATTGAGGAGCGTCTGAAGTGGGTTTCGTCCAAACCCCTTACTATCACTATTGGCCTGCCAGCGGCCTTGGGTTTTGCAAGTTCGGCGGCTGACGCAATCTCGTCGGCAATAGCAACTTCGGTTGCCACGAGGGTTCTGCCGCCGCTGTCTTTAGTACCTCTAAGGTCCACAAGCGCCGCGATGCCTGCGCAGCCCAACGCGATATCTGTTACGCCTTTTCTCCAGGTTCTCCCGAACGTGTCAGAAATTATTACGCCGAGTTTCAAACCTGTCCGGTTGGCAAGTTGCTGATGAATCCGCCTTGCTGAAAGATCAGGGTCTCGCGGTAGCAGCACCGCATAGCCATTCTTGATATTCGACTGGTCTATTCCGGAATTGGCGCATATGTAACCGTGATGCGTTTCAGTTATCAAAAGGTTCCCGCGCTTTCTCAGAACACGTTTGGCTTCTGAGAGCACAAGCTTTTCAAATGCTGCTTCATCCTGGCTATCCAGCATGACGACACGGCCTTCGGCCTTTGAGACGATCTTCGAAGTAACAACCACAACGTCGAGATTCTCCAATTCGCAAGTAGCGAGAATGATTTCCGCGAGGTTGTCATTCTCGCGAATTTCACTGATGCCAGCCGGCGCGAAGATGGAAATCAAACTGGCTCTCCGCTGATCATACTCAAAGCTGCGCTAGCGAGGTTCTTTGAGGTCTCTGGACTCGTCATCAGGGTATTGGTTGGGAACGTTTTGATCCCCAGGAGGCGAATCTGGTCTGCCAGGCCTGCGTCGGTGTCATCGATGACTATTGCTGAAATTATATCTTTATAGTATTCTGCCACCCCGTAGGCGGATTGTCTTAGGCCAAGCTCTGCCATAAGCTTCGCTGCCGGCCCTTTGACTGCTTGGCCAGCAACGATCGGTGAGATGGCAACCACCCTTTCACGCCTTCGTGAGAGGATTTCAGATACGCCAGGGACCGCCAAAATCGGTCCGATAGACAGTATTGGATTTGACGGTGCAATGACGATCGCCTCTGCATTCTCCAGGGCCTGGATAACACTTGGAGTCATCCTGGCTTCGGCGGAATGTTCGTAAATGACTCGGCTGACTGCCGGCTTATGCGCGTAGCGTACGAAGTACTCCTGAAAGGTGAGTTGCTGCGCCCTTCCGTCGATTACGGAGTAAAGGACAGTTCTCAATTCATCGTCGGTGACAGGAAGGATCCTGGGTTGGACTTTCCACCGCTTTCTAATCCTATCCGTGACCTGCGTCAGCGTTTTCCCTTCACTTAGAAGCTGAGTTCGGAAAAGGTGCGTCGCCAGGTCCCGGTCTCCAAGCCTGAACCAGGTTATGCCGCCATAGTCTGTCAGAGCATCCATGGCGTGCCAGGTCTCGTTTTTAAGTCCCCATCCGGTATCAGGATTGATCGCGTTGCCGAGCGTGTAGGTGACCGTATCGATGTCTGGAGAAATGTGCAGACCGTGTAGAACCTCGTCATCTCCTACATTGGATATGATGCTTATCTCAGTTGGGTCAATTATCTGTCTCATGCCGAGGGCGAATCTGGCGGCTCCGACTCCTCCTGAAAGTATTGCAATCACAAAGGGAACCTTAGTATTTTCTCTTCCCCAACGGGTCGATTATGAATTGGGTTTTCCCTGCGACCTATTAGTCCAAGGCAAAGCAGGTCGGGCTCTATGCTCATTGAGATGGAATGGCGAGGACTCTAAGTTGGAAGTCGGCGACAATTGAAAATTGCATATGAGGCAACCGCTCTTCTCGGCATGCGGACGGGTGTCGGCGAGTTTTGCTATGGCGCCTTGGAGGCTTTAAGCCGAATCAGTTCGCTTGAGGTAAACGCCTTTGCGATAAGTTTCCGCAACCGGTACCTCCTCAAAAAAGAACTCCCCGATGGCGCGGGCTTCAACGACTGGATTTTGCCTGCCAGGCCTCTTCACGCCATGTGGGAGAGGTTTGATTTTCCGAAATTGGAATTTTGGGACTCTACGGTAGATGTCGTGCACGGAACCAATTTTGTGGTTCCGCCAACAAGGCATGCCGGGAAAGTTGTAACGGTGCACGACCTCACCACTGTGCGGTTCCCAGAGTTGTGCGACTCGGCAACCCTGGTTTTTCCGAAGATGGTTCAGAGGGCCATTGACGGCGGGGCATTCGTACATACGCCGTCACAGTTCGTGGCTGAAGAGGTGATCGAAAATTTTCGCGTCGATCCGGATAAGGTTGTGGCCATACATCACGGAATACCACGAATTGACCCTGGTGCGGATCTAAGTAATGCCCAGGTTCATCCCTTGGCCGGCAAGAAATTTATCCTGGCGCTCGGAACAGTTGAGCCGAGAAAGGATTTCCCTCTATTGGTTCGTGCGTTTGACGCGATTTCGGGAGAGATTCCCGACCTGCTGCTTGTTATAGCCGGAAAGGATGGATGGGGTTCTCAAAGCCTCGCAAGTGCAGTCGCCCGAGTGAAGTCGAGGTCAAGGATTATCCGACTTGGATATGTAGACCAACCAACTCGCCAGTGGCTTTTGAAGCACGCGGAAGTTTTCGTCTATCCCTCGTTATACGAAGGTTTTGGCTTCCCGCCTCTTGAGGCCATGTCGTTGGGTACTCCTGTGGTATCAACAAATTCAGGCGCGCTGGGAGAGGTCCTGTCTCAAGATTGCGCGATCCTGGTGGAGCCTGGTGACATCGACGGCTTGGCAAGTGGAATCCTGAAGGTGGTGTCAAATGCTTCGGATGCTGCGACGCTTGCGAGTGCCGGGCTGGATCATGCAAGCAGATTTTCCTGGGATAAGTGCGCGAATGGGTTAGCTTCTCTTTATGCATTAGCAGGTGGCAAATAGAAATGGGCCGATTTGCCACAAAGCGGGTGTTTCTGATGGCAGAGCAAGTGCGCAGCAAAATCCCTGGTGGTATCGGTACTCATACCACAGCACTTTTGCGTGGGCTTTCAACGATCAGGAACGAGTTTCCCGGCATTGAATTGGAGATCCTCGTGACCAGGGCCACGACACCCGAAACTTTGGATAGATTTGGAATCCCTATCCGTTATCTGCCTTTTCGCCACTCTGTATATATGCGGCTCAGCGACTTCAATTTTCCTTTGCTTGGCCAACAATCTGGTATCTATCATAGTTTTTCCATGTTCATCCCTCCGGTGTCAAAACGCGGCCAGCAGCGGGTTTGCACGGTCCATGACCTGGCCTTTGTCAATCATCCCGACTTCTTCACCAAGCGCGGGGCCGCATGGCATACCAGGAAGCTGAAATCAATCGTCGGGGGCAACTTTCCGGTCGTTACGGTATCCGAACATACCAGAGATGCTCTTTTGTCAAAAGGAATTCACGATGAGAGGATTTGGGTCATCGAGTCAGGGGCTGATCATCTTGGTCATGCAGATTTCAAGGCCTGCCAGGAGTTATTGAAGTCATTGGGGGTGGGCAGGCGATTTATTCTCAGTGTTTCAACTCAGGAGCCCAGGAAGAATCTTGACGGACTGATACGGGCGTTCGAGCTGAGCAGGAAATCCAATCCGATCAGTCCCGAATTGTTGGTCGTGGGCGCGCGCGGATGGGGCACGGACACCAAGCAAACTCCTGGGGTGCACTATCTCGGCCATGTCCCGGAGGGGATACTTGTTGCACTTTATCAGCTTGCAGCATTTCTCGTGTATGTTCCCTTTGAAGAGGGATTCGGACTTCCGGTTGTGGAGGCAATGTGGCACGGCCTGCCCGTAGTTGCCTCGGCAATCCCTGCGGCAGCACACTGTGTTGAGCTGGTGAATCCCAATGATACGGATTCGATTGCAAAGGGCATTTCCAGACTAGTTAAGGACCAGGATAGACGCGAGGCCTTGATTGCTAAAGGTTTGGACCGTGTCAAGAATATGACTTGGGCGAATTCTGCCAGAGATCACATGAAACTTTGGGAGCAGATGTGATGCCTAAGCGCGGATTGGTTATAGACGTGTCAAGTGTCCCGCCACGACCAGCTGGCGCGGGTCGGTATGCCATCGAGCTGATTTCGAATCTCCGAAGAATTGCCACTGGTTTTGACTTGATTTCAAAGTCGAGTGATGTCAATTTTTGGGAGCGCTCAGCAGCTGAAAAGGTAATTCTCAAGGCTCCTGATAGAAGACCCTTTAGAATCCTATGGGAGCAGAAAATTCTGGCACGGAGACTCAATTCAAGGGGAGACCGTATTTATCACGGCATCCACTACACCATCCCAAGGGCATATCGCGGATTGAGAATTTCCACAGTTCACGATTTAACCATGATCGAGCATCCTGAGTGGCATGAGCGCCTCAAGGTCAATTACTTTTCCCGAGCAATTCGTTACGCTGTGGAAAATGCCGACGCGATAGTGGTGCCAAGTTGCTTTACCAAGGCCCGCCTCGAGTCGCACTTCGGCGCCCTGAGAAAGGTTCACGTGATTTACCACGGGGTTGATCATCGCCGGTTTATGCCAAAGGAAGCCCATGCGGAAGAAAATCCATTGAGCGAGGCCCGCGAATTGTCGCAGCGTGGCAAGATCGTACTGCATATCGGCACTATCGAGCCAAGGAAGAATGTTGAGAACCTAGTGAGAGCTTTTGACATCGTCGCCAGGGAGGATCCGATTGTTCGTCTTGTGCTCGTCGGGCAAGAGGGTTGGCAGTCGGGTCCGGTCTTTGATCTCATTGGCCGTTCAAAGTACAAACAGCGAATTCAGGTCATCGGATATCTGTCGGATGCTGCTCTATTAGCGACGCTGCAAGGCGCCTCGTGCGTCGCCTATCCTTCATTTGCGGAGGGATTTGGCTTGCCCGTTCTGGAGGCAATGGCAGCAGGAGTTCCGGTGGTGACCTCAGCCGGCTCCGTTATGGAGGAAGTCGCGGGCGAATGTGCCTGGCTTTGCGACCCCCGCGATCCAATCAGCATATCCGGCCAGATCATAAAAGCGATGTCTAATTCCGAAGCTTCAAAGTCAAAGGTGACTGACGGCATACTGCGATCCCAACAGTTCAACTGG
>SCQM01000080.1 GCA_004298555.1 Actinomycetota bacterium | reverse complement strand
CGCAGATAAAAAGACGTCTACCACCCCCCCCCCACTACACCTGCAAACTTCTTCTAGGCCCGTTGTACACCCCGAGTTAACAAGAGTCAAGGATGCCATACTTTCTTAGAAAAAGGGGCTACATGGAGTCACAATTCATGAAAAATAAGTCACATCAGAGGAGAACTGTAATGCAATAACTATAACGTTTTTATGTTGTATAGTTGACTATCAATATGGACAGTGACCTTATAGAACAACGGTTCAGTCTCATATCCTGGGCTTTGGATGAAAAATTACGAAGGCTTGTGGCAGCTGCCGAGGCAAAGGCTCTCGGACGTGGGGGTATTTCAACAGTTTCACATGCAACGGGTGTTTCTCGCCGAGCAATTCATGCCGGGTTGAAAGAACTCGAAAGCCGTCAAGAAGAACATCGGAAGGCTAACCTGACAATACGGCACCCAGGTGGGGGCCGTAAAAAAATAACCGATGAGGACTCCACTCTTTTGACCGATCTTGAGTCACTTTTGGAACCTTCGAACATTGGAGATGCAACGTCTCCTACATTGCGTTGGACAATCAAAGGACTAAGAAGCCTCGCTAAAGACCTTGAGGACAAAGGGCATAAAGTGAGCCATGCAGCGGTTGGAAATGTCTTAAAGGAACTGGGCTATACTCTTCATGGCAATATCAAAACGCAGCAAGGGTCAAATCGTCCAGACAGGGACAGCCAGTTTGTGCACATTAATACTCAAACTGCTCGACGGGTAGAACACGGTCATCCAGTGATCTCGCTGAACGTCAAAAAGCTGGAGTTCTCTAAATCGATATGGGTAACTGCACCAGCCGATCATCAGACTCAAGTATTTGCCGTTCAGACAATAAGGTGTTGGTGGCGAACCTCGGGTTCACTGTTCTATCCCCACGCCACAGACCTGCTAATAGTTGGAGACGGCGGCGGAGATAACGGACCCCGCAAGCGCCTTTGGAAACTAGAGATTCAGAAATTGGCGGATGAGATTGGAATCCCAATCTCTTTCAGCCATTTTCCAGCGGGAACCTACAAATGGACTCAAATCGATAATCGAGTATCTGCTTCCTACAGCATCGATAGGCCCTATCAAGCTCTGGCCAGGCACGAGATACTACTGAATCCAATTACCAGAACTGCGGACGACAGTGAACATCAAACTCAAAAAGCGAAGGCAATTTGCTCCCATCTCGCGCAGCTAAACGTGCCTGATGAAGAATTTTCCACGATCAACATCGTACGCGACTCCTTGCATCGGGATTGGAATTACACAATTTACCCAAGAGAGAAGGATTGGCCGTTAAAATAACCGGACCGCCCGATGCCGTTGGGTTCTTTCAAGAAATGAGTCAGTCTCACTGTTATAATTTGCTCCGCCGGCCGCATGGTGTAGTTCCATTCACCGTGGAACGGGTCAGGTTTGATCGTCGAGCGAGTACCCCCCCCTTCCCGGATGGACCCTTCCATGCAAAATACTGCACCACAACGCCGGTCTTTGGTCGGTCACTATCTTTTTTGGGATATTCTAAAATAAACAAATGTGCTCTGACCTGGTGGGCGCTACAGGACTCGAACCTGTGACCTGCTGGTTGTAAGCCAGCTGCTCTAGCCAACTGAGCTAAGCGCCCTAGGCAGATAAAGACTAGCAAGCCGTCACAAAGGACCTGCAGAAAATCTGTATCACCCCCAGGCTTTGCGGTGCAGCCCGCGGGCTAACTCTTGCGTTCCCGCCACTACAATCCTCTTACGCACCTTCAGATCGGCTATGGCATAGTCGCTTCCATCCTGGCAAAGCACAGTGGCTCCCGATTCCCTGCAGATCAACAGACCACCCAGTACATCCCAGCTCGCCAATGAAGCCTTGGATAAATCAATATAGCCGTCTAGTGATCCTTCTGAAACCATGCAGAGCTCCAGGGCTGCTGAACCAAATGCTCTGTACTGTGCCCACCCAAGGTACTTAGACGGGTATCCATTGATCCCCACGATAGCTTTTGAAATCTCAGTGACATCAGACGGCGAAATTGCCTTTCCGTTTTTGGTGCTTCCCAGTCCCGCTTGACCAAGGTAGGTATCGCCTGAAACCAGGTTCCTCACCATCCCTATTGCTGGCACGCCGTCTACGACCGCGCAAAGCGACACTGAGTAGAAGGGAATTCCTTTCGAAGCGTTGGTCGATCCATCAACCGGATCTATTACGACTACTACGTTCGCCCATTCGCTGGTTTCCGGGGTCTCAGGGTAGGTATACCCCGACTCTTCAGAGTAAACTGTCATTCCCTGGCGTGTGATAATCTCAATGCCAATCTCATCTGCATCTACGTCACCCTGATGCTGGCCCTTATGACCTCCGCTCTTGGCCCATGACACGCCGCCTGACACCCTTTCGGCTATAGCATCAGCTGTCTCGGAAAAAACATGGATAATCTGCTCTGAGTCATATGGCATGCTTTAAACCTACCGCCCAAAAGAAACGATCGTAATTAGATCCTTCAGCACATGCTCAATCTCGTCCTTACAGCTATGACTCTCATTTCGGGAGTAATAATCGTAATACAAGTACTTTGCCTCACGGTAGTAAGGGTGATTTGGCAAAGCCAGCCGCATAGCCCGTGCCAATGCCCGCGCCAATTCTTTGTAGAACAGGGCTGAGTATACGGGAATATCAAAACCATAAAGTTCCATGGCATACGGCGGCATAATCGAAAGAGAAGCATGCCAGGCAACACCCCATGCCTGATGCAAACAGGGATGAACATTAATATTTCTGAGTGTCTCAGCAGCAATTCGAGCCTCGGGAGTAAAAAGCAGTCCTTCCTGTGAGCTGAGCCAATTGGAAAGCTCCGAAGAAGTCCGTGGCACTTCCGCCAGGTCTGCCCCAATCAGTCGGGCCACCTCGTACATCTCTGCAACATATTGATCCTGCTCAGATGAAAACAGCGCTTCAGCGAAGCTCGTATAGGCAGTTAATAACGAATCCACCAAACAATTGTGAACATACGCCAGCAGATATGGATCATTCGCGCTGAAAGTTTGATTCGTGTGCGGATCGGTGCCAACGATCGGCTCATGAATTTTACGCACACGTGCAATCGCTGCCTCCGCTTCCGTCCGCGGCTTATAAGTGACTGTCATGACAAATTCGCTAGTAGTCCTGAATCGCCGCCAAGTATCCTCTGCGAATTGGGAGAACTGAGCCACACCGGCCATTGCTCTAGGCTCCAGCGCCTGTATCAGCAGGGCCCGTATTGCACCGACCCATCCTGACGGGTGCGAGTGGATTTTCCAGGCCAGCGATTTTGGGCCAAATATTCCAAATTCCGGGAATTGATTTGCCATGCTCAACAGCCTATTTTCCTTTGCGCGCCTATTGGATTCCAGGCTGGTAGTTCCAATTGTCAGATTTGTGCACTTCCACCCGTAAAAGGCCGCTCCTTGGCGCTAAACTTTAGATCCATATGGCAGCGGTAGATATTTCGGGATTTGTCACTGAGATCAAAGATCACGCGATGGAGCACGGCTTTCACGTGCACGACGAGCGCCACTTTATTGAAACCTACTCCATGAGACAAGCATGGGAGATTGACCTCCATCCTGAGGATGCGTGTGGGGAACCTCTGGATTTCCACCTTAATCTAGATGTGGAGCCGCGCATTCTCTTGGCGTTTGAAGATGAGGCTGCACTTTTGGGGGACGATGAGGTCCCAGAAGACACCTACCACATGCTGCTGACAATGACCTGGGACCTGCCTCCGGTTGACAAGGATACAGACCTGCTGCGCCTGGCAATTGAACTTTCTGCAATCGGCGGAATGAACCTTCCCTTAGAAGTTGGCACCCTGGACACTACCGCATCTCCGACTGACTCGCCGGTGCGAAAAGTGACAGTCGTGGGACGATCAAGC
Organism: Actinomycetota bacterium; assembly: GCA_004298555.1. GTDB lineage: Bacteria > Actinomycetota > Acidimicrobiia > Acidimicrobiales > Acidimicrobiaceae > SCQM01. The sequence continues at coordinate 715 of SCQM01000080.1, read as the reverse complement.
CTTTCTCTGGCAAAAATTTACGCAGGAGAAGATACGATATGCCCCACGCTAGAAAGATGTCTGCAAATCTCAAAATTCCTGTTGGCGAAGACCGTCAAATGGACAGGCGAATAACAGCGCCATCGGTTTTCAAATCTGTGATCATTCCTGCGACAATTCTGATCAGCGGACTTTCACTTACAGCCTGTGGCAGTTCTGCAACTCACAATGCTCAGCAAGCCTGCCACTATGTCCAAGAATCAATCTCTCAATATAATCTTGGCAAAAGTCAGACCGACCCGGCCGTTCGAGCAAGTTACCAGAAGAAAGCTCTGGTCCTGCTCGGGAAGGCCCTCCCGCTGGCAGCAATTGCTGCGGGTGCAAATGGAGAATACCAGGCCCTGCAGACAACGCTGTCCCAGGCTTCAAGAGTACCCGAGAGCCTATTGATCAATGCCCTGACAAGGCAGTGTGCCCAGATACTCCCCAACTCTAACCAGCAGGTGCCGGGTGGTTACGTTCCTCCCGCAAACGTGAATGCAGGTCAGTAGGCGCCAGTGAAGGACTACTTCCACAAACCCGTCAGGCTCCTTGGCACGGATCTCGATGGGACACTGCTGAACCACCTCGGCCAGATCTCAAAGTCCAATCTGAATGCTCTTCACAAAGCGAGAAGAAACGAGATAATAAGCGTCGTTTCGACTGCTCGTTCGATCAAATCAGCCAAGCAGATCGC
>SCQM01000079.1 GCA_004298555.1 Actinomycetota bacterium | reverse complement strand
TTGGAGGAACATTGAAAAGAGGTGCCGACTTACTGCTTGAGTCGCTAAATGCATGCGGAGTGGAGTACATCTTCGGTTTGCCAGGCAGCACCGAAGCGCCGCTTTTGGATGCCCTGATCGGCCATCCCGAATTGCATTATGTCTTGGCCTTGCATGAAAGCATCGTGGTTGGAATGGCTGACGGTTACGCAAGGGCAACCGGAAAGCCAGCCGTGGCAAACCTGCACACCACAGTTGGAACCGGCAATGGCCTGACAGGACTCTTCAATGCCTGGAAGGACAGCTCACCGGTGGTCACCATTGCCACGCATAAACACTCCAGGATTCTAAGCAGAGACGGCTTCTGCGTAGGACCCGATCTGGCGGAGTGGGCCCGCCCGGTGACCAAGTGGGCATGGCAGGGCATACATGCGGATCAGGTTCCCAATGAGGTATTCCGGGCAATGAAGGTCGCGGGAACTGCACCTTGCTCCCCAGTTTTTCTTTGCTACCCCGAAGATCTTCTCGGCACTGAAGTAAACGAAGAAGCAATCGGGGTGCAGCGTCCCGTGACCATTGAAGAAGATGCATGGACGGCTCCATCTCAGATCCACTCGATTGCACAGCTGCTGGCCAACTCGCGACGGCCCGTCCTCATCGCTGGCGATGAAGTATCGTCAACCGGCAGTTCCGACCTGGTTTCCCGGTTGGCAAAGCTACTGGCAATCCCCGTCTTCCAGGAATCCCGGCGCTCCGCGCTGACCTGGAACATCGCCAAAGACGATCCTGGGTACGCAGGAGAGTACGCCTCTAAAAACCCTCTTGTTCAAGAGGCGGATGTAATCTTGGCCCTTGGCTGCCGGCTGTCGGTTGAGTTCTCGCCTGTTTCCTCGCCCGATGTTCCCCCGTCTGCAAAGCTGATCCACGTCCATCGGGATCCCTGGGAAGTCGGAAAGCTGTATCCGCCTGAAATTGCCGTGGTCGCCTCGGTCCGCCCACTGCTGGAAGCTCTCCTGGGAGAATTGGAGGACAACCAGCCCGACTGGCGAGGTGCGGCACTGCGCGAGCGTGAGCAGCGTTGGCCGATCCTGGCTCCCAGAAAAAGCATTGAACCTCTGGACCCTTCCTCTGTGAATCTGACCCCGGAAGACCTGGCCAGGGCCTTGGCTCGCAACGCGCCAGTTGACACCGTAATCGTCGATGAAGCCATACGGTCATCCCAGGCGATCCTGGAACATTACCCATTGCGTCCTGGTACCTACTTTCATTCGAGCGGAGGAGGACTCGGCTGGGGGCTGCCGGCTGCGCTTGGGATCCAGTTGGCCTGGCCGGACCGACCCGTCGTTGCAGCAATCGGAGACGGCTCGCTTTTGTTCGCCATCCAGGCACTATGGACCGCAGCGCGGGAGAACCTTCCGGTAAAGGTCATTGTCCCAAACAATACAAAGTACTTAGCTGTAAAAGCAGGCATGGTGGAGTACAACCAGGTGGCTGTGGCAACGCAGCAGTTCCCCGGGGTCGACCTTACCAACCCGGTCATTGATCTCGTCGCCTTGGCACAGGGCTTTGGCGTTGCCGGAAGACATGTAAAGAGCGGCAAGGACCTGCACGAGGCACTTCAGTGGGCATTTGCGCATCCGGGTCCGGCCCTGGTCGACGTCGCCGTAACCGATTCCCCGTTATGACGCAGCTGACGCACCGAAAAGCAGCCGCTTCAATCTTTGCACGAGCTTCCGCTATTTAGGTATAAGGAGAAGCTAATTGGACAAAGTCGCAGGGCCATTGGCAGGCATCAGGGTTCTGGAACTGGGACACATAGTCGCCGGTCCAAGCGCCGGTCTGATCCTGGCCGACATGGGAGCCGACGTGATTAAAGTTGAGCAGCCCCAGGTTGGCGATGCCGCCCGCAACATGCCAAACTATGGCAGCACCTTCTTTTTCCTGAACCGCAACAAGCGCAGCCTGGCACTTGATCTTAAATCCCGGCAGGGAATCGAGATCTTCGAGCGGCTAATCCGCCGGTCCGATGTGGTTCTCGACAATTTTGCCCCTGCCCAATTGGAACGATGGGGTATCGGCTTCGACTGGGCGGCAAGAATAAACCAGCGAATAATTTATTGCTCGATCAAAGGATTCCTTCCAGGACCCGATCAATCACGACCTTTTCTCGATGAGCTGGCCCAAATGTCGAGTGGACTCGCATACATGACCGGACCGGTCGGTCAGCCCCTTCGTGCAGGCGCCTCCATCATCGATATCGGAGCCGCAACCTATGGCGTGATTGGCATATTGGCGGCACTTTTGCAAAGAGAGTCAACCGGCAGGGGACAGAAGGTCAATTCGGGGTTATTCGAGACGGCAGTGTTCTGGGTCGGCCAGCATATAGCCCGCACGCAGATCACCGGTGAGGTCCCCGAACCAATGCTCGCCCGCACTATGGGCGGGCAGATGGGGTGGGGTGTCTATCAAATTTTTCACACCAAGGATGGCCGCCAAATCTTTGTGGCAGTGACAACAAATCATCACTGGGATAAGTTCTGCGAGGTTTTGGAACTGAATGAATTCATAGGAGACCCGGACCTGAGGACAAACCGTCAAAGAGTTGCCGCACATGCGCGCATAATACCGCGCATCACTGAAGTCATCTCGAAAATGGACTTCGAGGAGATCTCCTCACTGCTGGCGAAAGGAAATCTCCCCTATGCCCCGATCAACACACCGCGCGATCTTTTGGACGATCCCCATCTGGAATTGGGCAGCCGCTGGCTAAGGATACATCCCGACGGGCAAAACGTACTCCGCATGCCAAAACTCCCTGTATCTCTCGAGACAGATATTGCTGAGGTCTACCTGGAGCCCCCACGGCTCGGCGAGCATACCTCTGTAAT
>SCQM01000078.1 GCA_004298555.1 Actinomycetota bacterium | reverse complement strand
GGTGGTCGAAGGCAATACCGTTTCGCTGGTAGTTGTGGCAGATGTTGTGGATGCTGCGCTGCCACATGAAGCTGCTGCCAGACCGATCAGTCCCAAGGTCAGGTATCTGGTATTCCCCATTATTCAAAACTCCTATTCGAACCATGCAAAACAAATTTCTAGTATGAATTAAGCTCTTTAATGCGGGCAGCCATTTCAGCATTCTCGAGCTCAGGATGCGCCCAGTATGGAGCGAGAACCCTTCTTCTGAGACTGGAACCCGTTGCTTTCGCATTCGGGTCACGTTCCATCTTTTCAAAAGCGGAAATCATTGCGACCGGATATCTCGTGAAATAGACGCCGCCTAGATCGCCTGCAATAAGTCTGGCAGTTAAGCCAGAACCCTGCCGCCTGGGCACTATGAAACCCGACAAAGGCGCAACAAGTCTTTGAAGAGCCCTTATGCGCGCTTCGAAAAATATCTGACCCGACCGGGCCCTTACAAGTTCCCGGGCAATTAAACCTTCAAACTCCAGCCTAGTAAACGCGTCCAAAGCACCTGAAGTTACTACAAGCACAGAACGAGTATTGCCGACCGAAAATGCCGCAATATTCAGCTGGGGTTCCTTAAGTTCAAGAACTCTTGGCATATCGATTCCCATGGTCAGGCACAAGCCCTCGGTCAAATTCATGAGACCTGGAGCCGTGTCCATTGACAGTCTTTGAAGGTCAAGGCCTATGACTCCATTCGAACCAGCACGAAAGCCAGCCACCAAAGCCGCAAACAACGGAATCCCAAACCCGGCAATGATTGCCCAATGAAATTCATCAGATGCATGGATAAGCACGAGTATCTCTGAAATTATCGTTGAAGCAATCGCCCCAGTCACCACTACAAATAGCAAATAGTAGAAAATGACCTGAATAACAGCCCTGCGGGTATCAAACTGCTGGATGTCTCCCCAAATCTGAGCGCGTGTGGATGACCTAGGCATGGAAGTCGATTCTAGGAGAAATTCATGCTATCAAAGTAGCAAAGCTATCTAAATATACCTTTGCAAGATTTTCAATGGAAAACTCTAGGGCCCTCTTGCGTCCATTGCTGCGCAGGTTATCTGCCAGTTCATCATCACTAAAGGCCTTTAACAGCGCTTTGCGCAACAGGACCAGATCATTAGGTGGTACCAGGATAGCTTCCACGTTGTCCCTGGCTACGCCGCGGTATCCGGCTATATCGGTAGCCACTACCAGCGATCCGGCCGCCATACCCTCCAGGAGTACCACGCCAAAAGATTCGCCGTAGAGCGAAGGCGCACACACGACGTCGGCGGCTTTCATCCTTGCCATCGCTTCGGCGTCAGAAATTCTCCCCAGCCACACAATCCTCGGATCTCGGGCCGTAATGGCACGCAGATAGGGAGTTTGCGGTCCATCTCCAGCAATCCAGCAAGTCAAGTCCGGCTCTTCGATTCCAATAAAAGCTTCAATGAGCACCTCCAATCCCTTTCGGTGCTCATGGCGCCCGATAAACAAGACTGTTGGATTCTCCTTAGGCCAAACTGGCGAAATATCAAATGCCTGCAAATCCACGCCATTGCCAACTACCTGGTAATGTCCTCCGAATATGCTTCTTGCTGTGAGCATTGCATCCACCGACACTGCAAAGCGCGCCTGGATCCGGTTGCCAAAACCTGACAATGCCCAGCCAAGGACCTTATAGGGAATTGTCACTCCATGCCGGTGAAAAGTTCCCGCTACCGGTACCTTCGAGGCAATCAATCCCACCAAAGACGGGCCTGGGGCAAACGGCTCATGGATATGGACGATGTCATAGCCTCCATCGCGGATCATGGAAGCGGTCCGGGCAAGGGCTGCCGGAGATATCCCGACTGGAGCCCTGGAGCCGTTAGCGGGAATCCTTATCGAAGGACCAATGTTGCGGAACGACTCGGTAGCCGGCAATTCATCCGATGGCGCGATTATGTCCACCTCATGCCCCAGCCGGCGCATTGCCCGGGTCAGAGCAGTCGCCTGGCCTTGAACGCCACCTGGGACCGAAAGACTATAGGGGCACAGTTCAGCAATTTTCACTTATCTATCCGTTCCATCCGATTTGGCCACCAGGTTGACATATATGGTAGAGCGCCATTAGCGACTCTCCAACTGGGAAGGCCAGTTGGGTTGGAAAAGGTGCCACTGAGCAGGATCCGCGCGGATTAGGCTCTCATAGCGTTCAACCAGCATTCCGGTAAGAATCCTTACGTCATCTCTTAAGGAATCTGATCTCGCCAGGGTAATCGCATCAGTAACCAGCGCGAAATGGCCGCCGCCCGGCAGCAGGTAGACCGCCGCCGCGATTATCGGAGCGCCGGTTCGCAAGGAAAGTAGTGCGACACCTTGCGGGATCGAGGTCGCCTCGCCAAAAAAGGGCACTTGTATACCAGAGCCTGAAATATCCCTGTCAGCAACTAGGGCAACGACCTCACCCCTGGATAACGCCTTTGCAAGTTCGCCGAATGCTGATGCGGTAGCAGGAATCGCTTTAACCCCGAACTTGATCCTGTGACTAGCGAACCATTCAAACAGTTCGGGGGGTTCGAGTTCCTCCATAACTGCAGTAATGGGATAACCTCCCGAAGCCAGCCATGCCGCACCAAAGTCCCAATTTCCGAGGTGCGGCGTTGTAAAGATGATTCCCTTGCCACGTCCCAATGCCTCATAAACATGCTCGAACCCGTAGATGCTCATCCTCGCATTCAGATCCCGACGGGTTAGCTCTCCCACCGCAAGCGCCTCCACCCAGTACCGCGCATACGAACAATAACCAAGAAGGGCAAGCTTGTTGCGGGCCAGCCAGCCATTCTTAGAACTCGAAGCCCGTAAAAGATTGTCGATCACAAGCTGCCGCTTGTTCGGGGAAAATACGTACGCCAGCAAACCGAAACCATACGCCATAGATGAATCAAACGAAGGTGGAACAAGTGCTGTGAACTTTGAACCAAACTTATATCGTGCGACGGTAAGCCGGTCACGATCCAAAAGATCTCTCAGGTTTGAAATCATCATTTCGCGCAACCTGACCCCAAGACCGCCTTGGCTTCTAGCACTGTTAACCACCAAACCAACGATAACCAATCGGTGCGGAAAAATCCATCATTTGCATGAATGCGAAGGTCGGCGAGGCCCATCAATTAAGACATCATCGGTCCGAGAATATTTACAATTCACGCCCAGGATAAATTCAGATCAGCTCTCAGGATCCCCGAAACTTCGTGCACCTCTGTGCTCCAGCCATCGCGAAAACGATGAAGATGCAGGGGATGCCCCTGCACGGCGGCGTGGATGAGAGGAGCGCCGCGATCCTGCAGAACGGAAAAAGTCGGACCTCTGAAATGGGCGCCGAATAGGAGCATCATGCCCCTTCCTGAGGCGCCTTGGCGGACCGGCAACGGACATTGAGGCCTGACTCCATATTTTCATAAACCGCTGAATAACGGTAACAACACTCAGTCCAAGAGTGAGCCAAAGAACCGCAACCAATATTGGCGAAAACAACAATCCTGCGGCCAATGCAAAGATCCGCTCGCCGCGCTCCATGATCCCGCCTTTGGCGCTAAAACCGAGTGACTCCGCTTTTGCCCGCTGATAGGAAATTAAGGAGGCGGCACCGTAGATCCCAAAAGGAAGCGCCGCCATGCCAGGCCTGCTTGAATGAAGGTAATACCAACCCAAACCACCAAATAGAAACAGGTCCGAAACCCGGTCGGAAAACGAGTCGAAGAAGGCTCCGCGCTTGGAGGTTGTTCCTTTGGTCTTGGCAAGCGGACCGTCCAAGAGATCAGGAACTGTGCCGGCTATTACCAAAATGAAGCCTACCCACAGCCTCCCACTGGCTATAACGATGCCAGCAGCCATCGATATCACAATTCCAGCGATGGTTAGAGAATCAGCGCTAAGCGGCGTTTTTGCCAATGCCTCCCCGATGGGGCCAGTTGTTTTGTCCACCCCGGCTCTCAAATGACCGTCAAACACGGCGAAATACTCCTCACATCCTGAACGTAGCCAAGTTTAGCCTAAATTACTCCTCCGCTCACAGATAGGGCGAAAACACAACCCTACAGGGACTTAAACCCCTCCCTTATGCGCATATAAGTCTGGGACAATGCTTCAGGGATCACCCTTGTATGTGCCAGGGTAGTCATGAAATTGGTATCGCCGAGCCATCTTGGAACTACATGGAAATGGACATGATCTCCAAATGCGGCTCCACCGGCCCTGCCCAGGTTGGCACCGAAATTAAATCCTTCGGGATTATAGATCTCTTTCAGCGTGTTGACCGCCACCCTGGAAAGATCGATCGATTCCAACAACAGGCCGTCATCAAGATTTACGAAGTCCCCCTCATGCACGTATGGAACGATCATCATATGACCAGCGGCATAGGGGAAGGCATTTAAAACCACGTAGCAGGATTTGCCACGGAAAAGCACATAGTTTTCCGTGTCGAACTCTTCTCCGGACCCTTTGCCTAAGTCACATAGAACGCAACTCGAGGGCAATCTCAGATGATCTGGATTCTCGGAATTCTGAAGGAAGTTCATCCTCCAGCCCGCCCAGAGGTTGTCAATCAAGGCTCTCACCCAAAGGCCGTCCACTGAGCTCAGGAACTAGACGGGTTATAAATTGGCTCAGCGGAAGGTCCCTTTCGGGATTCTTGGATCCCCTTTCATTTACTCCGACGGTTCCTGAAGCCACATCGGTATCGCCGACGACCAGGACGTATGGAACTTTTTCCATTTTTGCCTTCCTTATTCGACTGCCCAGCGGTTCATCAGCCGCCATATAGTCCACTCTTACATCCGACTTTTCGAGCTCTTTTAAGACGTGCTGGGCGTAATCGCCATGATCGTCTCGGACTGGCAAAACTGATACCTGAACCGGCGAGAGCCAAACCGGAAGCGCACCGGCATAGTGCTCCAACAGAATGGCAAAAAATCTTTCCACCGATCCAAACAGAGCTCTATGAATCATGTATGGCCTCTTGCGGGTGTTGTCTGAATCAACGAATTCCATATCGAAACGCTGAGGCATCTGCAAGTCAACCTGCAGCGTGGAAACCTGCCATCTCCGTCCGATCGCATCCTTGAGATGGACATCGATCTTCGGCGCATAGAAAGCACCCTCGCCATGAGCTATTTTGTAGGTGATTCCCGATTCTTTAAGAGCATGCTCCAGCGCAGCCGTTGCGTGTTCCCACTCGAAATCCTCACCGACCGACTTCTCAGGCCTAGTGGCTAATTCCGCCTCGAATTCAGAGAGGCCAAAGGTCTTCAAAATCGAAATGATGAATCGAAGCAACCTTGACAACTCCACCGCGAGCTGATTCGGCGCACAAAAGATATGCGAGTCGTCCTGGGTAAGTCCGCGTACACGTGCCAGTCCATGCAGAACACCCGATCTCTCAAATCGGTATACCGTGCCGATTTCAAAGAGTCTCAATGGCAGCTCTTTGTATGATCTGCTCCTGGACTTGTAAATCAGAATGTGCATCGGGCAGTTCATGGGCTTGGGATAGTAGGTGGCACCTTCCATCTCCATTGGCGGGTACATGCCCGACTTGTACCATGCAAGGTGACCCGAAATCTCAAAGAGAGTGGACTTGGCGATATGGGGCGTCCATGCCAGCTGATACCCAGCCTTACGATGCTCCTTCTTAGAATAATCCTCCATGATTTGACGGATCAGCGCTCCACGGGGATGAAAAACTGGAAGACCTCCGCCGATTTCCGGAGGAAAATGAAACAGATCGAGTTCCAAGCCGATCTTCCGGTGGTCTCTCTTTTCGGCCTCTTCAAGACGAACCAGGTGCTCTTTCAAAGCCTTGTCCGACTCCCAGGCTGTTCCATATATGCGCTGAAGCTGAGGGCGCTTCTCATTCCCGCGCCAATACGCCCCGGCAACACGCATCAGCTTGAAAGATCCAAGCTTTGCGGTGGTTGGAACGTGGGGGCCCCTACATAGGTCGACGAAACCCGAGGAGTTGCGGTAAACGGAGATCGAACCTTCTCCGACGCCTTCGTTTAGCTCCTCGTCTTCATCCGACTCGATCCTGTCATTGGCAACGGTTTCAATAATCTCGCGCTTATACGGCTGATCGGCAAAGAGTTCCATGCCCTGTGCAATGGAATACTCGGAGCGTGAAAATGTTTGCCCCTCGTTGATTATTTCCCGCATACGGGATTCAATCCTCGCCAAGTCCTCGTCGGTAAAGTGCCTGCCACCGGGAAGTTCGAAGTCATAATAGAAGCCGTCGGCAATAGGCGGGCCAATGGCATAGCGCGTACCCGGCCATAAATCTGTAACCGCTTGAGCAAGAACGTGAGACGTCGAATGACGAAGTATCTCTCTACCTTGCTCAGTGTTGCGAGTCACAATTTCCACATGATCGCCATCTTTGAGAACGAAAGCTAAGTCCCGGAGGATCCCATTAACCTTCGCCGCTACAGAATCCTCGCTCAGCCTCTTTCCAATAGCTGCCGCCAGTTGGAAAACGGTAAAGCCAGACGGCACCTTTCGCTCGGAACCATCCGCTAATACAACCGAAATTTCCATCTAACGTGCCTTTCTAATTAATCAAGCCCTCTTCAGGCTAGATTTTTACGCCAAGCAATGCAGCGGCTTCAGAAACTCCGTGATTTCGGGAGACCGCCTCATCGATAACAGCCATAGCCGCTGGTATGTTCAAATCATCATCGAGTGCCGCCCTAACATCTTCAAGGCCCGCACTGCCATTTCCTGCGTCTAGCCAACGTTTGAGTCTCTGGTCTGCGACCTGAATCATGTTATCGTTCCATTCCCAGGCAGTTCGGTAATGATTGCTTAATATCGATAACCTGACTGCCCTGGGGTCATGGTCAGCCAACAGATGTTCTACGAATACAAGGTTCCCTAAGGACTTCGACATCTTTTCGCCGTCCAAATAAACCATAGCGACGTGAAACCAATGTTTCACAAAGGTCTTACCAGTTGCCGACTCAGATTGCGCAGCCTCGCATTCATGATGAGGAAATATGAGATCTGCTCCCCCGCCGTGAATGTCAATAGTCGGTCCGAACTCTCTCATTGACAACGCGGAACACTCGATATGCCAGCCGGGGCGCCCCGAGCCCCAGAGCGAATCCCATGACGGCTCATCGGAAGCCGAGGGCTGCCATAATACAAAATCCAGAGGATCCTTCTTATTCGGATCGCCCGGGTTTCCACCCCGATCCTGCGCATAGCGCAACATTGTTTCACGGTCGAGGTGGGAAACCTGGCCAAACTTGTCGTAGGTCGCGATGTCAAAATATACTGAGCCGCCCCTCTGATAGGCATGCCCAGAATCCAACAGCTTTGAGATCAATCCCAAAATATCCGATATTGCGGAGGTGGCCCTGGGTTCAGAGTGTGGACGCAAAAGTCCAAGCATTCCCATATCCCGGTCGAAGCGAGTCATTTCTGACGCCGCAAGGTCGAGATAATGAACACCAAGCTGCCTAGCCTTCGCCAGAATCGAGTCGTCCACATCTGTTATGTTTCTCACGCACGTAGTGGTGTGACCCAGATCCCTTAACCTGCGCTGGAGCACATCGAATGTCAGATACACTGCAGCGTGACCCATGTGAGCGGCATCGTATGGCGTAATCCCGCAGGTATAGATCGAAACGTTCGGACCAGGAGAAAATTCTACGATCTCTTGCCGCGCGGTATCATACAGACGCATGTTCCCAACCCTAATTTCTTTGCAAACCAGTAATTCGCATTGCGGTCCTGCTTTTATATCTGATGTTAAGGTTAATAAGCACCGCAGTCATGGCCTCGATTGCAGCGGAGTTAACTAGTGACCCTGCATCCAATGAGACTAAACCCGGAATCGAATCAAGTAATTCCATGACCCGTTTCTTTGACTCGAAATGATCCGAGCAGACCAGAATGTCCGATTCCACAGGACCGCCAATCGCGCCCAATTCCTTTGCCGGAACATGATGCAACGCGGACACGACATAGCTTTGCGGCAAGACTGCCTGGATGGACTGGGCTACAGACCCCCTGGGAAGAAAAAGCGGCTGCATTTCTGATCCAACTTTGACCAAGGCATTAACCATGGAGACCACAATCTTCCCCGACAGCTCTTTCGCCAGACTCCTCGCAGTACTCTGCGCACCTTCCCATGGCGTTGCAATGAACACCATCTCGCAGTCCGCGGCCTCAAGATTTGTTACGCCTCCGATTGCGCCAATTATGCCTTCATGGCCAGACAAATCCGCTGAGGTTTCCAATGCCCTTTCGATCGCCCTTGAACCTAGCGAGATTGGGTGCCCAAGAGAGGATAGACGAAGGGCAAGCGACTTGCCAGCTGCCCCCGTCCCACCCACGATTCCAATTTGCAAACTAGACCTTTCCTGGATGGTCGCACAAAAAGGCCACATTTAAAGATTGCCAACTTCGCACTCTTCCACGCCTATTGTGAGACAATCCATGATTGCGGCAGCTATCGTCAATCAAGGCTAAAACATTGTGGAGGAATTATGGGCATACTTAGCGATAAAAAAATCCTTATTACTGGTGTCTTGAATGACCAGTCCCTGGCATTCGGAGCCGCAAAGCTCGCTCAGACCGAGGGGGCTGAGATCGTCCTCACCGGAGTAGGGCGCGGCCTGTCAATAACTAGGCGAACAGCCAGAAAACTCCCCACAGAGCCGGATGTCTTGGAACTTGATGTCACCAACCCTGAACATTTGGAAGCCGTCAAGAAACACATATCGGACAAATGGGGACGATTGGATGGCGTATTGCATGCAATCGGCTTCGCGCCTTCCGCCTGTCTCGAGGGCGATATTTTCAACGCCGGGTGGAATGACGTCGCTGTTGCTCTTGAAGTCTCCGCATACTCGCTCAAAGCTCTGGTTGAAGGACTGCTCCCACTGTTGAAGAGCGCTGGAACCTCATCTGTGGTCGGACTCGACTTTGATGCCACTTTGGCATGGCCCGGATACAACTGGATGGGGGTCGCTAAAGCAGCTCTAGAATCAGTCTCGCGCTACTTGGCAAGAGATGCCGGGAAAGACAAAATACGGGTAAACCTTATTTCTGCGGGCCCGATCAGAACCATCGCAGCCAAGTCTGTCAGTGGATTTTCCGCCTTCGATACGGTATGGAGCGAGCGGTCGCCGCTCGGTTGGAATATGACAGACTCCTCAGCTGTCGCCAAGGCAATCGTCGCTTTCCTATCCGATTGGTTCCCCGCAACTACAGGTGAAATCGTGCATGTTGACGGTGGCTATCACGCAGTGGGAGCCTAGAACTTCCGGCCTATCGCAATGACATTTCGGAGCAGCTATTTCGGAAAGTTAGGGGTCACACAGAATGCACCTAATTCGCTCTAACCATGCTGACATTGGCCCGCGTCTCGACCTTCGAAGTGCCGTGTGACTAGGACCTCGTAACAGAACCTTGTCAGTGCCTTTAAAGATGAAACAAAATGGCCCTTGGGACAGTCACAAGCAACAAGATCTCTAATTTTGTTACGGTCAAAGGATTGTGGCATATCTGTCTGAAACCGAACAAAAGAAGCATCATTTTGTTATGTAGCTACCGCAGACTACGATTGCGCGGAGATGACTGCCCATAAAAAGCTCCTGCCCTTTATTCCCTCTTACGAAGGTCACAAGACACTAACTATCCTGGCATGGCTGGCTGCCATTGCCCTATGGCCAATAACGGTTGCCTTTGTTCTTAGCCGTTGGGCGGCGCACGTCAATAAGCCGAGGCTCCGCTACGCAATATTTGGGTTCATAGCTCTCTTCACGCTTTTTAATGGAGTGGTCTGGGCGGCCATATGCTCGGCATCGATTAGCGGCGCGCAGAAACCAATATCTAATCCCAAGACATCCGACTCAGCAGAGACTCCGATTATCACGTCACCTACCATCACGGAGAGGGAGACAACGACTGCACCCGAAGTGCGACAGGCGGCACCGACAACATCAGAATCACTTGCCCCGTCGCTGCCTCCGGCATCGCCAACCACTTCAGCGCGAGTTGCGCCTGCATCCCCAACCTGTGACTCCTCCCTCTGGAACCACATCTATCATGCTTATAGGCTCCGCCCTATCCAGCAATGTGTAACCATTACGGGCACAGTTGATCATCTTATTCACGAAGCTGATGGCGACATTCATGTCCGATTGCACCTGGATGCCGCATACAGTGCCATGGTCAACAACAAAAACATATCCGAACAGCATGGCGACCTAGTGCTCGAGGCAGTTTGTGAAGAATCCCCTACCCAAGCCGATGCAGTCAGTGCCTGTGCCAATTATAGGAGCAGCGTGGTTATACCGGCGGTCGGAACGCATGTGGCTGTCACTGGAAGCTATGTTTTTGATGCCGACCACGGCTGGAATGAAATCCATCCGATAACCTCAATTGCACCCATACCGTAATCATTGATTATTTATTTAGGAGTGTGCCTGATCTATTCCTTGGTTAAGGACTTGAAGTTCATGCCAGTTATGGGATGGCAAACTTTATAAACAAGCACCGGCATCATCGGGAGCTTGCATACGTAGGACTCCCCTTGTTACGAAACCAAGTTAATTTGAGTGGTTGCAGGCAGCTTTAGTTGGTTAGCGACCTGAATTTCGGACAACAATTGCCTATTGACACCGAACCACCTGGCAAACAATACTGGTTGCGCTTTCCCCAAACTGTGCACGACAGCCATTCCGGCTTTGACAATCGGGGAACCATGAAAAGCACAAAGTCCTCAAACAAACTGCTGTTATATTCGTCCTTTTTGCTCGTTGGAGCTGCAGTGCCGTTAGATTTTTCGCATCCGGCCCTCGCCGCCAGTTCTGTCAACGGATCGGGCGGAACCATTATCGTAGATTCATCAGGTTCGAATAGCTCGGTGTCACCGGGGGGAATCACAACCTCGTCAACCACCCGTACTATCTACTACAACGGATGGCCAATACAAGAGGTCGTTCCAGTTTATTACGTATATACGCCTGAGGTAGTGACGGGTAACCCAGCTTATTCCAATGAGCCCTGCCTTGCGGTTTCAACTAGTTCGCCGATCTATTCATACTCCGAGGCGTATCAACTCCAGTTTTCGGCGGCTCAAACCTGGAGCAGCCTTGCTGGAACCTATCCTAACTGCACCTATGCCTCCCAAGAATCATCGGCTAAGGCTCACCTAACTCCGGTCCAGGAGGTGACGAACTACTGGGATGATACCGTTCAGAACGAACTCCCAGTCCCCCAATTCACGGTTCCGCCAGGATTTGCCCTCACGGGCCTGCCTGCATTTCTTACGGCAAACTGTAACACTTCGATATCGTTCTACGACACCACACCCATTGGAACGGCAGACATCCAAGCGACAGGTGAACTTTGGGTCAAATGGGACAGCAACGATGGATGGTCGGGACCATACAGCTCCTGTGGCCTCCCATGGCCCAATGGAACCATTTCCCATGTTTACGAGAATAAAGGCTCGGCTACAGTCTCAATAAAAGAGACATGGAGTGCTTCATGGACATTGGCCGGCGCGTCAGGAACACTTAGCGGACTGTTCACCTCACCAGGCTCCTTGACCTTGCCAATCTCCTCGATTACCAGCGAAATATATTCATGACATTCCAAGCGCCAATCTCCGGCTTCACGACACGCATATGCCTGTACTTGCAGAGCCCACAACTCCGGCATTCCGCAGGCGTTGCGGGCTCTGCACAAAGCCAAATTTCTGCAGCAAAACTTCGATTCAGCAGAGGTCTATGCGCTTTTCCTGGTTGCTGGTATGCTTGCGTTGATCGTAAATAGCATTGTCAGCGCTATTGAGGCATCTCTGCTGCGTCGCCATGGTCCCACAATGACCTGACCAAGACAACAGAGAGCTACACCGCAACCCTCCCAAATCTTCTGCGGACAGCCAGCGGCTTGCACCCGGCTAAGGAACGAAAACCCTCGACCAGAGGTCAATAATGGGAGTGAAAACCCTTGCCAGCGCCCCAGGAAAGAATAGAAACAACAACAACACGACCGGCAGCATGACGCCACGTAGGCGGAAATAACCAGGCAGGGCACCAGCGGGAAGCAGCCTCTCGATGAGCGCAGAGCCATCGAGCGGAGGGATCGGAATCATGTTAAAAACCCCAAGAAGAAGGTTGATAGAACCCATATAGAACAATATCCGATCCACCAGGGATGGATCTATGGTGATTTGGCTAGCGGAATACACGCCAACCTGCGAAAGCTCATGGCTGAGTTTGAAATGCAGCATCAATCCAGCAATTACAGCAAGGATAAAATTGACTGCCGGGCCTGCCAGTGAAACGAGCACTGACTGATTTCGAGGAGAACGAAGTCTCGATACGTTTACAGGAACCGGCTTGGCATACCCTATGGGTGTCAGGCCTGCAAAGATCAGAAGCGCCGGAAGCAAAACCGAACCTACGGGATCGATATGCGCAAATGGATTAAGAGTCAGCCGCCCTGCCCTTCTAGCTGTCTCATCGCCAAATAAGAGGGCGACAAAACCATGGGATACCTCGTGAAGAATTATCGAAGGTACCAGCACTACTAGCAACACGAGGGAGTCCGGGCTAATGACATGGCTCAATTCGGCTGCAAAGAGAATCGCCACAAACAGTACCGTAAAGCCAATGCCCTTATAGGACATGGGCAACTGCCTCCATAGCGCCTGAAGACATCGCAATACTGTTCAGGCCATATATTCTCATCGAAAATCCTTCTTACCAAGACTCGGGCATATACAAAGCACATCTGGGCCGAAAACCCGCTCCCGGGCATATCACCCTTGCCAACAGCCTAAGCCGACGCTTCTGAGAAAGCCGCTGAATTTGGCGCCGGGCAACTCTGAGTCCTGGCTATAGTTTGGGCCACAGTTCTAAGTACTTCCAACCCTTTTGCAAACTATTGCCTTTTGCCCCTGACAAACGAGGCAACAATTGACCCCTCAATCGCATCTAAAAATCCATTTAAGTGAGCTAAAGGTTTTTGGAATGGATTTTTCCTTCGGCTCCAGAAAATGGCGGTAAGCGCCGAGAAGATGTCAAACAGATTCCGGGAGTTCCCGCGGCACGTGAACGAGCGGTTCCGCACCGCTTGGCCCGACTACGACCAAATCGCCATACATGCATCCGACATCCATCTTCCATTTCGGATTGTAGACATCAATGTTGTTTCCGAAAACCATGCCCTCCTGGATTTCGACCTCTTCGATCCCTTCACCGCACATGGATTTTGGACCACCCATTTCCGGCCGGTGAACCACGGTAGGGAACTCGGGTGAGGCCATTCCGTGTCCATGAAAACCAAGTTCCACAAAGTCCATGCCTGCCACTTCAGCAGGGCGCCTCACTGCTTTCCACACTTCTTCTAGAGTCTTACCGGGCTTCATGACCTCCAGGGTGGCGTCAAAACATTCAACACAGACCTTCCAAACATCCTTTAGCTTCTCAGGCGCATTTTGCCCCACATAAACAGAAAACTCGGTTGCTGCGAGATATCCGCCATACTGGGTATGGAACTCGCTAATGACCACATCTCCTTTTGACAGCGGACGCATGCTTGGTGCCGCAGGCTGCTCAGCGCCGTGAAGCAAGTGCCAGATCTCGCTTTCACTATGGTCGACTGGACCAGAAGAAAGAAGATTGAATACTGATGGTTCAGCACCATTTACAATCTGGGCCTTTACCATCTCCGCATATACCTGGGCCTCGGTCATGCCCGGCTTGGCAGTTGTGATCATTGCATCAACCGCCTTGCGGGCTATTTGCGCAGCACTGGTGAGAAGGCTGATTTCTTCCGGGCTCTTGATCTGCCTTAACTCCTGGAGAATGCTAGCTGCGTCCAACACGCGCGCACTGGGAAGCTCGCGGCGGAGCGACTCCATTTCAGCTTGAAAAATGAGCGGAATCGTAACCAAAGTCGAGCTAAAAGGAGCAAGGCCGATAGTTGCCTTTTCAAGGCCCCTGTCGCGCAACTCTCCAGCTACTGCCTCCACGCCATGATTGATTCGAATATCCGAAACCCACTCCTGCGTTCCCAGGTAGGGATTCGTCGGTCTTTGCATCTGGGGCTGATTGCTGTTCCAGACGACCGGGTCATCATCGGCCTGAAACAACGCGTAACCGCCAAAGACAGAACCCACCTGAGTGAGGTATCTAAGATTCACTGTTCCCATGCCGAAGAAACTGTCATTTCCAACCAATAGCAATGCGTCTATCCCCTTAGACGCCATCCGGGTCCGGACTTCGCTCCATCGTCTGTCGCGTTCCGCCAACGATAGTTGTGGAATATACTGCAGCAGTTCCCTGGTGGGAGCAGCGCCAATTGGAAATCCTTCCCAGCTCAACTTGCTCATATTCGCACCTTCTTTCACATATTCGCTGTCTAGGCTAAGTCGCTTTGTCAGAGGCAGGAGGCCTCTGTTTTAAGTCGCCGCCTGGAAATCAACACAAATGACCGGCTCTTCTATAAATCGTTTCAAACCATCCCCTATGAAATGGCCCCATAAATGTGGGAGGCTGGGTCCGCGCCGTAATTCTCATAGTCCCCCGGAGCAGTCAGGCCTGGAATGCTGGGAATCCAACTCTCACGGAGTAGTTCATCCGGATCGCCATATCTTTCCGCCAGATGGCGTACGCGTGGATCATCAAGTGCGGAAAGACGGCCTCGCGAAACCAGGGTTATCTGCTCACCGTCAAGTGTTTCGACAACGAAAGTTGGGAACAGCAGGTGAACGTGCAAATGACCATAGGCCAAGCCCCTTTCTGCCGCCCATGCTTCATCTGGGCCACGCCAGAATGTCCCAAATCCAAGATGGATTACTCCCGAACGTCTCCGCTCCCATTCGAATCCACCCGAACTCCACCATTCGATTGACTCGGCGCGCCTGACCTTGGGATGGCCCCCTATTGCCGCCTCCCAAAGATTGAAAAGTCCGGGACGGACAAAACCGGGATAGTTGATGCCCTTGGTCTCCTCCAACTTCTCCGCCCAAGCCAACCCATACCGTCCTCCCCCTTCGACAGAACGGACTTGGCCATCCTCGATCTGTAGATTTATCTGAGGAAAAGCGCGGCTGAAATGTGAAGTAGTGCCTTTGACGATGCCTGCAGCATCAGCGTAGGGTAGCGGCGGTGTCGGGTGACCAAAGAGGTGTCCGTACCATCTCTTGGGTTCAGGTATCCATCCGTGATGAGTTCCGTCCCAGTAAGTCTCGTCGAGGGTATACGAGATGTCCGTACCTTCTAAATCTGTCAGCCTGACGCGTCCGCCACGGCCGCGATTCCAAATCGCATCCCATGTGATCTGAGACGAAAGGGCGATAATTTCTGACGGATAATTAATGATTTCGCGGCTGAAATGATCTTTTGACAACCAGGGAATCTGCTCGTAGCGGAAAGAAGTTGCTCCCGTTGGACCTCCACGGCCGTGAACCAGCAGATCATAACCTTCATGCACGGCCATGTCCTCAATTTTGGGATCACCTTCCCATCGACGCGGGCGATCACGCCAAGGCTCATAGCGGATAGCAACCTCCAATTCGTCCACTTCATCGAATAAACGGTCCGGTCCAGAGTCCTTCCACATCACGTCGACTAGTGCACCTCTCTCACGAAGAGCCCCAACGACGGCGCTCACAACCTCGGGATCATAGGATCTGTCAACAGCCACGAGAACCTTATCCCCAGGGCGGGTCCCGCCATAGCCAATCGAACCCAGATGTGCAGACCGCTGTTCAGGTATATCCATTAGGTGACGCGCGACGCTCTGCAATTCAGTCTCTCCATTAATCTCCGTCACGCCAAGAGCAGCCGGAGGCCGTTCAACAGATACATCTGGAGGAATGACCGTACCCTCCGAAGCTTCATCACACACTGCAAATCCTTCCTTGCAAACACGTAAAAGACCAGAGGTCTAGACCAGTATGTCCCCATCTTTAGCCACCACATGCTCTCCATCGACCACAATTGTCACCTGGTCGATGATGCCTTCCAAACGCAAAGTGCTGTTAACTTCGCCCCGGTCGGCCCCGTGACCGATACCCAGATGCATGGCTCCGTAGCGCTTTTTTTCGCTTCGCATGGCTCCCGTCAGCGGCGGGCAGCGACGATTTGTACCAAGAGCAATCTCACCGCCAAGCTTCAGGGTGTTCGCATCTCCATAGGTCTCAAGGTAATAGCGGACCTCTCTCGCTTCGATTCCGCCACTTATATCTACGACCCGACCGTTTTCAACCTGCAGCCGCACAGAATTGCGCCATTGGCCCGCAGGGTAATGCGCAGTCTGATCCCATACCACGACGCCATTGGCCGAGCCCGGCTTCGGCTCAACGTGGACCTCCCCAAATGGCCACGTGCCCCCGCCAAGTTTTCTGGTTTCGGGGTCACGCCCAAATGGGATCTTGCCCCAGCGATCCGCCAGCGAATCAGCAGGGTAACCAGAGATATCCGCTTCAAGGTCGGTACCGCTCGCAGACGTTACGTGGATCGTCGTGCCCCGGTCATATACGGCTCCAACTCGACGCTGGATTTCGCACATCTCTGCTACTTCATCCGCAGTCGCACTTCCTCCGCCTTCTATTAAAATCTCCTGGTTCAGCTCCTCCCAGAGCCAAATCGGCGTTTTACCCCGGCCGCCGCCCTCGGAGCGTATGGCGCGCAAACCGGGAGTACCGCTGTTCAAGGCCGTGGTTGTCAGTGCAATTACAACGTCTGCCTCCTTGGCTGCAGCGACCGCCAATGGTGATGGATCCGCGCAGTGGTATCTTCGCCGGGGATAAAGACAAAGGAGGGCTTCTGCACCACGTGAATGCAGGCCAGCCATCGTCGCCTGCCAGATAAGCGGATCCATGGCATCATCAGTCAATATTACGAAATTGTCTCCCTCGCGAACATCACGCAAAGGGTAGTCAAGCGACTTCAGAAGCGTAATCAGCCGCGTAGCAGGAGCTCCATATCGGGCAATCATTTCCATTTGCGAGTCATCCAATCTCTAAAAGCAAACCGGGGATAGCCCCCTGTTTTCCAGCGAATATTCTGATCATGCATCTTTTGCTGCAGTGAGTTTCAATTTCAGTGAGCCGCGGGAGAACTGAACAGAACTAAGGCCGGTCTCTTTAGAAAGCTCCTTTATCAAAGACACGAGTGGAGACCGGGTAGGATTCCAGGTGATCGGCTTTCGATACTTCCGGAAGTTGTTATATGCATTCGGATTGAGGAACAAAAATTGCAGAAGATCCTCGTCGGAATCAAATGGCCCATGCTCTGCCCGTATCCTTGGCAGACTGGGCTCATCGAGCCCTTCCAGCGGGTCGAGCAGACTCTCTCCCGCTATCAGCTGATCCTGAATATTGGGATCCAGGGGATGGATGGGAAGCCCATAGTAGCCGCGGGCGTACAAACGCACCTCCTCGGGAACTTTGGAGTACCGCTTGCCTTCCATGACATTTAGAACTGCCTGAACCCCAACAAACTGTGAGAAAGGGGTAACCATGTGCGGGTGTCCCAACTCGGCTCGCACTCGGGCGGTTTCCTCCAACACCTCTGGCAAACGGTGCTCAATGCCGAGATCGGCGAGCTGTTTAACCATGTTCGAGAACATTCCTCCCGGAATTTGATGCCCGGCGTACTGCTGATAGAAGGCAGGATCGAAACGTACCTCCTCAGGAATGGGCTTGCCCTCTTCGTGAGCAACCCAGTAGAACCAGTCATCGATCTCACGAATCTTGCTCTCATCAAGCATCGTCTCCCGGCCCTCGTCCATGGCCATTTGCAACACGTCCATGGTCCAGGGAACTGCCTTGCCATAGGCGAGCGGCCTGGCGGCGGTCCACACTACATCCACCCCCGCACGAATCGCCTCTCTGTAACAGTCATTTGCCAATCCAGTAATCGTATGAGAGTGAAAGTGCATCTCAGTTTCGCCGATCACCTCCCTAATTGCGGTGACCGCACTTTTGCAGCGCTCCGGATACAGAAGGCCAGCCGAGTCAGTGAAAACCAGCGCATCCACATTTAGATCCATGAGTTCTGACGCCTTTTTAGCCAGGTACTCATCGGTGTGAGCCGGGGTCAGCGCGAACCCGACCAGCCCCTTCACCTTGAAACCTAGATCCTTGGCCTTATTGACAAGCCATGCCAGGTTTCGGTAATCGTTCAGTCCATCGAACACCTTGATACTGTCCATGCCGTTGCGTAGCAGAGTCTTCAGAAAAAGCTCCTGCACGTCATATGGCTGGCTCCGCCAACCCCAGAGGTTCCTGGCGCGGACGAGTCCGTCGAGCCTTGTCGAAGGCATTAGCTGATGCAGGAGCCTAATCCTCTCCCATGGATCCTCAAAGAGGTACATTGCAGACGTCTCAAATGACACGCCCGCCATTGCGCAGATCTCGTCAAAACCAGCCTCGTTCATTACTGGTGCTATCGGCAGCATGGACTTCGTCTTCATGCGCGTAGCCCATAACGATTGCTGGCCGTTGCGAAGCGTTTCATCGAGAAAGCGCAGGGGCTTGGCGCAGACACGGGCATCTGGGTCTTTGCCTGCCGCGATTGCAGCCGCGGTGATCCCTTCTGATTCCAAAACTGTCATGATTCTTCCAATGTCTCTATGACCATGATGATCTCGTCATTGTGAACAAATTCCTCATTCTTGACGAGAACTTTCCTGACAGTTCCGGCACATGGAGCAATGACAGGCGTGAATAGCTTCATGACCTCGACTATGCCAACTTGCTGGCCTTTTTTGACACTGTCGCCTTCGTTAACAAAAGCCGGGGCACCGGGAGAAGGGGCATTGTAAAAGATGCCAGCCATAGGTGGTGTTACAGGCACCCCAGTCGTCAGGTCCACCTGGCGACCATGGGGCCGGGAGGGTGGCTTGGCAGGGCTCGAATTCCCGATGTCCTCATTCACCGGCTCTTTTCTCTCATCGGTCCTACTTACAATTCTTTCTGCATCAGCGGCGGAACCTTCGCTGACCCGCATAGGCCGATTTGATCGGGCGATTTTGAGGCTGGAACCTCCAGACTCTATTTCAACATCCCCCCAATCACTGTTCTTTACCACCTCCAAGATCTCCAGCACCTCCTGGAATGTCAGATCTTTGCTGCACAACAAATGTTTCTCTGTCAAGCCCGTACCTCCTGTTATGCATTGAAACAATACAGATCACGCGATTTACAAGATCTCCCATTTGGCGTCTACTCCCCGCATTGAGCACGGCAGGATCCCCCGGGCTGGCTAGGCGCACCTGTTCAATCCCCAGGTACTAGACCTTGGACTCCTGGCTTGATTGTGGTGCATCCATATAGCAAAGCTTGAGGATCCTCTCCTCAGTGACTTCGTCGCCAGACAGCTCGCCGACAACCTGGCCACTCTGTAGAACGACAACCCGGTCACAGATCATCGGCAACTCTTCATACTGGCAAGAGGTAATAACCACTGCAGAACCTGAGTTTGTGATCTCCCTCAAGGTCGAATGGATCTCGTTCCGTGCACCGACATCAATTCCTGTACACGGTTCATCGATTACAATCAGGCTTGCCGACCTGAGCAGGCATCTTCCTATCAGCGACTTTTGCTGCTGCCCGCCACTGAACTCATTTAGGGGACGATCAGGGTTTTCCGGGCTGATGCGCAGCCTGCCCATCATTCCCGCAACAGTATGGCGCTCTTTGCGGTGCCTCAGGAGCCCGCGCTTAGTAAAGGGGCTCAAATGACCCATTGTCATATTCTCGCGCACGGTAGCAGTCTGAATTCCACTTGTCAGCTGGCGATCGCCTGGAAGCAGCACAGCGCCGGCTTCTTTGAAACTGCGGGGATTGGTTTTATGGAGTTCCTTGTCCTTGAGCACCACCTGGCCCGATTCTCTGGCCTGCGATCCACACAATAGATAAGGGATGTCCTCATATCCCGAACCCAAAAGTCCGGTAATGCCAACAATCTCACCCGCTGAGACCTCGAAATCTATGCCTTTGACCCGGCGTCCAATGAGGTTTGAGACGCTCAATACCTTGGCTGGCTCCTGCGAATTGCTGATTCTGGCCCTTGATCTCAGCTCTCCAGCATGACCCGACGCTTCGAAGTCTTTCCCGCTTTGCCCCGCCATCAGTGCGGCAAGTTCAGGATAGTTCACCTGCCCGGTCACATATGTCCCAACCAAAAGCCCGTTCTTTAGAGCCGAGAACCTGTGGCTAAGGCTCATGATTTCCCTGGGGTTATGACTTACAATTATCACTGTCGTGCCCAGATTGCGATTGACATCGCGGATCGTGTCCAGAAATGAATCGACAGTTCCAGAAGGAAGGCTCGACGTCGGCTCATCCAATATCAGGATTGCCTGATCCTTGTGAACCGCCCTTTCACGAATCTCCTCCAAATCCATAAGTGCCCTGGCAACGCTGATCAACATCTGATCTGAGGAACTCAAGTCCTCAACTAGCGTCTTTGGATCTATGTCAACACCAAGTGCCAAAAGGCGCTGGCGGGTAAGCTCATGCTCGGCGTGCCAGCGGATGGCTCCCGCAGCTCCGCGTTTGAAGCGGTTGACCCTGAAATTGTCTACCACCGACATAGAACCCACAAGACCCACGTCCTGATGGACCACTATCAAAGGGTACTTCTCTCTCGCTCGTGAAGCACCTGGGAAGTCGGCTGGATTGCCAAAGAGCTCCATCTGTCCGTCGTTAGGGACATGGCTCCCCGCAAGGACCTCCACGAAAGTGGACTTGCCAGATCCGTTATGACCAACCACGCCATGGATTTCACCCTGTTCGATCTTGAGCGACAATCCATCAAGCGCTGTCACGGGACCGAATCGCATGCTAAGACCTTTGACTTCAAGGGCAACTTGTCCGGCAACCATCTCTCTCCCTTTCAATTCCAACGCAAATCCGCCGACCATGGCGCGCACTCACGTAGACCCAATACATGGCCTCGGCTACGCCCACTGATCAATCCTCTCGCCACCAAGGATGTTGGCAAGCGCTACGGCAATGACAAGAACCCCACCATCGAACACCTGGGTGATCCACGACGGCACGGAAAGCACTTCCAGACCCGTACTGCCAATTGCAAGCACGAGCACTCCGACAAATGTTCCGAGCGCATTGAACCGGCCGGATCGTATCGTGGTGAACCCTAGAAACACCGCCGCAAACACCGGCAACAGATACGGGCCGCCATATGTGGCATCAACCGCAGTGGTCTGGCCAAGCATCACCATCCCTGCCAGCCATGCGCACACCGACGACAGGATTAATACCCCGGCCCGAATCCGGTTCACGTGTATGCCGGCGAGAAACGCTGCTTTTCGTCCTTCGCCGACGAAATACATGTTCCGCCCGGTCTTTACGAACTCAAAGACCACCCACAGCCCAATCACCATGATCAAACCGTAGAAAAAGGGCAGACCCACGCCGAAAATATGCTTTGTCATCACGGTTGTCAAGAACTTCGAAGGATTGGAAACGGTCTGCGAACCAGTTATTCCAAGCCCAATTCCGGTAGTCAACGTTCCCATTCCGAGCGTCACAATGAAGGACTTGACGCGCAAGACGATTACAAAGAAGGCATTCAAAATCCCGATAAACAGGGCTGCCAAGAATGACACCGTTATTGCCTCCGCGCTGTTTACCCCGTGCATATTGGTGATCATCATCACTACGATGGCTGCGGAAATTCCCAGAGTTCCACCGAAGCTGAAATCAAACTCTCCGGTCACCAAGACGATAGTTTCGCCAACTGCAAGGATTATCAAGACTGCATTGGTCGTCAGAATCGTCTGAAAGTTGTTGGCGGTCAGAAAAGTCGATGGGGCCAAAATTGAAAACAGAATCAGGAGAAGGGGAACGAGAATGGCGACGAGGTAGCGCTTTAGAAATGATCGAACCGCTTGCTGGCCCCCCTGGCCGGATGCGGCTGTTAGCCCCGCCCTCCCGGCGGGGCTAACAGCTTGACCTGATGGCTTGCTCATCGGATCTCCCTGAATTTCATTCTCATGCTCGCGGCCGGTTTCGCTCCGCATGCCCATGAATTTCATCATCAACCCAGACCCCATAGAGTCTTGAAGCCCTGCACATAGCTATCGCCATATATTGCTGAATCACTCTTTGGATCCTCGCCTTGTATCGATGCGGCTGTCTCCAACCTTATGGGTACCGCTGGGTTCGCTTCCGGTGGCAACTTCAATGCCGCACGCATCGCCTGGTCAATTGCAGTCCATCCAACCCAAGTATCCGATGAGCCGACATCTGCCATAAATGTGCCATTAGAGATGTTGGTCATTGCGGCGCCTGTGCTTCCCTGGGTCGTGAGCACCTTGACCGAAGATGCCTTGCCTGAACTCTTCATCGCTGCGCTAACAAACGGTGTCATGCCGTCAAACACAGGTATCAGATAGTTCAGATCAGGATGCGCCGTCAACATTGAGGTAATCGTCGGGGTAAGTGACGTTACCCAGTTGCCAGGATTGACATTTTGGACGTCTACGAGCTGACAGCTCGGGCAGTACTTGGCCAGCCCCGCCTTGAAGGTCTTCTCAACGGCAGGTGAACCGGCTATTTCGTCTGCAGAAAGAAACCCGATCTTTGCGTTCTTTGGACCATTCAGCGCAATCTCTTCCGCCAGGACAGTTCCCTCAGAAGCGGGCTGCATGGCGTCGCCAAATGCCAGCGGACCACAACCTTGGCCAGGAGCTCCGACCACAGGCGGGATGTAATTCGCGCAGACAACCGGAATACCTGCATTCTTTGCCGCCTGAAGAGGCACAGTCAGCAGAGGCGGAGTGCATCCAACAGTGATTATTGCAATGGGTTTGAGGTTGATAGCCTGATCAATGAACTGCGTATCAAGTGGAATATCCTCGTTCCCTCCTGCAAGCACTGTCACGTTGAGCCCTGCCGCCTTTCCTGCTGCCACGGTGGCTGCAGTGGTCTGAGCCGGCGGCGCAGCAGAAGGTGCACAGTCGATAGACACGATCTTGCCGCCTGCCAGCTTCGAAGCGTCGAACGCCGGACCGGGAGCCTTGAAGGTGGGAACACCAGTCAATTTGTCAAGACTCGCCTTCAATGCCGCGTTCGAGTTGCCCGAAGCAGTTGTAGCCGTGGCGCCAGAACCCGAACTCTGCGAAGAGTTTGACGCTGTGCTTGAACTTCCGCAAGCGCCAGCCAAAAGTGCAACTGACATCAGAGGCGCTCCCAGAAGCAGCCTCCGGCCGGTAATTATGCCGCGGCCTCTCTTGGAACCCCCAAGTTCCGATTCACTCTGCAAACCCGGGCCGCCGCTCTTCTTATCTATCGAAACTCTATGGTTTCGAAACCAAACACTCATTTGCTTCCCCCAATTCGGAGATCCAATACTTATACATGTTTCCTGTAACTGATGTCTGAAACCCCTTTGTCAAGCCTCTGGCGCTTTCGCAGTCTGCCAATTCCGGCATTGATTCAAGGCCTTGCCATTTCTCACTTGCTTCGAGTAACTACCCTTATCTTCCCCCCCCAATCCGACTCTCCCGCCTAGCTCCAAGAGAGTGCCTCATACCTGAATGCCAAATAACGCACATGCGTTGTCGAGTAAAATTTTTTGCCGAGAGGTTTCGCGAATTGGCAACTCGGCAAATTCGGCCAACCATCTGTCCGGATCAAGGACCGGCCAATCCGAACCGAAGAGCGCACGATCCTGCAATATGGTGTCGACGTAATGCACAAGGCTTTCTGGAAAGTACTTCGGCGCCCATCCGCTCAAATCTATATAAACATTGCTTTTGTGTCTCGCCACCGCCAAGCTCTCCTCCTGCCATGGCCATGAAGGATGCGCAGCAATGATCTTGAGCTTTGGAAAGTCGGCTGCAACATCATCGATATACGGAATTGGCCGGGTGTATTTGAGTTTAAAACCCATACCCCCGGGTGTACCTGCACCCGCACCCATCATCCCTCCGTGCAGCAGAACTACCAGTCCCTGGTCGCTGGCCATTTCCCACAACGGATAGAAGCGCGGGTCGTTGGGATAAAAACCCTGGCGTCCCGGGTTTAGCTCGCCAAGCCCCCTGAGGCCAAGTTCTTCTGCACACCGTTTCGCTTCGTCAACGGCAAGCTTCCCCTGCCATGGATCAACAGCGCCGAAGCCTATGAAAACATCCGGATTGCGCTTGACGGCTTGTGCGATATGGTCGTTTGGGACCGGTGGAATTCCAGTGGAACTAACGTCGGTGGTATTTACCAGAACCGCCATCATCTCCTTTTGCCTGTAGCGGTCCGCAAGCTCATCCAGGGATACGGGCTCCATTTCCTTGCCAAAATACTTTCCCATCTGGGCATTCCGTGCACCCATAGCTTGAATTGCAGCTTCGTCATGTCCATGCACATGAATATCGATTGCCTTGATCATTTCTAATTTCCTTCTTTTTGAGATTCATGAGGATCTGCCAGCGTGAAACCGAGTTCACCAAGTACTTCCCGCGTGTGCTCCCCAAGGCTTGGCGGCGGACTTAAATTGGCCACAGGAGTATCTGAAAATATCACTGGAGGTGCCACAGTCACGACTTCGCCCTCGCTCGGATGCTTCATGCGAAGTTCCAAACCTAAATGCCTTGCCTGGGGTTCCAGAAAGACATCCTGGATTGTATTCACTTGCGCGTGGGGAACGTCGAAAGCAGAGAAGCTTCTGCGCCAGTCGTCTAGATCCCTTGTGCGGAACAAAGGAGCAAGAAGCTCATGCAATTCCTCAAAATTGTGTATTCGGCCTTCACGAGTATCAAACCGTGGATCATCGAGCAAATCAGGCCTATCAATAGCAGCCACAAAGGCCTGCCAGAACTTTAGTGGCGACGACAGGTGCACTGTTATCACCCGGCCATCTCTGCACGTGAAGGCATAGGACTGGCTGATGCTCGGACGGCTGCGAGGTCCTCCCAGTTCTCCGGTACGGTAGTATCTGGCCACCTCCGAGGACAAAAAAGCAATCGTGGAGGCGAACATCGAAACATCAACATGTTGGCCGACACCGCTCAAGTCGCGCGCGTGAATCGCAGCAAGTATCCCGTAGGCCGCAGTAAGCCCAGCTAAACCATCAGTAAAAGCGGGACCGATAATGCGCGGATGCTCTGGGTCGATCAGCTGGCTCAGCAATCCGCCAAGTGCCTGGCCGACGGTGTCATAAACCGGCCGGCCAGCCGAAGGTCCATCCTGGCCGAAACCAGACACTGAACAATAAATTATCTGCGGGCGCAACCGTCTCATGGCTGGGTAGTCGAGGCCGAAGCGCCTCATTACTCCAGGCCGGAAGTTCTCAACCAGGACATCGGAACGCTGCACGAGACCTCTGACTATTTCCTGACCGGCCTCGCTTCGGATATCCGCCTCGATGCTCCTCTTGTTCCTGTTGTAACCGACGAAATTGGGAGAATAGTTTTGACCTGCAAACGCTCTGAATGGGTCGCCTTTGCCCGGCGGCTCCACTTTGACGACGTCAGCTCCTAAATCAGCCAGAAGCTGGCCGGCATAGGGGCCCGCGATAAAACTCGCTATTTCCACTACCTTTATATCGGCGAGAGGTCCACTTTTACCTGTCAATTAACTGACCCTCCCCGCTGGAGGAATTGGACTCCATGACAATGTTGCCAAATTGGTCGATCCGGCTCGACCATCCCGACTTCACTGCAAATACCGTGTCCTTTGTCTCGATTAGTGCCGGACCTGACATCGAGGAACCTTTACCCAAATTCTCTAACTTGAAAACCGGAGTCGCCACGGCAGGTCCGTCCTTGGACCATCGAACTTTTCTGACTGTTGAACCAGGCATTTCGCCCGGACCCGCATATCCCGGAGCAGGAAGCCAGGTAGGCATTTCGGCCCGGATATCGAATACCACCTCGCGCAACTCAGAACCTGGGTGGCTTGTTCGCACGGCATCATATATCCCAGGCACATCATGAATTGATTTGAAGACAAAGTCTTCACGGCCATCCGCCGTCTCAACCACAAGCTGAAACGACTCCGACAGCTCTGGCTCCTCAAATCCCTCGCCTTTCATGTCCAGCCTTCCCTGGGTTAGCAGTCCTTCCACGGTATTGATAAGGACACTTTCCGACCAGGGGTTGTCAATTTGAAGTGCAAGACTTCTCGGATATCTGTGCCAAACGTCCACTGTCGAAGATCCAAATGCGCTAAAAACTGATCCGAATGGAAAACCAACCACCTTGGTGATTCCCGCTTCTTCGGCTATGTCACAAGCGTGCAGCATGCCGCCGCCTCCAAATGCAAAGAATGCGTACTGCGATGGAGATGTGGCGCTCAAATCTATGCGTTTGCGAATCTCATCTGCCATCGTTGTGTTCACGCACGCACGGATCATGGCAGCCGCCGATTCCACATCCACTCCAAGCGGAGCTCCGATACGTTTCGCCAAGACCTCCCTGGCACGATCTAAATCCAGGCGCATTCTTCCACCAAGAAAGTTGGCGGGCTCTATAAGACCCAGTACAAGATTTGCATCGGTGACTGTCGGATTTTGACCTCCTTTACCGTAACACGCAGGACCCGGTACTGAGCCTGCACTGTCTGGCCCAACTCTCAGTTTGCCATCAACCACCCTGGCGATGCTCCCGCCGCCGGCACCAATGGATTCCGTAGATATCACCGGCACGGCAATCTTCATTCCGTGGATTTCGGGCATTTCCACAAGCGAAGGCTCGGCGCCATCTATGACCGCGACATCCAGGCTTGTGCCCCCCATATCGGCACATACCACGTGATCCAACTTCAGCTGCTTGGCAATTATTGCTGCTCCGCGGACTGCTACGGCCGGACCGCTCGACATGGTCTGCACAGCAACAGTCTTGGCAACACGCGCCGAGCCGCCGGCAGCATTTACTACCAGGAGCGGATGCCGCATCCCATTCTGACGGGCCAAATCGTCTGCTTTGTACAGGCCGCGCGACAGGTCTCGATGCAGGTACGCATTGAGCACAACTGTGTTGGTACGCGAATGATCGTCATCACTCGAAGTGATCTCATGTGCAAGCTGCAAAGGGACTGACCGCATATAATGAACCGGATACCTTTCGAGAACTATCTCGCGCACCCTCTTCTCATGAATCGGGTTACGCCAACTGTTCCTAAGGCTTACGGCTATAATGCGAGCACCCATTTCAAGCAACTCGCGCACTGCAGTGAGAACCTCGGATGAGGGAGGAAAAACCGACTCCTTTCCAGTTTCGTCAACTGCTTCATTCAGTCCCCTCACAAACCGGGGATCGAGTATTGATTCAAAAGCACCCGGATTACCGTCTGGAGCGTAAAGGTTGGCTTCCGAGCCGGCAGTCACGATCAGACCAACTTTGGGTCCACGCCTCTGAAGCAGAGTGTTCGTGCCCAGCGTGGTGGAGAGCCGCACCACATGGGTGAATCCCAAAAAGCCATTCAGAGATTCACCGAAAGCTTCAGCCCCGAGCTGCAGGCAACCAAGAAATCCCTCAGTCAAGTCATGGGGGGTGGTAAAGACCTTTGCCCTGTGGGCCAGTGTGCCATCAGTGAAGAAACCGTCAGTAAACGTGCCGCCAATATCGAAATCGGCGGTGTACAACTTGCGCTCGATCGTACTCATCGGCCACCCCCTTTTGAACTGTGGGCGAAAGCATTCATCCAGGACTTCAACGACTCAGGGGGTAACGTCTCCGGGACTTCTCCGGCAGTTGTCAACACACCCAAATGTCCGGCCCATCCGGAAACATCTGCCGGAGCTTGGCTCTCTAAAAGGTCCAAAGGAAAAAGCCGCCTCCGACCGAACTGGAGGTCAACCGGGCTCGGCCCCGTTTCCGCACCGAACGGCGCCAAAAGGATTGACTTCAGCCTATAAAACCGGCATATATTAACGAGCTCCCGCGTGGCCGATGCCACCAGCAAGTCATCAATTGGAATTTCGGGGGCTTCCGCGAGCATAATTGCCGAGACACGGGCTTCAGCATATTTGCCCGCCATGGCCACGTAAAGCTCCGAAATTGCAGCTGGAGACACTTTCCCAAGTGAGGATAAGGTATTCGGCCCAGTCAAAACTCCCACAACGCCGGCCCGGTCCATGAACTCGGCACTAAGCCTCGCAGCGGTATCGATGAGCCCATCAAGCAAATCCGCGCTAGCGCGTCCCAAAGTTGGCGAACCCGTCACCTCGGTTGGAACACCGTACTGGTCTCTGCTCACAAAGGAATCGGAGCTCTCCAACTCTATTCCCAGCTGGAAATGGTTTACCACCATGGGAAGCTCGAATAGCTTTTGCGCGTTTCGAAGCGCATACGCTGAGATAGCAGGATCGCCTATCATCTCGGCAACATCGAGTTGATCGAGGCGCGCCGCTAACCGATAGACGATTGGCGCGAACAGAGTGTGAGCAGGACGCAAAAGTGCACTTTGAAAGGCGTTCACACGAACAACCCCCAAAATAGCCTGCTGTAACCAGGAGCATTTGGCTCCGGCCACTCGCCGTAGAATCGCAGCTTTTCCTCGCTGGGGCGAAGCTTCGACCATTCTGCAATAAATTTTTCAAAGGGCATGCCGCGCCGTTTCCGCTCTTCGCGGGCAAGTTGACGGTCGGCCAGAGTCGCCTCGTCATCAACTCTGAAAGTTTCCTGGTCAAAAACAACCCGGTAAACACGGCGGGCCACTTCGACCGATATCACATTGTCCCTCAGATCGGCCATGACGTCTTCAGGCTCACGCTCCAAAACGTCACCGTATCCGCCTCCTCCTCCGACGCTGTGTATGAACAAGTCACCATATTTAAAATGCTCGGTTGGCTTGCTCGAATAGCTGAACTGATAGTCACCTTCCAAAACATGGCTTTTGGCAAGTGAATACTGACTCAGATCGACCTCGTCCTCCCGGTTAGAAAGTTGGCCAAACACATCGACGTTTTTGATCACAAATCGGGGATTTGGTGGTCCGGAATAGCCGCCGAAGAGTCCGGGATTGTGGCTCAGCCGGTCCGACGCGCCGCGCGTGGTCAGTTCGCACCCCTGGACTGGCGCGCTCGAGATCTCCACCGCCGGCGTGCCACCCCGGTATTTGCCGAAACCATGTATATCCTTGTCGACCATTCGAGCCAAAGTCACCATCGGCAATCTCATATCAGATTCCTCGACTTCGCCCGCATCGGTTACAGATGCCCAGTAAAATCCGCTGGCGTGCTCACCATCCATGTCGAATCTTGCACCCTGACCTGCAAGATTCTGAGTTCCTGTGAAATTCGCAGCTCTATAACCGTAGCTATTGGTTCCAGCGTAAACATATATCATCACATTCCGGGAAAACGGCGCAGAAACCGACATCTTGTAAATACTGTCAAACATCATCTTTGAACCGATCACGTGAAGATTTTGCACATTCATGGCCGAAATCGTGGTCCCCTCGCCATGGGCAACCTCAGCTCCGCAGTTTGCGACGGAAGGCCCCTCCACCAGGGTACGGATCGGTTCCAGCAGCCCGATGTTGGGTGACAGTCCCCTAAAAAAGTAAGTGAAGAGATAGACACCCATGGAGGCGCGCATCAGGTGCCAGGTAGCGTGCTGGGGTCCTTTGTCATTTTCGGGAGAAACACCCTGATTGATTACGGTAAGCTGATCGCCTTCTTTTACCACCGTGGTTGGCAAGCGAATCAATCCGCTTTCCAGGCCAACTCCGTCATTGAATATCACAGACCGGTAAATTCCGTCATTCAGCTGGCTGATGCGAAGTCGCGCAAGATCAGCACTTGCAGAAAGGATCTTACGCAATCCACCGGCAACCTGTGCATCTCCACGACGCTCCACTTCCCGGAGCACCCGGTCCCGAATCCTCTTGCAAGTAGCAACACGGGCTTTGAGATCGCTTGCAAACACAAACGGATTACGAACGGAATTCAGGAAAAAATCCAGGATGTCCTGGCGCAACTCCCAGTTGTCGCCAATACGCAACGCACCGACATGAAGCCCCTCTTCCCATCGGGTAGTCGCTGTTGGACTGAAACCGCCCGGCGAGATTGAACCGCATTCACCTTGATGGCCGCCTACCTCCGCCCAGCCGATCAACTCATCTTTGTGAAATATCGGAGAACTGACGAACATGTCAAATGTGTGGACCCCGCCGCAAGTCGGGTCATTGAAGAAAAAGACGTCACCGTCTCGGAGGCCTACGGTCGGATCGTTCCTGTAGTACTTGAGTATGTATTTCACCTGCGGATAGTTCAAAAGGGTGTGGAAGAAAATGCCCGTCGCCACTACCGCTGGATCTCCCTCCGCGGTAAATATGCTGGTGTTCATGTCACCTGTGATGATTCCTTCGGATATGGACAGCGCCATATAAACGTCCCGGGCCTCTTCAACAATCGAGGTCATCTTGTGTTGGAACACCTCAAGTTCCACGGGGCTCAGCGATTCCATCCCCTTCAGCTCAAGCTCGGAAGGCGGCTCGAGTCCGCCGGCCAATAGTTCCGGATCACGGCCAGGCCCCATTCCGTATGCATGGCGGTCATAGACCAGCCCATCATGCAGCCGGATCTTGTTCATGAGTTCGCCCACTATAAAACCTCCCCCCGCTCCAGCCAACCGACCCTGCGCTTGTCCAGCTGGAAAGTCCAGCCCGGCGGCAGAACACAAACCGTATCGATACTCTCGATCAACGCAGGACCACAAATTTGGAAATCATCTGGCAGCTCATCCCTGCGATATACCGGCGTTTCAATTTCCCCGTGATCAAAACCCCAGTATGCAAAGCGGTGTCCATGGGGCGCGGTGGTTTGAATCACTCCGGTTGCTCTATGACCTGCGGTTTGTGGACGCTGCGTTTCCCCAATCGCGCTTAACCGTATCCCAAGCACCTCCACTCCGGCCTCGAGAAATACGGCGCCCTTGCCGTAAGCATCCCCGTAAGCCTTGACAAAAGCCTCGACAACCTCTTGAATCTGCGCGACATCGGAAAATCCAGCTTCGGACCAGGGAATAGGAAGAACATGGCGCTGTTGGCCAAAACGGAGCAACATTTCAAATTCAAAGCGGATTTGGGACAGATCGAAACCCTCCTCATCCATATCGCGCTCTGCCTCCTTCAAAAGGAGCTGCATGACATCATTTATGGGAGTAATCGAGGACTGGCTGTAATTACCGCCTGAGTAGAGGATATCGGAATGCGTCCTTTCGTAAACCTGGACTATATCCAGGCTCAAGGTGCCGTATGCTCCACCTACGCTCCCGAACTCAAAGGTGGCAACCTTCGAAACGTCTGCCGCGTCGGCATATCCGGCTGCATGCACGGGACCTGCGCCTCCATATGCAAATGCCACAAACTCCCGTGGGTCCAAGCCGGACATCTGGGCCGCTATGCGATATATTTCCTGACCCATCATGCCGTCGACTAGCCTCTTGATGTTCCACGCTGCCTCATATGTGCTTATGCCAAGTGGATTCGCAATGCGCTCGGTAACGGCCGATGCTGCCTTTGACTTATCGAGGAGAATCCGCCCGCCCAGAAAATAATCCGGATCAATATATCCAAGCACCACATCGGCATCGGTGACTGTGGGTTCCACCCCTCCTCTGGCATAACAGGCCGGTCCTGGAAGGGAGTGTGCGCTTTGGGGTCCGACCTTTAAAATCCCATCCTGCACGCTGGCGATGCTTCCTCCGCCGGCACCTATGGACCAGTGTGCGACCAGTGGAACTTGCACCCGCCACCGGTCGATTACCGGGTCGTACTCATAAATCCTCTCATGACCTTCCAGAACCAGTCCGAGATCGAAACTCGTGCCGCCCATATCAGTCAGAAACACGCTGGGTAGCTTGTAATCCCGGCTTATGGAGGTTGCACCGATGATGCCCGACACGGGCCCCGAACCAAACTGCTGAATCGGCCGCGTTCGCGAAAGCGAGGAGGCACCACCTGTGCACTTTGCAATGAGCAGGGGCTTTGTATACCCATAGTCTCGGAGATCCTCATTCAACGCAACAAGATGCTCCTCGGTCTCCAGCCTTAGGAATGCATCAAGAATGCAGGTGGTCATGCGCCGATATTCCCCCATTTGAGGGCTGAGCTCAGAGGAAAGAAAAACCGGCATGTGGCCCAGGTACACATCTGGATACTGCTCAAGAATCAGATTCCGGATACGGTTTTCATGGGCCGGATTAACATATGAATACAGAAGGACCACGACAATCCCTCGCACACCTCGGTCAACCAGGTACTGAATCTTGCGCAGAACTTCCTCGTCTCTCAGCGGAACGAGCACTTCGCCTTTATTGCCAAGGCGTTCGTGGACCCCGACGACGAGGTCGCGAGGGATCAGGGGCCGAGGGCGCCGGGCACGGCCGCGGTCATAGCGCTCTTCGACGGACAGGCCATCAGCCCAGTTGCGGCCGCGACCCACAAGCAGTGCGTCTTCAAATCCATGCGTGGTAATCAAGCCAAGGACCGGACCCTTATGTTCGATCAGCGCGTTGGTGCCAACCGTTGTCGAATAAACCATCGACTGCGCAGAACCAAGCAATTCATTCACCGTCATGTCAAAAAGCCGTGCCGCCTCCTCAATGGCATTTGTGACGCCGACCCTCAAATCAAATGCAGTTGTATCTGACTTGCCATGCACCATGGTCCCGCCACGGGATACCACGACATCAGTGAAAGTGCCTCCGACGTCAACGCCTATTCGCAGCTGCCCGTTCATAGCGGCATCTCCCCGCCACTTATTTGGCCTGGCAGGTGCCGGCGTTCAAATGCGTCAAGATCAAGCTCGATATCCCAGGTCAGTGGATGCCCAGGTGGCAGATATTCCGTCTCAACGAGTGTTCCACATCCCGGGCAATAGAACTCGATTAGGCGAATCCACTCCGGGTCAAAGGAAAAATTGAAATGGGCATCGGTCCCAATGACAGGATGCACCTCCTGAGGGTTTCGATTCGCTATCAGACATCCCTCTTTGTAAGAGCGATCTGCCGGACCCAAATCTGCATCGCACCGGTTGCAAAGCCATCGTCGAGACGGAAGCTCTATGTCAAGGTATTCAGTGATGCTGACCCTCATACCTGCCGCCCTCCCGGATAACAGTCGAGCAATCTGCAAAAGGGGTGGCCTGAGGCGGCTGCAATTCGCCGCAATGCCAAATATTCACGAAATTCAAAGAAGATGCGACGCAACAACTAATCCCCCATTTCCAAATGAGCTGCAGCGGTAACAAAGCACCGCGACAACCCGCCCCCTGCTGGCGTCAGATCAAACTAAAACTGCGAAACCCACAAACAAACTGAGCCGGATCATGCCATGGCTCGGCTTTACCAGCTAGTCCAAATCCAGATTTGGCCTGCTCAATGAAATCTCCAAAGCACACTTGACCAAGACAGGCGCAATTTCCTCCTCTAGAATCCGCCTCGATAGCCTGACAGACGGAACCGAAATATTGAGTGCTCCGATAGGCACGCCTCTGTCTCCAAAGATTGGCGCACCCACTGAACGGACGCCGACTTCCATCTCCTGGTCGTTGATAGCGAACCCCTTTTGCCTAACCTTCTTGAGCTCCTCCTCAAGCTGCAACCTTCCGGCTATCGTAAACTCGGTATACCGTTCAAAACGACAACCCTCGATTACTGCCGACCTCTGTGGCTCAGGCAGCCAAGCGAGGATCGCTTTGCCCAGCGACGAGCAGTAAACGGGCATGCGCGACCCGACAGATGTCTTGAAAACCAATCCTGTTGGCCGGGCCTCATGGCGCTCCACATACACGACATCAGAACCGTCCAAAACCGAAAGCGTCACGTTCTCACCAAACTGATCCGCCAAGGTCCTCATAGCTCGGCGGGCAAGCTCACGTATCTGCAGCCCGGCGAGATATGTGTAGCCAAGCTCGAGCACTCGTGGCCGGAGCGAATAGCGAGAGGATGGCGGATCGGATTGCTCGACGTATCCGAGATCAACAAGCGCCCGGGCGAGCCTGTGAACGGTCGGCTTGGAAAAACCCGTAAGCGCCGTCAGCTCCGACAGCCCAACCGCCCTTTCGGCGCTTGCCAGAACAGCCATCAAACGAAGCCCGCGCGCAAGCGTCCCCCTAGTCTGATCCTTGTCTGACCCGTTTTGGTATTGGTTCATTATACGGACTCGCCTTTCTTATAGTGCATCATAAATTCATCAATCTTGGGCTGTCAAGCCACTTATGAAAGTATTTCCGTATCGGCAATATCCATTTTCAGGAAAGACTTACCTATTTTTTGGACTTCTAGAAATCAGATTTGTTGCCCGGCATACCATTTGAACTGGTCTTTCCTAAGACATGAGTCAAATCGTTCTGAATCTCTTGACAGCCAGGCCCTGGGAGCTTACAATCATTTCAGTTTTAGTGATTGGGGTTCATATACCGAACCGCCGCCGAAATGTGGAGCTTCGATTCTCGTAATAGTGGCAACGATTTGTGCCGATTGTCGAAACCAGGAGTCTTGGTGGCAGCGAGGTTGCCAACTTGCAGCGGGACTGCCTTGTTGGCTCTTTTGGGAGAATGTTCCGCATCCACCGCCTCTGAGAGGGCAGCATTCTGGGATTAGTCTCGGAGTTTGGTTTTGGCATAGCCGGAAATTGCTCTGCCCGGCCTGGCGCCGCGCCTGTCCAGGAGAGGCTAGTCAATAACTGACCAGCCCCGGAAGTGTTTCACGCTAGAACTGCTGGCGGCTGGAAACAGTCTCCAGGAAATGCACCGGATAAAACCGGTCCAGAAATACTAGAGGGGGGAAATGCGTCAGTTTCAGGTGTCTTTCACGCTATGCAACAGCGTCTTCATTGCTGCAACGCACCAGAACTATGTCCTAGTTCGCACAAATCAGCATGGACACATTCGTACGATGGCAGCGAGAAACTCTAGACCAAGAGATCTACAAGGCCAGCATGCCCGCCCATTTGACCGCTGCCTAGAACCGACCGCCTGGAACCCTGGCATGATCACATCACCTTCGCGGCCTGGCGCCGTGCCCGCAGCATCATCACATTTTTCAATTAAGGAAATCTAACATTGGGACTAAGCAGATACGAAATATCACAGATATTGCGGACGTTCGAGGAATCGCATTTCGCGGACCTCCACATCAAGAGCGGTGACACTGTCCTCGACCTGAAAAAGACAAGCACTCACAACGCTACACCTCCGAGTGGTGAGTCCGAGCGAAGCACACAATCCCTGGAACTGCTACAGAGCACAACCCCTCACCCGCTGGAGCCGCAAGAGCAACCCACGAGATACATCACCGTTGCGGCCCCAGCACTGGGAGTTTTCCGCAGATCATCACCTTTCGACGAACTGCCTCTGGTCGAGGCTGGCGATGAGGTGTCCGTGAATGACACACTGGCATTCCTTGACCTGCTGGGCACCCTGACTCCAGTAACGCCTGGACAACCCGGCCGAGTTGCGGAGATCTGCGCTGAAGCGGACCAGCTAGTCGAATACCAGCAGGAATTGTTCAAGATACAAGTATTGGAACTCCCGTGACGAAAAACCTTATGAGGCCCTGAAATGAAAAACATATCTAGAGTACTTGTGGCAAATAGAGGCGAAATAGCGGTGAGGATTATCCGAGCCTGCAGAAGCCTGGGCCTTGAAACCGTTGTGGCGGTTTCCTCCGCAGACCGTGAAAGCATGGCCGCTCAACTGGCCGATCGGGCTATATGTATTGGTCCCCCCTCGGCAACCCAGAGCTATCTGAGGATTGACACTCTGGTTGGAGTGGCACTTGGGTCGGGATGCGACGCCATCCATCCCGGATATGGGTTTAGAGCAGAATCACCGGAGCTAGCGGACATGACCCGCTCCCAAGGATTGGTCTTCGTCGGTCCCCAGGGCGAAACGATGCGGCGAATGGCAAATAAGCTCCAAGCCCGTGAAGAAGCGAAAGAGCTGGGCGTACCACTTTTGCCAGGATCAAAGCTGATGACCAGCGCCGCCCACGCTGAGCTTGTCGCTGAGTCAATCGGTTGGCCGCTTCTCATCAAAGCGGCTGCGGGCGGAGGCGGCAGGGGGATGAAACTGGTGTTCACTCATGATCAATTGGAGCCGGCTCTCGCCTCCGCCGCTGCAGAAGCTCAGGCCGCCTTTGGTGACGGCTCGCTCTATCTCGAGCATTACGTGCCCAAGGCTCATCACGTTGAGGTCCAGATCCTGGGTGATTCGCACGGCAATGTCGTTCATCTTGGTGAACGGGACTGCTCGGTCCAGCGAAGGTACCAAAAACTTATCGAAGAGGCACCGGCAGACATTCTCTTTCCGGAACTTAGAGACGGCCTCAGACAAGCCGCCCTCTCCATAGCCCGCAACCTTGCCTACGAAAATGCCGGAACTGTGGAATTCCTCGTCGATCCGGAAGCGCAGAAATTCTATTTTTTGGAAGTGAATGCACGCATCCAGGTTGAGCACCCGGTAACGGAATTGGTCACGGGAATTGATTTGGTGCAGGCTCAGCTGCGTGTCGCCTCGGGCGAGCCCCTTTGGTTTACACAGTCCGACGTTGTTCTGACGGGTCACGCGATGGAATGCCGAATCAATGCCGAAGATCCGGCAGAAAACTTCCGGCCTTCGCCGGGGCGTATCAAGGAGTGGAGCGCTCCGAATGGCGAAGGTATCAGACTTGACAGCCACTGCTTCGATGGCTACATTGTCCCGCCATTTTACGATTCAATGATTGGAAAACTAATCGTCCATGGCGCCGATCGCGAAGAAACCCTTAAGCGCCTGCAGCTTGCATTGGAAAACTTTCAAGTATCGGGAATCAGTACAACAATTCCATTCCTGAAATCAGTGATTTCTCATCCTGATTTTCAGTCTGGAAATATAAGCACATCCTGGCTGGAGAACCTCCTCAAAGACAAATCTGAAGATGACGCATGAGGAAGGAAGCGGATTGCATAGCTGCCAAATTTATCGATCGGGTTTTGATTTAACAATGAAGGGGCTTTTCAAAAATGGCTGAAACCGTCAAATTGGTTGACACTACCCTCCGCGATGGCTCACAAAGTCTATGGGCACTTCGAATGCGGTCTGGAATGATGATTCCGGCGATAGGCGATATCGACGCAGCGGGATTTGAAGGGATTGAATTCGTAGTCCCCTCGGCACAGTTTCCGCGAATCGTGCGGGATCTCAATGAGGATCCCTGGGTATGGCTGAGGCAGGGTTCCGCACGAGTCAAAAATACCCCCCTTCGGCTTCATGGAAGCGTTGGCTCAACCTTTTTAAAGGTTCCTATGTGCATACAGGAACTGTTCCTGGAAAAGCTTAGGGAAATAGGAATTTCGACGACAAGGACATCGGACCCTTGGAACGACTTCGACAACAGCGTCGCGGAGTTCAATCTTTATCATCGCAAAGGTTTCAAGGCTGTTATAAACCTCATCTACTCGGTATCTCCAAGGCACACCCTTGACTACTACGCTGAGCGGACGCGCAAAGCACTCGTTCTTGACCCAGAGGCTATTTGCTTTAAAGATGTCGGCGGATTACTAACTCCCGAGGCAGCCCGCCAGGTTATACCGGTAATCCTGCGCGAAGCAGGTCGCGTTCCTGTGGAGTTCCATGCCCATTGCAACAATGGTCTAGCCCCTTACACGGTGACGATCGCTGCTGAACTTGGCATCAGGACGATTCATACCGCGATCCCCCCTTTGGCAAATGGATCTTCCCAGCCCTCAGTATTCAATGTAGTCCAGAATCTTAGGAACAAGGGGTTTGACGTTCCCGTGGACTTGGCTCCCCTGGAAAGGGTAAGTGAACATTTTTATTCCATCGCGCGGGAAGAGGGCCTTCCGGAAGGCAAGCCCACTGAATTCGAACAGGGCCTTTACCTGCACCAGGTGCCGGGCGGAATGATATCAAATCTATATTTCCAATTGGAAAAAGTAGGAATGGGCGACCGGATCCCAGAAACATTGGAGGAAACCGCCAGAGTAAGGGAAGAGTTCGGATATCCGATCATGGTGACTCCCCTGTCTCAATTCGTGGGCACTCAGGCTGCAATCAATATAATGACCGGAGAACGCTACGGGATCGTCACCGATGAAGCGATTGAATATGCGCTTGGAAACAAGGGCCGCGAGGCGGTAGAGGCCATGGATCCAAACATCCGGGACCTCATCCTAAGTAGGAGCCGGGCAGACGAGGTGCGGGCACGGATCTCGCAAGTCCAGGAAGAACCAACTCTCGAAGAAGTGCGCAAACAGTACGGAGGCAACTGCTCGGACGACGAGTTGATTGCAAGAGTCTATGCAGGAGTCGGTGACTCGGAACTCAACCTCGATCGCGGAGCGAACATACCGCGAACCTACGAAGAGTACAAAGCAAGCCGTCATCCTCTAACTGCTATGCTCCAGCAGTTCTCCAAGGCAAATGACGTACGTCATCTGCGCTACAGCTCTCCTGAAGGCGACATGTTGGTTGAAAAAATACGCAGCTAACAGTGGCAAATCAGTTTTTGGTTGAGCTTTTTCAAACGCTGTGACGACGTCCAGCAAGATTATTAAGCAGACTATTGAAAATTAGTTCATATGAGGGGAACGAATGTTCAAAGACATAGACGTCAACGCATTGATTGCCATGTTGGGTCAAACCGACATAGGCGTCGTTACGATAAAATCGCAGGATTTTGAAATCGTTCTGTCGCGTGAGCTTCTATCGAATTTCGATGACAAGGCTGGAGAATTCACGCCG
Source organism: Actinomycetota bacterium (assembly GCA_004298555.1). Taxonomy (GTDB): domain Bacteria; phylum Actinomycetota; class Acidimicrobiia; order Acidimicrobiales; family Acidimicrobiaceae; genus SCQM01. Next base: position 36,122 of record SCQM01000078.1, on the reverse strand, counting down.
CAGATCAAAGAGGCGCCTAGCCCTGCGCAGACCGCTGATTTCACCAGCCAAATATTGATCAGCGAAGCAGACGCGTTACAGACGGACGAGGTTTTGGCACCTCACTCGATCCTAAGTCCAGAATTGGCCCCCAACCCCGCTGAACTCGTCAGAACCAACGACTCTCTTGCGCCTCACATTGTTAGAGCGCCCTTGGTAGGTATCTTCTACCGGGCCTCAGCTCCGGGGGCTCCTCCTTTTGTCGAGACCAATCAGAAGGTCGATCCAGAAACGACTATCGGGCTGCTTGAGACCATGAAGGTGTTTACTGCAGTTCAGGCTGGCAAGCGGGGAATTATTAAAGAAATATTGGCAGACAACGGCCAAATGCTCGAACTTGACGCTCCGATCCTGACGATCGGGGAGACCTGAGGATTTTGAAGGAAGTGCTCAAACCACCGGCGACTCAGCTAATCTACGCATCGGGATAGCCACAGCTACTTGCGGCGCGAGACCACATGGCCGGACAGGAATTTGTCCCAGCACTTGTAACAGATGATTTGCGGAAAATGACAAAGGAGATTTAGTGGAGCCCCCCAAACTGTTAGAAGGCATAAAGGTTATCGAATCGGCAAGCGTCATAAGTGGCCCCTTCGCTGGGGGCCTCTTATCCCATATGGGGGCGGATGTTATCAAGGTTGAGGCTCCAGGTGGCGACAGGTTTCGCGGATGGGATCCCGCCAAAAAGGCGGTGACGCCCAGTTTCGAGGTTTATAACAGTGGCAAACGAAGCATAGTTCTGGACCTCAAGAAGGATGCGGGGAAAGCTGTTTTTAAGCGTTTAGTAGAATCTGCCGACGCAATGATAGAAAATTCCAGGCCCGGAGCCATGGACAGATTGGGGCTCGGCTGGGACGAACTAAAACGGCACAATCCGTCCCTAGTCTACTGTTACGTGTCAGGCCTTGGTAGCTGGGGTCCATTGAGCAGCCAGCCTACCTATGATGCCGTCGCCCAGGCCATGAGTGGTTTGTGGAGCCAGTTTACAGACATGAGTGCGCCTGAACCAGTTGGCCCGGCAATGGCTGATCAGCTAACAGGCTTGTATGCAGCATTTGCAATACTCGCCGGAATCCAAAATTCCAGGCGGACTGGTACCGGGACGAAACTGGAGATATCCATGCTGGCCGCCTGCGTGGCTTTCCAGGGATCGAATTTGGCATCTTTTCTCTACGAGGGCGAGCCAGTGAGCAAAAGGACGCGAGCGGAAATGTCCCAATCATATGCGCTGGTCAGCCGGGACGGCCTTCCCTTCGCCATACACCTTTCGACGCCACAGAAGTTTTGGGAGGGTTTGTGCCAGGTAATTGGCAAACCAGAACTCATATCAGATCCTCGTTTCTCCTCTAAGCGTGAGCGGGTGAAAAATTATGAATTGCTCCGCCAGATATTGCAGGAGGCAGCCTCTGGCCAGGAACGGGAGTGGTGGCTGGAGAATTTGCGAGCGCACGATGTTCCATCGGCTCCGATACTCACACTGCAAGAAGCCGTAGTGCATCCTCAGGTCAAGGCACTAGGGATTATAGATATGTCCGCGGCAGGTGGCCCGCGAATCAATTCGCCGATTGCCGTAGAACGCAAACATCTCGGCGCGAAATCACCTGCTCCACTGCTTGCCGCCAACACCGAAGACATTTTGGCCGAGATTGGAATTACTACAGGTGAGATTGCTCAATTGCGAAACGATCGCGTCATAAGCTAAGTCTTGAATTTAATTGAAATGGGGCGCTAAAAGAATGTCTGACATATCCATCAATGCTGAAAAGAGCCTTGCCGAGGCTCCTATACGGCGGCCGGATCACTGTTGCGCTTTAGTATCTTTTGTGACAATCCCCTATCTGCCTGGTCCACATCAATGAGCGGACTCGTCCATGCGATAATGAGGTCCACCAGGCAAGGAGCACAAATGGAAATCCTTTCCAAAGCGGCCGTGACCCGGAGAGGACTGGATCAAGACCGCTATTTAACCGGGTCTGGACATTGGTCGGACTGGACCGACCGTACCGGCATGGCTCTAACACTGATTGAACTAGAGATTCTCGACGAGATTGGCCTCGATGCCACACAAACGCGCCGCAATATCGTTACGAAAGGAATCCGCCTTGAATCGTTGATCGGGAAGCAATTCCGGATCGGCAACGTGCACTGCATTGGAATCAGGCCATGTCTTCCATGCCGCTATCTCGAAGAACAGGTTCGCAGCAATCTTCGAGCCGACCTTCGAGGCATGCGAGGCGGATTAAGAGCTGATGTCATCAGAGGGGGTGAGATCGAAGTACGCGACAGGATCTGGAAAGTAAACCATGAAGTGCTTCTTGCATCAGAGGATTGAAAATTGGGAGGCTGGCGTCCGGTTCCTCCTTCCACACAGTCGTAAATCCGGGGCAATTCAAAAAGGTTAAATTTTGTAGTTCACGATATACAACTAATAAATAACATCTTGAAAGGAAGTCATTTTGTCTACTTCAGCTTTGGCAGTACGCAAGCCGCAGGTATTGGCTGATTTGATCGAGGGAAGCCTCGTACGCGACATCGTGCTAGTGGTGGGCTACGCAGCCTTTATCGGTCTGTTTGCGCAAATCAGTTTCCACCTTGCGTTTACTCCGGTTCCCATTACGGGGCAAACTTTCGCTGTTCTTCTTGGAGCGGCCAGTCTTGGTTGGGCCAGATCTGCGGCTGGTGCGGCCCTTTACGCGGTTGCAGGAGTTGCCGGCGTGCCTTGGTTTGCGGGCGCCAGTAGCGGCTGGCACGTCGCGGCAGGTCCAACCTTTGGATACATCATTTCTTACGTATTTGCATCAGCTGTCATTGGTGTGCTGGCAAAAAAGGGGCTGGACCGCAATTTTCTTGGAACTGCCGTGATCATGGCCCTCGGAAGCGTAATCATCTACGCCTTCGGCGTCACTTGGCTTGCTGCTTCAATTCACGTATCGGCCTCAAAGGCGATTGCCCTAGGAATGCTCCCATTCATTCCCGGTGACATATTCAAGCTGGCAATCGCGGCAATCATTCTCCCGGCGACCTGGTACGGAGTTAAGAAGTTCACTCTGTAACAGGGGTTGACGAGCTAGGCCGGTGTACATTGCTGCATCCCCCAGGTGTGCTCAGCCTAGCTCAGCAACAATCGAACTGCTGGCTCTGCCGCATGCAACTGTGGACGTCATAGTTGGCAATCTCCCAAGCAGGGGCCTATGGGCCACTCACAAGGCTCAAGCAGGCAACAGTGACATGAGGATTCATACTTACCCATCTGGCGATAGTGGCAAAACAGCCATGGCATCGAAGCGAGTACCGCGGCAAGCAACTGAGTGTTACCCAGATATGCCGAGCCCCCGTAAGTAGGGGTTGCTGTGAACTGAAGCCGCATTCAGTTCCTGACCTTTCGCGGGCCGTGCTCGTCTTCACTGGGCTACGCTGATCTTCCGGCTAGATTCAACCAGACACTGTCGTGGTGTACTTTAAGCAGCCGGCAGCGGTAAACCTGAACAACGAGGGCATCAGGCAGCCCCATTGCGGAACCCATGCTCGACTTGTCAGTCGAGTTTCTCAACTGACATTTGCTTATTTGTCCTCGGACGAAGACGGTAAGCAAAACGATTCACCTAACAACCCAGCCTCTAATCGTGATTGGCCAGAGCTTCATGCCATGCCGGCACTCACCCGCTGGAGCCTCCAACATGCGCAAGGATCACGTGCGGTATCGGAGGGTCAGCATTAAGCAACTCGACCAGTTTGGCACGATTGGAAAGAACCTGCCGCTGATTAATAGATCCCTTATCAGTAACCTCACCCAGGTCGAGGCTTGGTGGGCGACCCAGTACCAATAGCCGTTCGACCCTTCCGGACGACCCGGAGCCACGATTGAATTCACGAAGAACCTCCAAAAGGTGGACGGCCAGCTCATCAAAATTAATAATCTCGTCATCAGAACTTGGTGACCAGGCAAACAAGCGTCGGACCTCGGCTTCATTGAACGATGCCATGGCGCCAACCTCACCAAGCCCCTCACCCGTGATAACGACATCTGACAGAACCGGTGCTGCGGAAAGGAGCGCCGTCCTTAGGGCGCCCACATGGACAAAGGTGCCAGTGGATAACTTGAACTCCTCCACAATCCGGCCACGAAAGAGCAGACCCTTGTTGTCATCATTTGGGTCGGCAATGCTCACCGCATCTCCGGGTCGATAGTAGCCTTCAAGATCAAAAGCAGCGCAGGTCAGATCAGGTCTCCGGAGGAAGCCCGGTGTGATTGAACGGCCTCGCACCCGTAGCCCGTAGGTATCTTCACCGTCGCTCGAAGGCACGAGTTTGGGCGTTACTCCGGGAAGCGGCACTCCAATGCTCCTTGCATAGGTAAATTAAAAACGTGCTGAGGTAGCCGCTGGGGAAGTTTCCGTGGTGCCCCATGACCCGGTAAGGGGAACATCCCGCCACATCTCGAGCGAGTATTTCTAGCCTTTGGCGTAGCGTGGGCAGATCCGCCCTGTGCCAGAAATAGCTTGACCTCGCTGCATTCGAGCAAGGATTAAATCTTTCGCACTCACCTAAATGCCGCTTGCATTATCAAGCACCATCTGTTAAATAGCGTTTTGCAGCACCCGAAGAGCCAGTGATGCAAGAGTAATGCGGTCTTTTGGATACTTGGGAGCATCATTGATGAGTCTGTGGACCTGCGCCAGATTCCCCGATTGCCCAGCCTGCCAATTGTGGATCGCGTCTTTCGGACTAAGTGACAAATCTGCAGCCAATGCGGCATCACATGCCCTAACCCGCCAATTCGCAAGATCGTCGCGCAGGCCCCGAATCTGCCATGACATCCAACGCCCATTGGCTCCAACATCGTCTAAAAGGTGACTCAAAGCAGCAGAATGGGCAACAAGATCGACCTCTTCAAATGCAACCATTACCTCATCAAGAGACCTCCCCGAACTTCGGCTTACCTCCAATGCCTCGACAAGCCGAGGAACCTTCGCGAGATTTGCAAGGTTTTCCGACATTTCCGGAGTGAGTAAGGCATCGCTCAACAGGCCCACTGGCTGCGCATTGTACACAACTTCCCAGCTCGACAATTTACCGGAACTGGCCGCAGCCGCGGTCGGTGCCAAATCGCGGGAAATGACTGAAACGGGATTCATCGTTTCGCCACGGCGGAGATAGATTCTGGCCAGCTCATTGACCGCATTTGCAACAATTTGGTTGAATGTAAACCTTGTTTGATGCCCAGGCAATAAATCTGGATTCTCAGCCATGAGCCAAAGCTCTGTTGCACCTAAAACTTTGCAACTTGCCCAGAATGCACCACCCACCTCAGTCAAGGTGCAGTTGAACTCTGCCGATGTCTCTCGGGCCCATATAATACCCATGCGGTCAACTATCTCGCCCGCAAGGCTGGTCGCAATGAGTTGGCGGTACAACGCGTGCCTGGAAATCAGACCAGCAAAGCGTTGAGTGACCGACCCTGGGAAATATGAATGGGCCAATTCCAACAGCGTCGGGTCATCAACCAGCGGATCATCTACCAGGGCAGACTTTAGGTCCAGCTTTGAATACGACAGAAGTATTGCCAGCTCAGGACGGATCAGTCCTGCTCCGTTTTCCCTACGCCGCGCGAACTCCTCTGAGCTTGGAAGTGACTCGCCAGTTCTGTCCAAACGATTTGAACTTACTAACTCTTGGATTAAGGCCTCAAATGCGTCAAGTTCGGAAACGCTCAATGGAACCGCGCTTGTGATCGCGCCAAGGCTTAGATCGACTTGCCGCAGCACTCCGTTAGCAACCTCGTCTGAAGCTTCAGCCAAAATAGAGTTCCGGCCCTGGTTGTCCATTAGCTGCTCTTTGATAGCGAGATCAAGAAGAATTTTCAGATTCACCTCTCGGTCTGAAATCGCTACGCCTGCAGCATTATCGATGAAATCAGTGTTGATGCGACCACCGCGGCGGGCATAGCGCATCCGGGCCTTCTGAGTCACAGCGAGATTTGCACCTTCGGCGACTACCCGGGCCCTGACCTTATCTGCTGTGATCCTGACCAAGTCATTTTCTGGGTCCCCGATATCTGCGTCAGACTCGTCACGATCCTTCAAATATGTGCCGATACCTCCAAACCAAATCAGGTCAACGGAAGCTTCTAAGATCGCAGCAATTAGTTCCGGTGGACTAAGGGACTCCGCCGACAGCCCCAGCAGCTCCCTTACCCGAGGATGCAGAGGAATCTCTTTAGAGTCGCGGGACCACACGCCACCTCCCAATGAAAGGACTCCGCGATCATAATCATTCCATGATGATCTTTCGAGCCCAGCGAGACGTTGCCTTTCTCGGAAAGAGATAAGAGGATCTGGGTCTGGATCAACGAAAATGTGGCGATGATCAAACGCAGCGACCAAAGCTATGGATTGACTCTGCAGCATGCCATTGCCGAAAACATCCCCTGACATGTCCCCGACGCCCACAACCTTTATAGTGTCGTTCTGAACGTCCATTTCCAGCTGCTCGAAATGGCGCCGTACCGCAATCCAGGCGCCTCGGGCCGTGATGCGCATTGCCTTATGGTCGTATCCATGCGTTCCCCCAGAAGCAAAAGCATCTCCAAGCCAAAAACCGTTCTCAATGCTGATGGCGTTAGCAATATCAGAGAAGCTGGATGTCCCTTTGTCGGCCGCTACCACCAAATAGTGGTCATCCCCATCGAATGCAACCACTCCTCCAGGGGTTACAACATGGCCATCTATCAGGTTATCGGTGATATCCAGCAATGACCGTATAAAGGTCTTATAAGCATCGAGAACCTCTTCGGGCCCGGGGTCAAGGCTGTCCCGAATCACAAAGCCGCCCTTAGCTCCCGTAGGCACAATGACTGCATTCTTTTTGATTTGAGCTTGAGCCAGGCCAAGAACTTCTGTGCGAAAGTCGGCAATCCGCTCGCTCCAACGGATCCCTCCACGAGCGACTAACCCAGCGCGAAGATGCACTGCCTCAAGATCAGGACTGTAGACAAAGGATTCGAGGAGCGGATGCGATAAGATCCCGCCCGGCAACCTGGATGCAGCCAACTTGAGAACTAGCGCCGGCAATGGTTGGCCACTCGAGTCCCGAAGATAATAGCTCGTTCTGACCGTGGCATCGATAAGTTCTAAATAGCCGCGCAATATCTGATCATGGTCGAAGTCAGATACCAGGCTCAACTCATGAATTAACTGATTCCTGGCATTGGAGATAACCTCATCACGAGAAGAGATCGCTGGATCAAATTTTGCCTCAAAGATGGCCACCAGAGCTGAGGCAACCGAAGGAAAGGCATAGAGAGCTTCGTCGAGCTCTTCATTGGAAAAACGTTTACTGATCTGAAGACGATACTGACGATATGCGCGGAAAATCTCCACCTGCTGCCAGTGAAGCCCGGCACCTAGTACAAGCCGGTTTAGCAGGTCAACCTCACAACGACCTCTATCGACCGCGTTCAAAGCATCGATCAGCCTCTGACTGTCTGCCTCTGAATCGATTGAAAAATTCACCTGGGTCTTGTCAGCCCATCTGAGTCTGATGTCATCTAAATGAATCAGCTTTTCGGTTGACTCAACCGGTTGGAACAGTGTGGGCAGGACTTCCACCACTTTAAAACCGAAACTCTCAAATACCGGCACCATTTCACTCAGCTCGACGCTTGAGAACCCGTAGCGCCGAAGCTGAAAATGCCCAAGGTCATCGAGGGCCTGTGGCGGCACTGCCAGGGAATAGATCCCGCCGAAAGTGGAACCGCGACGCACTGGAGGTGCACTGACACTTGAATTTTTAGCCACATCCTGTTCGGGCTGTCCCTGGCCACCGAGTTCCAACGCAGCGACGTGGACAGCATCGAACCCTACGACAATAAGCGGGTTATGGTCGATATAGCCAGATGGCACGCGTTTAGCAAACCATGCCGCCTCCTTGTAGGCATCCGGCCCTCCGAGAATGTCAGCAAGCGCTTCAATCCATTCCGGATCCAACGCATGACCCTTTGAAGTTCTTTGCTCCACGTTCGAAACCAGCTCCTAGATCATCAACAAGGAGATATTAGCTGCTTATTGATCTTCATAAATAGGAAAACTCATTGACCCGGTTGCCACTTGGGCTGCTCACTGCTCGATGGCTTCCCGATGACGACTCCATGGCGCTGCGAGCAATCGAACGGCTCTAGTGATCCCAACCCCGCCCTTGAGTCTTTCGACATCAAGATGCTGGTAGGAACCGCAAATTAAGCAATCTGGAAGAGTATGATCTGGACCTCGGCAAGGGTACCGCTAGCAATCTTCCAGGGGTCCTTTATTTCTCTTACCATCTGATAAACTTTTGCCTCAACGCGCTCCCTTATTTATCTCAATTAGTCAAATCTTTAAATCCTGGAAAAGATCGATAGGTTAAACTATCGATTCTCCGCCGTCCACGAAAAAGCTCTGACCTGTTATGTGTCTGGCGCCAGGCGAGAGAAGGTAAACCACGGCATCCGCAACATCCTCCGGCTCGGCGTAACGCCTGAGAGGAATTCCAACTCTGAACTCAGGAAGAGAACCGTATAACTTGCGGTTCACCACGTCTTCTCCATCCTGGGCACGTGAAAGCTTCATCATCGCTGTATTTACTACACCCGGGCACACGGTATTTACCCGAATTCCCTTCTCAGCAAGTTCAAGGGCAAGCACGCGGGTCAGCTGAATCACGCCAGCCTTGCTAACCGAATAGGCACTCTGGCCGACTCGCGGAGCATGCCCTGAGAGTGAGCCGATGGTGACGATTACACCTGATCCTACTGAAGCCATCTGCCGCGCAGCAGCTCTCAGGCTGACGAACATTCCGCGCAGGTTGACACGAATAATATTGTCCCACGCCTCGTCATCAAGATCTATAGTCTGTGCAGATACCATTCGGATGCCTGCACAAGCTACAAACCCGTCAAGTCGGCCAAACTTATCTACTATTGCAGCTATCGCGCTATTCGTTTCGTCCGTATTAGTTACGTCAGCACTTACCGTCATCACTGTCTGGCCTAAGTCGCTAATCACTTTTGCTGACTGCTGCAAAAGATCCTTATTCAGGTCAATTAGCGCGACGCTGGCTCCAAGCGACGCCAACTGAGAAGCTGTGGCAAAGCCAATCCCGCTTGCGCCGCCTGTGACTGCGACTACTCCACCTTCGAAATTCATGCTTCTCTCCTTGCAGCTGATTCCCCTGCTATTCGACCTGAAGTGAGTGCCCAAGCAATGTGAAGGCCGTGTCCTTTAAGCATCATCCCACCTTGTCCAATGCCTCCCACTGCATATAGACCTTCTATGGGTGTTCCATCCTCTGAAAGCACACGGCATTCGGTATCTACAGCAAGAGACCCCTCAGTCACTGTGAGCATCGCGCGAACGGGCCCCATTGCATGGAAAGGAGGCTGACGAAGATTCTCTGCGGTCATCCGTAGCTGGGCAGCCGGTACTCCAATAGTGTTTCCAAGTTCCTCCAAGGAAGTGCCGTTGTGCACCAGATCTGGTCTTCCCCGCGAATAATCAGCAAAATAGGCATAAGCAATACCGGGCGCAGTTGAAATAAAGTATGGAAAGGCTGCAAATTTCTTTGCGACCACATCATCGAAAACGATATATCCCGTTGAGTCCCGCACCATTGCAAGTCCGGCAGCAGGTGTCTTGCCGGTCACGAGGTTGCCGTCAAGATCCACCAGTATGGCGCCTTCTTCGAAAAGGCTTTCCGACGGAGACATGTGGGTAATCAGCAACGACGTGACAAGCGGCTTCAAAGCCCAGGATGGGGCCTTGCTCATGTATAGTCCTCCCAACCGATTGACCCATTTCCACTTGGGAAGGCGCTCAGTAAATCCGGGCTTCGGAGACGTTGGAAAGCGGAGTTGAGGTCCAAATATCATATCCATATTGCGTTGCGCAGCACCCAAAGACTTCGTCATTACAAAACCGTCCCCGTTACTTTCCGAGTTGACGGGTATTGCAGACGCAGCTGCAGGCTCGAGATACCTCTTCCGAAGTTCCGCATTTCCCGAAAAATCGCCACTGGCCAGAATCACTCCACGGCGGGCCACAGCCGCAATCTCGTCGCCGCCACTCCTTGAATACCTGACGCCAGTGACATGGCCATTATCTTCGATTATCGATCGTACCTGTGCACCCAGGTAGATCTTCACCCCGAAACTGCGAGCCGCGGATCCAAGAACATCGATGTATGCCTGCGAGTTGGGTATGACGTTATGCATCCGACTGACCCGGTGTGGAGGTTCGGGAAAGGGTCCGACGAATACGACGCCCAGATCCTCCAGCCATGCCAGAGTGACGGAGGCCTCCGCGGCAAGCATAGCCCTCAGCGCGCTGTTATCACGTGATGCTAAGGCAGGTGCAAATGCCACCATGTCTTCCTTGAAATCATCGGGACTGTCGGTGATTCCGGCACGTCTTTGAAGACGGGTGCCTGCGGCGGAAAATGAACCCACAGACCGTCTCGTCGTCCCACCAAGAATTGGCTCCTTCTCGAGCAAAACAGTCTTCATTCCTCGAACCGCCGATGCCACTGCGGCAGCCAGACCAGCCCCGCCACCACCGACGACTACAACGTCTACCACTTCGATTTGATTCTCCATATCGCCACCTCAGCCATTATTTCCATTAAGAGGGGGCGTCCACCGTCCATGAGAGCGCTCTCGGGCCTGAGGATCCCCTTGGGGATGTCCAGCGTATTTGCTGAAAGATGAGTGCTTCGGCCAATTTGGATGTGCCGGAACTCCAAGTGGCGGAGGTGGCTCTATTCCCAAGTGCGCCGCTGGAGATACCTGAAAGACTTTGTAAAGCTCCTCTTTCGTGCATCCGTAACTGAAAAGCAGCTTTATCATCCAACGGGTTCCTACGACATGAGGAAAGTTTTGAAGCTGGCCATAGTCGGAACCATAAACACAGTTCTCAGCCCCAACTTCCTTTATCTGCCTGGCGGCATATAGAGGTCCGGATTCGTGGAGCGGAAAGGCTTCCGCGCCAAGACCTGAAAGCATCAGCTTTACCCCTAACTCAGCTTGCATTTGCATCTGTTTAATCGAGTGCTTGGAATGGATGTGCGCGGGATGAACAACTTCCATATGAATCACACCTGCGTCCTTGGCCTCCTGGAAAAGCCGGTATGTGTCTTCGAAGGGATAGTGTCCGCATGCGAGAACTAGGTCATTTTCAGCAGCGATCTTGATAATCTCTCGCAGCTCAGGAACTACGCGCCCTCTTTCATCGAGAAGTTCGATTCCATGACCTGAAGTGTCATCGTAAACTACCTTGCGATGATGATATGAGTCCACCATCGGCATCCAGACGTATTTCATTCCTGGAAATCCAAGACATTTTTTTACCGCCTCAGGATTTAGACCGCCCTGCGAGTAGTTCAGAGTTACACCACCGAAGCACTGCACTGCTCTGAGGTTGCGCTCTTCGGCATATCGATCTACGAGTTTCTGTACCAGAGCATTGCGTGATGCAGACGGGGTATACCAAGTCTTAACAACCATTGCCCGCATGCCTGCATCGGTATAGTCATAAGCAAGATCATCCTCCAACATCAGACGTTCAAAGGGATCCGATCCTCCATGGGCGTGGATGTCGATAGAATTGGTAAGGACGTCATCAACATCTTGCTCAGTGTATTTAGCCCCTGCCAGAAAACGCGCATACTGAATATTTGCCCACTGCACCTGTTTCCGGGCCACCCAGGTTTCGACCTCGTCGCTCAGCTCGTCATCAGGATGGGTCAGCTTCTTCAGGCGGTTCACCCTCTCATCCGGCACTTCAATTTCCAGAATGTCTTTGAGGCTTAGATCTTCTTCGGGCTGGACGCTCGTTCGCGTGATGTTCTCACCTTTCGACACCATAACTCGTCTCCTTTATTTATTTTTCGCAATTAGTAGTCTCATGTGCCAAAAAATTGGTCAATTCTTCGAAAGCGGGCCACTTCCTCCCTTTTCGACAAGCGGTGCAAGCATGTTCTCCTCTACAAACCTGTCATGGAGAAGTTCGTCATCCCTGTGCCCCGCCGCACGCCTCGAACGAACCAATTGATCGGCAATGAGTTCCATCAAAGCCACATTTGGAACCACCGAAAACGAGAGTGCCTGGCCCTGAGCAGGTGCTGGGAGCACATACATCGCGTGACGTGCCAATGGACTCGAGGCTGAGCCCGAAATCACTATGGTCACTGCGCCCCTGCGTCTAGCAATTGCCATGGCTTCAAGTGTCGGCTTGAACTGCAGCCACAGTCCAAATCCGACTACCACATCTCTTGAGTCAATGTCGCTCAAACCGATCGTACGATCGACTCCACTGGCGCTCACAAACTCTGCACGCAAATTTGCAAATCGCAGCATACGCACAAAGAGTTGTGCCAGAGAAGCAGATATGCTCTCGCCAGTAACTATCACCCGTCTGGCGCGAAGTAAAGCTTGGCAAACAGCATCGAGATCACCGGCTGTTTCGTAAGCCCGATCAATATTTCCATGATGGTGATCCCTTAGAGCTCCAAGCCCTTCGCCCGCTGACACCTCGGGAACCTGCAGGCCGGTGTAACGGAGATAAGCAAGGCGGACTGCCTCCTGAAGCGCCTGATATCCGGAAAATCCCAGAGAACGGGCAAACCTCAACACGGTGGCAGTGTTGACACCATATTTGTCAGACACCTCCCGAACGGAACCGAACGCAAAAGTTTCCGGTTCCGCTAGCAGAGCTTGTGTCAATTCACGTTGCCTCCGAGGAAGCTGTGGCAGCCGCGCCTCTGCATCGACAAATAGACTATCGGCAAACAGACTATCGGGAGGTCCGAGCTGTGTCGGGGGCAAGTTCATGGTAAAGCTGCCCCCTTGAGAAGATCGATCGTTTTCATACCTAGTCCCTCCTCGAACGTTCTGCCAGAACTCTGTCGAGAAACTCTCGCGTTCGTGGTTCAGAAGGATTTGAAAATATTGCATCAGGCGCACCAATTTCGACTATTTGGCCCTGGTCCATAAATACCACCCGATCAGAAACGTTGCGAGCGAAACCCATCTCGTGTGTTACCACGACCATTGTGATGCCAGTCAAAGCAAGATCATGCATCGCCTTCAAGACCTCACCTGCAAGCTCCGGATCGAGTGCCGAAGTGACCTCGTCAAAGAAAATCACCCGACGATCCATAGCGAGTTCCCGTGCAATCGCAGTGCGCTGCTGTTGGCCACCTGAAAGGTGCCCCGGATATGAATCCGCTTTCTCTGCCATGCCAACCCGCGCCAGCACAGTCTCTGCCCTCTTGCGCGCTTCGTCCTTCGGGAGGCCAAGAACCTTGAGCGGTCCCAGCATTATATTGTCAATGACTTTCAGCTGTGGAAACAGCGTGAAGTGCTGAAAAACCATCCCGAGTTCGCGCCGAACCGCACGTGCTTCACGACCTCTAAGTGATGCCTCTTTTCCGTCGGCCGACTTGTAAAGTTCGCCCCGTACCAGAATCCTCCCTTCCTGAAATGGCTCAAGCCCCACTGCTACCCTGCATAAAGTGCTCTTGCCTGAACCACTTGGACCAATGATGGAGACAACCTCCCCGTTCTTTACGGCAAGATTGAAGTGTTCAAACACTCGGCTGGTCCCGTAATACTTGGCTAAATCCACTAATTCGATTTCGAAGGCGGAAGATGTGACTGAAGAATCCATAGAGAAACTCATTTCCTTCGATGCCGATTGAGGTGCAGCTCCAAGCGGCGAACCAAAATCGTAATTGGGAAGGCGACTAGGAAATAGATTACGGCCACGGTGGTCAAGATCTCTAGTGGCCTGAACACGTTTGTGGCTACCGACTCTCCAAGAAACATCAGATCGCTCACACCGAGGGCCGACACTAAAGACGTATCCTTGAAAAGATTAACGCTTATTGATAACAGCACCGGAAGAACGTTGCGAGCCGCCTGGGGCAGAACAACATAATGCATTCTTTGTGAGTAGGTGAGCCCTAGCACTTCTGCAGTCTCAACCTGCTCTTTGGGCACTGATTGGATTCCTGCCCTGAAAGCCTCACCGTAAAACGCCCCCAGGTTCAGGCTGAAAGCCACGACTGCGGACTCAAGCCCCGATAGCTTGATTCCAGCCAATATCGGCAGGACATAGAAGATCCAAATAAGCTGCACAAGAACTGGGGTGCCACGCATTACTTCGATATAGCCGGTTACCGGAACTCGAATCAATAGATTACCTGATAGACGGGCTGCAGCCACGAAAATTCCGAGGAACATTCCGAATACAATACTGAGAACCGTAATCTCTAAGGTTAATAGCAACCCTCGAAGGAGAGTGGGCAGGAATGACCAGACCACCCCAAACTCCCAGTGATAAGGGGGAGCAGATTCTCGCGTGAAGTGAAACAGTAGGACAAGTGCCCCAAGTACGGCAAGGAATACAATTACTCCCCCAGCTTGACGTCCTTTTGACCCCACACTTGACCGCGCCCAGCCCAGAATCGTCGGTCTTTCTGGCAGATTAATGCTGTTTTGGCGGGTATCAGTTAATGGATTTCGACCCGAATTCACGGTGGAGTTCTTCGCGCTCAATAATTCACGACCCATGAGATCACGATTGGTTGCCAGCGGTGAACATCTTTGCTGCGGCAGTCTTAACATAGGCCGGTATCGCAGATTGAGAGGCAGCGTAATCCAAGGGGTTTACAACTCCTGCAGCCTTCTCAGCGGTGGCAAACACGCCCGTATTCAGAGCATTAGTTATAGCGGTGTTCAATGGATCAAGGTCGTTCTTGGGGTAGCTATTGTCGATCACATATGAACCAGCCGTTGTGGTAGGAACGGATGAGGATGCAAAGATGAGCTTGATATTTGGGCTCGTGGATGCGAAGTTGCCGTTGGGAAGCCAAGAATAGAAGAATCCATTAGCTCTTCCAGACGTTACCTGCAATTGGCAGGTCGTTACATTTGGGGCCGTCAAAGTTTTAAATTTGAAAAGGCTAGGGTTGGCAGACATTAGGACGGCCTGCTCCGCACCTTGGACAACGCAGATCGTGTAATTCGGGCTATTAATTTCGTCCCATGTCGTTGCCCGTGTCGATGAAGTATTGATGGCCACCGACTGGAGTTCGGTCCATGTCGGGACCGAGTACCTTACTACCGCTGCGCGCGCTGCGGTGTACGAGATCCCCGCCGCCAGATCGATCTTGTGAGCCTGCACTGCGGCGATTACGGTAGCGTAGGTGGTCGGCACGTAATCAACCTTTACACCAAGACTCTTAGCCCAGTTCTGTATAACTGCTATATATGGACCACTCCACAAGTTGGTCTTTGAGTCTAGATACATGAAGGGTGGGTCGGGAATCACTCCAAGGCGAACTGCCCCTCGCTGCTTTATGTCTTGGAGAAAGGCATTGCTCGCAGACACGGTAGTAGAACTCCCGGCGCTTGCAACGGTTGATGTGGTCGAGGCGGAATTTGTCCCATTAGAACAACTAGCGAGAACTGCCCCTCCAAGTGAAGTGACTGCCACCATTCCGCTGACGCGGAATAGCTTCATCGATCGTACTGTTCGCATCATGTTTCCCCCGTATCTGTGATTTCATGCCACAGTATTGCTTTGAAGCTTAAGAAGATTGACCTTTAGGTGATTGGGCCGATCAACTCAATTTGGTTCCAGATCCAAACCTTCGTCGATACCGGCTGCAAAAAAGCCGCACTCGGCGAACCTTGGATACTCCACAAAATAGAATAGCGACATTTGGCACTATTGTCAACCACAAAATAATGCATTTGTAGCTATTTCTAATTTTGGAAGCATCACAATTGCTGTGACTAGTGGGAATTCCACTTCAGCTGACAGCCATAGAGTTATATTTTCCCTGCAGTGGTCGGATTTCACTGTAAGAAGCGTTCGCGCAGTGGTAATTTCAGATCGTGTACTATCAAAAATCTCGCAACTCCAGTGACTGCGGTCGTCTCTGCCCATTACCGTGCATCTCAGCATCAAGAACATTGAATTTCGCGGCTGGAGCTCAGCAACTCGGATATTTGATTTAATCACCCCGACAAGACGGCGACTCCAGGAATCAGACCGACACTTGGCAAATAGAAACGCAGTCGGCGTAACTCTGGCTCGCCATACCGCTGGGCATGTCAGATATCTTTTAGGCAAAGCAGGTACTCGCAGATCCCTTAAGTCCAACGTAGGTCGCAAGAAGCTCGAATACGGAACCGTGTCATGCAAAACTTGCCAGAGGTCACTTATGGCCATCTGATCCATACGGGCTCTGCAGTGCGGTGGCACCCGGGCGGTGGCGGGCATGGCTTAACATGATGCCTGCTCGTGTAATTATGAGCCTTCTAAAGACACACCACTGAAGGGCCGGGCATCTTCATCTCGCCATTTCCCAAACAATTTGCCTCTTTAGCCGTTTATCCCAACTCTACTCCCCGGAAAACCCCTCGTAAGACTAGACTTTATTCATGAGCCCCCCCGATTATCAAGCATTACCACCTTTAAATCGTTCGATCACCTTCTGCCAAAGAGGTATTACCATACGCAAGCCAGCCAACCCGCTTTTTCGGAAAGAAACCATCGGAATCAGGTCCACCTTGCCGTTACAGGATCGGGCCGTTGGCAAACACGCCGGCTCTCACAACGGCCGTCAAACCCGCGGATATTTTCAAATGGATTTTGATGAGCAAGACCGATTACAAGCCAGCAAAACCATACTTCAGGATCGACAACAAAAAGGCTCCGGACCAACTCTATTAAATTGCGTCACCCAACCTCGCCATTCAACAGCCAGCGAAAAAATGGCCACATTGATAACAGTCTCCATAGTCTCCCGAGGCAAGTCTCACCATTTAGTTGTCCGACCTCGGCTAACCACACTTCAAGCTTTATCTTCGATCACGCATTCAGATGGTGGAATCTTGGTTCTTTTGTGAATCACCCTCAAGAAATTGACTTCCCGGCATCTGCCACAAAAGTCCATTTTGAACCAATCAGCCCTATAGCTTCTCCTTCCATTGCGATGCTGAGCACTTATCCTCCTACGCAGTGTGGATTAGCGACGTTTACTTCTGCACTTTATGAACAACTCAGTCAAATATCGTGCAACGTTACAATCGTGAGAGTACGAGACAATTCTGAGACACAACGCGACCGACCAGAAGTCATCACAAATCTGGTCAATGGATCAGACGCCAGTACCGAATCCGTTATAAGCATCTTGAATCTCAATGACGTCGTGGTTATCCAACATGAGTACGGAATCTACGGGGGCGCAGATGGTGAAGACGTGTTAAAAATTGCAGAGTCCCTCACCGTCCCATCAGTATTGGTCCCACATACAGTTCTACTGGATCCAACACCAAGGCAGCGCAATATTCTAGACAGGCTTGTCAGTGTCAGTGATTTGGTGGTTACAATGACTGAGACTGCAAAACTCCGCTTAATCCAGAACTACGGTGTCGACCCGGAAAAGATCACAGTGATTCCCCACGGAGCTATCGACCACCGCACCTTTCTAAATCCCCGCCACGTTCATGACCGTGTAAACTCCGCCAATACCCGCCCGATTATCCTGACCTGGGGTCTTCTCGGCCCGGGAAAGGGCATCGAGTGGGCTATCGATGCCATGTCAAGCCTGCGTGATCTAAAACCCCACTATCTTGTGATCGGCAAAACCCACCCTAAGGTCCTGGAACGTGATGGCGAGGAGTACAGGCTAAGCCTAGCTGCACGTGTCCTGAGGAATGAGGTCACAGATATTGTAGATATCGACCCAAGTTATCTCGAACTCGCAGAGTTGGCCAGGCTGGTCGAGAGCGCTGACGTCGTACTGTTACCCTATGACTCTCCGGACCAGGTTACGTCGGGTGTTCTAATCGAAGCAATCGCGGCCGGTCGGCCGGTTGTGTCGACAGGTTTTCCACATGCCGTCGAGCTGTTGACTAGCGGTTCTGGAATCATAGTCCAACGGCAAGATCCAGAAGGAATTGCCTCAGCATTGCGTCGGATACTAACTGAGCCGGGACTTGCAGAAGACATGGCCAATCATGCGGCAATCGAGGCTCCTGCCCTCCGGTGGGGCGCAGTGGCAAAGCGCTATCGGGCGGTAGCGGCACGTTTGGTCATTGCGCGATTAGTCCCCTCATGAGGTTCCCCAATCCCTCTTTTGCGCACCTAAGCCGCCTTACCGACGACAAAGGGCTCTTTGAACACGCAAAAGGCACAATTCCCCGCTCCAGCCACGGCTACTGCGTTGATGACGTGGCGCGCGCCCTCATAGTTGTAAGCAGGGATCCGGCGTTTTTGACGAATACAGGACAGCATAGATTACGGGATGTTTACCTGTCGTTTCTGCTCAGCGCACAAGATAGGCAGGGACAATTCCACAACCGCCTCGGCCTCAATCGCCTCTGGCAGGATCAGCCTTCGGTCGAGGACTGCTGGGGACGCGCACTTTGGGGATTAGGAACATACGTTTCCGCCAATTCGGAAGTTGAACCCGGCGAAGCGGCACTCCAAGCCTTTACCCTTGGTGCCGTTCAACGGTCTCCCTGGCTGCGCTCAATGGCATTCGCTGCATTGGGTGCAATCGAGGTGCTTCAGGTTATCCCCCGCCATCGCGAAGCGATCTCACTCCTGAAGGATACAGCAAAGCGCGTGGGCCGGCCGCGCTCCTCAAAGTCCTGGCCTTGGCCTGAGGACCGACTGCAATATGCAAACGCGATTCTGCCCGATGTCCTGCTGGGTGCAGGAACTGCACTAAATGACGCCGCGCTTCAAGAAGATGGCCTACTTCTTTTGGGCTGGCTGCTCGACCTTGAAACGTGTAACGGACATCTCTCTGTCACTCCGGTCGGAGGCCGCGGACCAAATAATATCTCCCCTGCCTTCGATCAGCAACCAATAGAGGTTGCGGCGCTTGCAGATGCCTGCGCCAGGGCATTTAAGGTCACACGAGACCTCCGATGGGCCAATGGGCTTGAACTGGCAATCAAGTGGTTCCTTGGCTTCAATGATGGAAACACACCCCTTTACGATCCATTTGGCGGAGGATGCTGCGATGGCCTCGAGCCAAATGGCCGCAACGAAAATCAAGGTGCCGAGTCGACCCTGGCGGCACTTTCGGCTTTGCAACAGGGCCGCTCACTACTGAAAGAGTTTTATGAATAATCTCAACGCCGACCTCGTGACACGCTCCAACTTACGCCTTTATCCTGATACATCCCGAGTGCTAGCCCAGTTGTTTGTCCCAGGTCTCGAGCTTTCCTTGGACCGCGAGTCCCGCGCCACGGGAGTGCTGTATCGTCTTCTCGCACTGCCAGAAGTAGCTGTGACAGCAACCCTTGAAACGCTTCATGAGCGTTTCACAAAGCGGCACCGGAACCTCGATTCAATCCTGCAGGAGAACTACAATCGAGTCATGCATAGGGTGTCACCTGGAACGACACTAACAGCGGCACGTCAGCTTCTTATCGGAGCATCCTTCACAAAGGAATTTTCAGTTGAGTCAGCGGCGCTTTTCAATCCTTCAGTCGTACCTCATCCCGACCAGTCGGACGTCGAAACCGGATCAGTCCGATTCATCATGAGCCTAAGAGCTGTCGGCGAAGGGCACATTTCCAGTGTCGAGTTCCGCACGGGAATTGTCGGTCCCGGACATAACCTCCATCTCGACAATCATGGAAGATACCTTGAGGCTGGGCGCCATAGCCCAGCAATTCATGACCGGGATCTTTTCCTGGATAAGCTCGCTGAAACCGGTAACGATAGAGATAGCTCCGGCTTCCTGATGCGGCAGCTTCAAGCACACTTCGATAACGATATGTTGGAAACGGCACTCTCTGACCTGGCTGACCAAAGCGATACCCGGCGAAGCGGTGTTCGATTTAAAGAAATAGTGCGTCGCATTGCAGCATGCAACTACGAGGTGGAGTTCGATGACGGGACCTTGCTCTCCGAACGAATTCTTTGGCCATATTCCCCTTCGGAATCACATGGAATCGAAGATGCACGCTTTGTGCAATTCATCGAGGATGACGGTACAAAGGTCTACTATGCAACTTACACTGCATTTGATGGTGAGCAAGTAACACCCAACCTGATTGAAACGCGGGACTTCCAGCGGTTCAGTATTGGCCAGCTGTCAGGGCCGGCCGCAAAAAATAAAGGTATGGCACTTTTCCCGAGAAAAATCAACGGCCTCTTCTTCGCCTTGTCGCGCTGGGACCGTGAGAACAACGCTATCGCAACGTCTGCCGACGGACGAATTTGGGGTACTCCCTCAACATTGCACTCTCCAGTTCAGCCATGGGAAGTTATTCAACTCGGCAACTCAGGCTCACCAATTGAAACCGAGGCCGGATGGCTCTTGATCACACACGGGGTGGGGCCGATGCGAGAATACGCTCTTGGCGCCGTCCTTCTCGATATAGACGACCCCGGCAAGATCATTGGAAGTTTGGACGAACCCCTCATGCGCCCCGAGGAAAACGAACGTGACGGATACGTGCCCAATGTCCTCTACTCCTGTGGCGCCATGGCCTATGGAGACCATCTCCTGCTGCCATACGGAATTAGTGACTCTTCTGTTGGCTTCGCCTTCGTAGATGTCCCAAAGCTGTTAGAGAGACTCACTTAGCCGGCACGCAGAGATGATTATTCTCCGCAGCCGCCCACGTACAAAAGTGGCAGGCCACAATTTGACGGAGAATATTTTGAGAAGTGCAACGCAGCATAGTTGCCATAGCCAATCTTGGCTTAGACCGGGACGTCGGATACCCAGCAATCAATGATCCATTGACCCAATACTGACCAGGTTCATCGGCCAAGCCGCGTGCATTCATGAAAACGAACAATGAAACTCGATGACAAACTACTCTACGGCAGCAACACCTGAATACAGATGCGCTAATCGGTAAAGTAGTTAGTCAATCCTCAAAGCAAGCTGAATACAGATTATTACTGGTTCAGCTTGCCTCAACTTCTCCTCGCAATTATTGAATTTTCAAATGCTTAGAGGAGTCGTACGTCTACAGCCTGCAGGCCCTTGGGTCCATTTTGCGTCCCAAACTCTACAGCCTGTCCTTCTTCAAGACCTTTGTAGCCGTTCATTTGAATTGCACTGAAATGAACGAAAACATCATCTCCATTATCCTGAGAAATAAAACCGAAGCCCTTCTCAGAGTTGAACCACTTTACCGTACCGGTCGCCACAGTGGCGACCTCCCTTCCTTAAAAACTGCTGCGAATCAGAAGGGAAACTCCTAGTTCCAACGAATGATGCCTCAATTAAGACAGCGTTCAAGCGGACTGGCTACCCCTTCCTAACTAGTTATCATAGCATCTAAAGAGGGTTGTCTGAACACTTCGCGGAGCCAATCAGCAAATCGAGGCATTTATGCCAGGTCTGGCATGGCCACTTGCGGCACTACAGAGCATCTACCCAAACAAGGCATCGCGCAGTTGTGACCTGCCAATCAATTCGAACAAAGCAGTATTAGAAATAATTTGGCTTCCCATTGCCTTGGCAATCTTGCCGGCGAGGCCAATTGGTACCTGTGAATCCTCGATATCGATCAGGCAACTCTGGATCTCCTCTGAACTGAAATTCTCAGCAGCCTGAATCGCCTCCTGAAATGCAAATTCGCCGCCGGTGGCTCTGCCATCAGTGATGAGGATACAAAACGGGTGCTCCCCCTTGAATCTGCATTCTTTGGCTTGCAACGCTAACAGGTCGATTCCTTTGGCCAGTGGAGTGACTCCCCCAGTGACCAGCGTTGCAAGCTTTGCCCTAATAATCTCAACTGACCGAGTTGGTTTCTGCAATAACCTGGCGGTTCCCTCAGCAATCACTATTACGCCAACCCGGTCCCTCGTTTGGTATGCATCAAGCAGGAGAGACTCAATCACCGTAGAGGCCAATTCGGTTCTGGAATTCATGCCAATCGATCCTGAGAGATCAAGTCCTACAAGGATCGTCCTTCCCTGTCTGGCAATTTTCTCCGACATGACAATATCTTGTGCGTCGACAAAAGTGCCTGTTGCGACTTCTGCTTCGCTGCTCCGCCGCGTAACAGCAGAGGTGAGGGTTCCAACCACATTCAGGCCGACTCCGCGCCGATCAACGACACCCTCCACACTCTTACGGTATCCTATTGGCGTCGCCCCCTTTGGGCCTCCGCCCACTCTTTCTGAGTAGACCCCCTTTGCACCCAAATTTGTTACGGCGCCCATTATCTGCACTCCCCCATTTCCAAAAGTCAAAGCTGATCCCGCAGACTCACTTTGCCCTTTAGGAGCACGGGGGACGTCAGGAGGCAGATCTCCATTATCGCTTCTTGATCCCTCAGACTTTGAGGCAGGCACTTCGTCGCCTTCTTCGTGACCCATCCTTTGGATTTTCTCAATCACCTCGGAGACGCTTCGTGATTCGTACTCCTGCAGCGGATCCTTGCGCGCCCGATGCGACAATACGAGGGGCGCCACAGCTTCGATGTCTCTAGCCTCTACGTCAGAACGGCCGTCAAGTGATGCGTGAGCTGCCGCGCTTCTAGCCATGGTGAGATCAGCCCTCAAGCCCTGTGCTCCATAGCTGATGCACAACTGCGTTATTACCTTGAAGAGCTCCTTTGAGATATGCGCGCTAAGTCCGAGGGAATGGTTTAAATTCGCGCTTCTGGCTGCACTAAGTCTCTGTTTGATGCCTTCTTTTTCGGCGTCAAAGGAATTGCAAAAAGAGTCAGGGTCGCTGTCGAATTCGAGCCGTCTAAATAGCGCAAGGCTTCGGTATTCCGGATCAACGATTCCATCACTTTGGACCGAGAGTCCAAACCTGTCCAATAGCTGCGGCCTGAGTTCACCCTCTTCTGGATTCATCGATCCAATGAGCACAAACTTTGCCGGAAACACAGCGGAAACGCCGTCTCTCTCTATGCGGTTCACCCCTGATGCCGCAGCATCGAGAAGGAGATCTACGATATGGTCAGCAAGGAGATTTACTTCGTCGACATACAGAACGCCACCGTTGGCCTCGGCCAAAAGACCGCCAGTTGAAGCTACCGTTCCGTCGGAAACCATCTGAGCCAGATCCACCGATCCCTTGACCCTATCTTCTGTGGCTCCGGCTGGCACCTCTATGAACGGAGCGCCATCAGGCAAAAGGTCCGCCAGAGCGCGAGCCAGGGTTGACTTTCCAGATCCCTTGTCGCCTCGGATTAGCACTCCGCCGATCCTTGGGTCTATGGCGTTTAGCAAAAGAGACATTTTTAGCTGGTCCTGCCCGACCACCGCCACAAAGGGAAACTCTCTCACCTTATCTCCTCCCAGCCCTCAGCTTCGAGCATTGCGGACCTGATGGCATCCAATGACTCCTCACTAGCGTTCCAAAGGCCCCTCTGGGAAGCTTCGAGCAACCGCTCCGCAATAGAGGTGAGCGCACCAGGGTTGGATTGCTCAAAGAACTTCCTAACCGATGCGTCGGCCACATAGGCCTGCGTTACTTTCTCATACATCCAATCCTCGACGATATTAGCAGTTGCGTCGTATCCAAACAGATAGTCGACCGTAGCTGCCATCTCGAAAGCGCCTTTATAGCCATGGTGCTTCATGGCCTCAATCCACTTCGGATTGATCACTCTGGATCGCACCACCTTTGCCGCCTCTTGGGCCAGGGACTTAACCTTTGGCCTTCCAGGATCGGCCGAATCTCCAAAATATGACTTTGGCTCGCTGCCGGATAGATGACGAACTGCTGCAATCATTCCTCCATGATCTTGCATGTAGTCATCAGAATCAAAAATGTCGTGCTCTCTGTTGTCCTGGTTCTTCGAAGCCACCTGGATCCCCTTGAACCGCGCCATCATGGACTCCGGATCGTACCTTCCAAAGCTTTTGGACGTATAGCTATATCCCGACCATGTGAGATACACCTTGGCCAGATCTTCGTTCGATCTCCAATTTCGAGCCTCGATAAGCGGCAGAATTCCTGACCCATACGATCCCGGCTTCGGCCCAAAGATTCTTGGCGAGCTTGCGTCTTTGGCAAGAGGGTTATCGGCTTCCGGGCTGTGCGACGCCAATTCAAAGGCTTGGGAAAGAAACGTGACGACATGAGGAAACGCATCACGAAAGAATCCCGAGATTCTAAGCGTCACATCGACGCGTGGCCTTCCCAACTCCCCACGGCTGATCAGTTCGCAGCCGGTCACTCTTCCGGTCTGCATATCCCATACCGGCATCACACCGATCAGTGCCAGAGTTTGGGAAATATCATCCCCAGCAGTTCTCATAGCAGCTGTTCCCCACACCACTATCCCGACCGAACTGGGATAGCTGCCCTCTTCTGAAAAATACCTCTCGACCATTGCCTCGGCAAGTTTTTGACCCACAACCCACGACTGAGTCGACGGAAGCGCCTTGGGATCGATAGAGTAGAAGTTGCGTCCGGTGGGAAGCACGTGCGCCATCCCTCTCGAAGGTGCGCCGGAAGGTCCCGAAGCTATGTACTTTCCATCAAGTGCCTCCAGAACTGCCTCAAGTTCTCTGGGAGTCGCACGGAGCCTAGGCACCAGATTGACGCAGACCTCTTCGATCGCTTTGCGGTACGGTTTTGGAAGCTTTTTCAGGCATTGAAGGTCGAAGCCGGAAGCCTGCGCAATTCCAACCACTCTTTGCACCTCCTCCTCGACCTGGTCGATCTGCCTGGTATGGCCGGCCTTTAAATCAATCCCAAGCTCAGCGGCCACCAGCTGGCGTAAGGATGGATCAGCCCCTGATCCAATCCTTGTCAGAGCTGCGATCATATCCAACTCAGCTTGGCCGTCGAGAATCTCACCAAGAATATGAAGGCCTCCCCTGATCTGTGCATCCTTGATCTCGCAAAGATAACCGTCTATCTCAGAAACCAAAACGTCGAATTCGGCGTCTTCAAAGTCGGGACGCTCTCCCAGCCGCAGCTCCCTGGCAATTTGGGCATCCACCAGCACCTCCCAGATCGCTTCGCGCAATCCAGGAAGTTTCGAGGGATCCATTCCCGCGTACCGGGCATGGGTATCGAGCAGAGATTCGAGCTTTGAGAGTTCGTCGTAGGTGTCAGCTCTGGTTAGGGGCGGAACCATGTGATCGATAATTACAGCATGGGCGCGCCTCTTGGCTTGGGTGCCTTCCCCTGGGTCATTCACCACGAACGGATAAATCAGCGGGATAGCTCCCAAAGCCTGATCTGGGTAGCAGTTCTCAGACAGCCCCAGGCTCTTGCCTGGCAACCACTCGAGGGTACCGTGCTTTCCTACGTGTATAATCGCGTCGGCGTCGTATTTGATGTCAAGCATCCGGTAGAAGGCCATATAGTGATGGGTCGGAGCAAGATCCGGCGAGTGGTAGATGGCGATCGGATTCTCACCAAATCCCCTTGGAGGCTGGATCGTGATGAACACGTTCCCAAGGCTGATGCCAGGGAATACAAAGTTGGAGCCGTCCAAATAAACAGAGCCAGGAGGCTCTCCCCACGCCCTCTTCAAGCCGCCTTTGATCTCCTCGCCAAATTTCTCGAATTCAGCTGCGTATTCAGGTGCCGAAAGAGTCAGCTGCGCCTTTTGAACCTGGCTGACACTCAGCGTTGGCACGTCGTAATTGAAGGTATCCATCAGCTCTTCCATTAGAGCGTCCCCGCTCTCGGGAATCCGGTCGATGCGATAACCGGAGTTTTGAAGCCTATGAAGAAGCGCGATTACTGACGCTGGGGTATCAAGACCCACTGCATTTCCCAAACGGGATCGCTTGGTGGGATAGGCAGAAATTACGATAGCAACCTTTTTGTCATAGTTGGCTTTGTGGCGCAACCTGGCAAGTCGTGCCACGACCTGGGTGACTCTAGAAGTACGTTCCGGATCGGCCCGGTAGGCACTTATGTCACTGCCAAAGCCGCTGTCCGAGTCGACAACTTCTTTGAACGAAAATGGTACAGTTATCACTCTGCCGTCAAACTCCGGTATAGCAACCTGCATGGTTACGTCAAGCGGAACAAGACCTGAACTCCTTTTTTGCCAGCTCTCCCTGTCTGATGACGAGACAATTGCCTGGACAATTGGGACTCCAAACTCTTTCATCTCGGATACATCCCAGGTCTGTCCTTGCGAATCCATTGATCCGCCAGCCAAGACCGTGGTAACGATTACATCTGGAGCGATCTCTTTAACGGTCTTATAAACTGGTGAGCGTTCCCCGTAACCGCTGCGAAGCGAGTAGCAAAAGACCGGGTAAACGCTAATCCCCTGCGCTGCCATCTCCCTTGCAAGAGATTCTACGAAGACCGTATTCCCGGAAATCAAATGCGCTCTATAGAAAATGACCGCGACCCTGGGAGCTGATCCATCCTGTTCAATGGGCTTGAAGATACCGACGTCGGGCACTTCTTGCGGTGTCTGGAAACCGTAACCGCCTAAGAGGCATGTGTCAGAGACGAATCGGACAAAGTTCGCATAGTTCGCAGTGCCTCCCCTAACCAGGTATTCGAAGCCCTGCGTGACTATGCCGCTTGCGACATTTGAAAAGAGCGCAAGTTCCGGATCGGGAATAGACTCGCCTGAGAAACAAACGAGCGGTATCCTTCTGGCGTTTGTAAGAGCCGCCAGATACTCTAGGCCCTCTAGAAACGCGTCCTTGCCCCCTAGCAGTCTTACACAGATCAAAGAGGCCGAATTGGCCGCTTCTTTCCAGTTGCCAGCTGATACAGACAGGCCTCGCAGTTCGATGCCCACGTCGGAGAGGTCATCTGCCACACTGCGCAAGGTTAGGAGTTCGGTATCGGCATTGGTTAGGTACAAGAACAATTAGATTCATCCCCCGAAATCATCATATGTTGATCGAAGCCGCACGAAACAAAGCGTCGATGTCGATATATTTGCTCACAAATTTGGCCAGATAGTCGATCTGACTCTCTCTCAGCTGCGCGAAGTTCAACCGGGATTCAAAACTCTTTGAACGCGCTCGCCCCACGGTTGACAAGAATACGGATCGGAACTCGTCATTTTCAAAAACCCCGTGAAGAGTGGTTCCAAAGACCTGTCCCGCATCATCAACCGCACCATCGGTGAGTCCGACCTCCTGAAAGGTTCGTGACGGATTTGAAAGTTCGAACAGAGTTCTGCCGCCCTGAGGTGTAACCCGGCCTTTATGGATCTGATAACCAGATACTGGCACTTGTCCGAAACGCGGAGCCACTCCGCTGCGCCGAAGCGTCACCTTCGAATCGAGGAATAAGGTCTGCACGTCCAGCAGACCGAGCCCGTTGACTCTGCCCTGCTTTGATTCAACCTCGTCATTGATCTCTTTACCAAGGATCTGATATCCACCGCAGATGCCAAGAACTATGCACCCCCGCGCCAAATGCTGCGTAATTGCTTCATCGAATCCCTTGCGTCTAAGCCAATTGAGATCGTCGATGGTCGATTTGGATCCCGGAATAATGATTAAATCCGGGCTGCCGAGTTGGCCTAGACTCGCAATCATCCTGAGCACACAACCGGGCTCGTTTACAAGAGGATCGAAGTCGGTGAAGTTTGATATCCTCGGCAGGGAAATTACCGCAATGTCAAGAGCGTCCCTGGACGAGGATTGCTCGGCACCGTAGCTGGACAGCCCCAGTGAGTCTTCGGCATCTATAAGGGACTCAGACAGATACGGCAGCACGCCGAAAACTGGCCTTTTCGTGAGAGCTTCCAACTGGGAAATGCCGCTGTCGAGCAACGTTGCATCACCCCGGATCTTGTTTATGACAAAGCCGCAGATCAGTGATGACAGTTTCGGGGACAGGATTTGCAGAGTCCCATATAGCGACGCAAACACTCCGCCTCTGTCGATGTCGCCAACGAGTAAAGCTCTGGCATTTATCTTATGCGCAAGCCCAAGATTTACAAGGTCGTTGTCAATTAGGTTTATCTCTGCCGGCGAACCGGCACCTTCGAGTATCACAACCTCAAATCTGGAAGCCAGATCGTTATATGCTTCAATAACCGAAGCCAGCAATCCGCTTTTTTTAGTCTGGTAATCCCTGGCATTGGTTTCGAACAAGGGCTCCCCCATTACCACCACTTGAGAAGTCATCTCAGATGTCGGCTTGAGGAGAATAGGATTCATCGCGGCTTCGGAATCGATCCTTGCCGCATGCGCCTGCCGTGCCTGGGCTCTGCCGATCTCATAGCCTGCCGGCGTGACCGAAGAGTTCAAAGACATGTTTTGCGCCTTGAACGGCGCCACGGCAATGCCACGGTCAGAAAGCACCCTACACAATGCCGTTACAAGAGTGGATTTGCCAGAGTCCGAGGTGGTGCCGACAACCATCAGCCCTCCTCTAAAATTCGCCCCCGACCTCTTTCTCAACTTTTTTGGAAAAAGCGCCTGCTCTACTTGATAAAGGCCTTTGTCATCTGGCACCGCGATCCGGACTCCGCCATTAAGCCCGAATGAATGGGTATCTCTGACGAGCACCTTGCGTTCGAGAAGCCTGTCAAACAGGTCTTTGGCGTCAGGAACAAAAACATAGTTGGCACAAGAGGGCCTTGGAGATGCACCGTAGGTTGTAAGCACAGACATTAGATCACCCCTGAGGCGGGACACGGCCAGGTGGGTCTCATTCAGATCAATGCCAGAAATCAGATCAGGCAAGGCGGCAGCCGCAAGAGAGTTAAGTGCCCACTGGGGCTGGAGTCTACGCAACCTGGCAGCCACAGTGCTACTTGGCGCTATCAGGTAACCCATCCGCAGCCCGGGCAGAGCAAAGAGCTTGGTGAGAGATCCAACCACGAAGCTTCCCCTTTCGAAGTCTCGCCTGCTCCAGTGTCCGGTCGCCATTTGGTAAAAGGCTTCGTCTATTACGAACGGGACTTCGTTCTCCTCAAGGAGGGTACCGATTGGGTTATTAGGGTTGGAAGCCCACCAGGGTCCCTCCTGGCTATATCTGGTTATATGGCGTCGATACAATGAAAACTCTGGATCTCGGACATGACCAGCCTTCACAACCTGGGCTACAAGCGCGATAGCCTCCGCTCCGCCATTGCTAAGGATCAGCTGATCTGCATCCACCTCAAGAACGCCGGCAAGAAAGGCAGCCGCCTCTTTGGGATCTGGATAGCTCTTCAAAGACCCCAGCCTTCGCGTCAGGACAACTTCGTAACTGGGTGCCACTGGATTCATCGAAGCGGACAGGTCCAGCAATTCCCCCGGATCCAGCCCAAGAAAGCGCTCGAGCGCGTTTGCACCGTCACCGTGGGCGCGTGCGGACAGAAACCTTTTAGCCTCCCCCAATTGGATACGTCCGAGGGTCTTCATCTCTTAGGGCTGGGCCAAAGTTCAAGCAGTGCGCCTGCAGTTATCAAAACAGCTGCAAAAATTGTGTCGCTCCGGCGGCATAGCTCGACTGCCCGATTTATGTCGGACCTTGATACGCATGGACCGTATCCCATCTCGGGACGGCTTTCGGCTCTGCCGCCATATGAATTAACCCCTCCAAGCCTGATTCCCAGCTTATGGGCATAGGTGGCCTCAACCACGCCAGCGTTTGGAGAGGGATGCCGGGAAGAGTCGGCGAGGATCAGACCCGGACTGGCACTTCGTCCAGTCGGAACCAACCATGACAGGAGAGCCGCCAACCGGGATGGAAGGTAATTGGCAAAATCGTCGAGTCTGGCGCTGAACCATCCAAAATCCAGGTATCTGAGATTCTTGTATCCAACCATGGCATCCATCGTATTAATGGCCCGGTAGATGAGAGAACCACGTCCACCTAGAACCGCTCCATAGAACATAGGGGCGATGACCGCGTCAGAGGAATTCTCTGCCACCGATTCGACCACCGCTCTGGCTGCCCCAAAGGCATCAAGCCCATTTGAATCGCGGCCAACCAATGAAGGCACCTGTCGACGAACCGAGTCAAGATCCCCGCGCTCAAGACTCGAATCGATGGCGAAAGCGTTTTCAAAGAGTGATTTTTCAGCCACCGCGACATATGTTCCTATCGCGGTTCCGGCAAAGGGCGACGAAACAAGCTGCGAAGCCGCGGCGGCAATCGAAAGACCGAATAATCCATAACTGGCGCCCGATTCCTTGGTGCCACGCCAAACAAACGTCTCCAGTTTGGTCATCGCTTTGCCAAAGCATGCCACTGGGTGCACATTAGCTGGTGGCTCCCCGAAAACGCGGTCAAGAAGCAGCCCCACACCGGCACCCATCATCTGCCTGGCCAACCGCTTTTTTTTGGTGGCTTTCATCTCTGCATCAGTGCTCCAGCAACCAAAGCGAACGTCTCAGTTGCGACAATTGATGCTCCGAGAACATCGCCCGTATACCCGCCAATGAGCGATTTAGCCCTGAGCACTATTACAATCTGAACGGCAAGCATAACCACGGGCAGGACGATACCCTTCACTCCTAATGACACAAGAATCAAGAAGGTGCTTAGAAGCATCTCACCTGCGATTATCAACTTAGCCCTAGCCAAGACTCCGGAACCACTGCTGAACGCGCTCACGATTCCATCTGATTTGGCGTACGGCACTGACTCCATTACCAAAGCTGCAAGCTCCCGCGATAAGGAGAAAACTCCTATGAGCAACAGCAAGTTTGGCCTTAAGACAGATATCGATACAACGTAAAGTGCGATAGCCATCACGACGGCCACGATACCAAATGTCCCAACCTCCGGCGAAGACATGACTTCAAAGCGCTTCCTGGCATCCAGATGAGCCAGGAGGCCGTCCGCCGCATCGGCAAGGCCATCTATATGAATCGCCCCCGTGATTATCAGCATCACCAAAACAACAACAGATGCGATGAGCAACCTGGCAGTAGAGTGGCCCATAAGCTGCCAGACAAGTCCCGAAATAATCGCGACCACAACGCCTGCAAGCGAGAACCAGTATTTGCTTGACTCTTTAGGCTGCCGCCCCCCACCAAAGATGGTCAGAAAGCTCACCGCTCCCAGCAGGTCGTCCTTCATTATTTATCCCCTAGAAAAGCCGGTGAAAACAATTCAGTTACCCGTCCTGCCGCAACGAAAAATACCCGGTCCACACAATCGGCTATTAGCTGATTCGTTTGCCCTAGAAGATCCACATATCTGCGTGCAACCTGGGTTTCTGGATGAACAGACAAACCAGCCTCCTCAGCCACAAATGACAGGGGTACGCCGCATTTTAAAATCACTGCCTTCAAACGCTCCAGGTCGGGAACGAAGTCGATATCGTGAGCCAGCCAACCACCTACCGAATCGACAACCGTAGGAATCTCAGCATTTTCGATAAGACCATAAATATCCTCGGAACTGCCCAGTTCCACGGTCTGCCAATTTGCTCCGCGCCGCCTCTGGTGATCAGCTACCCTTCTGGCAAAGTCGGGATCTGTTTTGATCCACGCCTTGG
Source organism: Actinomycetota bacterium (assembly GCA_004298555.1). Classification (GTDB taxonomy): domain Bacteria; phylum Actinomycetota; class Acidimicrobiia; order Acidimicrobiales; family Acidimicrobiaceae; genus SCQM01. The sequence goes on along the minus strand of SCQM01000078.1, from coordinate 4,660 downwards.
GGGCCGTAGCCACATAGCGAGTCTCTGAGTGTCTCGTGGCGATCCACTGCTCGGCAAGGCATGACTTGCCGGAACGGGTACCGCCGAGAAAGATATACTTTCCCGAGTTTCTGATGTCCACGCATCTCCCAATCGAACGTCTCGACCTATAGAGCGTGCCCAGGTATCCTGGCTCCGTTTCACCGCCTCATCCGACCTTCCCGCTAAACGATGCAGTGGTCAATTGTTGGACTGGGCTCTACGTTACAGTTGCGGGACAGCCCCGGAATTTCACCGGATTCCCTGAATGCACTTACTCAGATACTACCGCCTAAAGCAAGCCACGTGTTGACTGAGCCCCCAACTAAGGGCATAGCCAGCCAATAATAATCCCGGTAACTTGCTTGCTTGCCCTCAACAATCCGCATTTTAGAACCTGCGGATATTGACTGAAACCGTGCTTCGATCACCTAGATGTTGCGGGCATCGCTTGCCACACTGAATCAAGATTTTTCGATTCAGCTAATCGAAGCGCTGCACGCCGCAGCTGATCATTCATAGATTGAAACAACGCCGAAGCAAAGCTGATCCGCCGGACGCCAAGCGAAGCAAGCTCTTTTATGCTCATGCCTCCCTTGCGAGCAACTACGTTTACCGGTCCCGACAGAGAATCAGTGAGCCTCGCAATTCTTTCGCGATCCACAAGCGCGATCGGATAAATGCAGTCTGCGCCAGCCTCGAGATACAGGCGTCCCCGGCGAACTGCATCCTCCAGCTGCTGGTCATCATTGCCAACCTGACGAATGAAGCTATCGACTCTTGCATTGATTACCAGGTGTATTCCCGCCGAATCAGAGGCTGCCCGAACCCGGGCGATGAACCCAGCCTGCTCATTGGCATCGATGAGCACGGAGTCACCGTGATGATCGGTATCTTCGAGATTGCATCCCACCAGACCCGCTGCGAAGATGCGGCCAACAAGCTCCTCCGACACCAATCCGTAGCCTGCTTCGAGATCAGCAGTCACCGGAAGAGAAACCGCCTCGGCGATGCGCGTTAGAAAGTTGAAAATACTATCGGGGTTGCTTGAGTCATTATCCTGAAAGCCAAAAACACCTGCTATGGCTCTGCTCGACGTAGCGATCACAGGGAATCCCGCTGCCGCGACGGTCCGGGCGGAGGTGACATCCCAAATATTGGGAAGCACGAGTGGGTCCGGACCTTGGTGGGCATCCAGCAGAACCTGAGCCTTAGGCTTCAAAGATGCCATAGATTGGAATTCTGAAGTGGTCATTTTTTGGCTTGATTGGCTGTCTTGGTTGAAATGTAATCTCCAACGGGGGCGCGGAATGCGAGTGCCAGCCGATTCCAGCTGTTGATGACAGTGATGGCAAGTGTGAGCCTCCACATCTCGTCCTCGGAGAAAAACCGCAGCATCTCTTCATAGAGTTCGTCAGGTACTTGTCTATGAGATATTAGAGTCAGCTCCTCGCACCACTGAAGGGCTGCGCGCTCACGCCCGCTAAACATAGGTGCCTCACGCCATACAGCAACCAAATTCAGGCGGTCTCCGGACTCGCCCAGTGCCAGAGCATCTTTGGTATGCATCTCCAGGCAGTGGGCACACCCGTTGATCTGAGAAGCTCTCACCTTCACTAGCTCAAGTAAAGCTGGTTCGAGAGTGCCGGAGTTCACGGCCTCGGAAAGTGCATGCATTGGACGGACGATCTCATTGTATTGGTGATAGTCGATACGCATTTTCAGCCTCCTTCGACTATTTAGGACAAAGTGGACTGCACCGATTTATTGGGTACACATCTTTGGTGAATTCTAAATTTTCACCTTAATCCCTTATTGCGGCCAAATAGATATTACCTTCTTAGGTATGGCACATGCTGAATCAATAATTCTGGTTAACACAGGGCACGGGAAGGGAAAGTCCTCCGCGGCTTTTGGAGTCATGGCCCGTGGCTGGGCAAGGGGTTGGGCAGTTGGTGTGGTCCAGTTCATAAAGAGCGGCAAATGGAAAACCGGCGAGCGGAAGCTCGCAGACCATCTGGGAATCGAATGGCACACCCTTGGAGATGGATTCACCTGGGAATCACAAGATCTTGACGAATCAGCGGCGAAGGGCCGCCATGCCTTTGAAGTCGCCAAAGCAATGTTGCAAAGCGGGAACTTCGATCTTCTGATATTCGATGAACTCACCTATGCCGTCAAGTACGCGTGGGTACCCGTCGAAGAGGTTGTCCATGCGCTCGAGCACCGAAGTCCCAAAACCAATGTCGTCATAACCGGACGAGACTGTCCGCAGGAGATCATTGAGATTGCCGATACCGTAACCGAGATGCGCAAAATCAAACATGCCTACGAAAAGGGAATAAAGGCCAAAAAAGGAATCGAGTACTAGCAGACATGCCACAAGGTCGCTTGGGACCAAGAGTAATCATTGCCGGGACGTCTTCAGGTGTCGGAAAGACGACTGTCACGACGGCAATACTTTCTGCCCTGCATCACGCTGGACTAAGGGTGTCACCTGCAAAGGTTGGTCCCGACTTCATAGACCCCACCTACCATGAGTTGGCCTGCGGCCTCAGAGGAAGGACACTCGATACATTTCTGCTCGGAACCGAGGCAATTGTTCCGGCTCTTTTTGATCTGAGCAGAAGTGCCGAAATAACTGTCATCGAGGGAGTTATGGGGCTGTTTGACGGAACGTTAATGAAGCGTGACGGAACAGGCGACAACCTTGGAATCGACCCCAAGCTGACGGGTGGCTCAACGGCGGAAGTTGCAGCGCTGACCCGTACGCCGGTGATTCTAATCCTGGATGCCACGGCTACCTCATCATCACTGGCAGCAGTGGTGGAGGGGTTTTGCAACTTCTCGGCCCAGGTAAAAATCGCAGGAGTGGTGATCAACAACTACGGTAAAGCTTCCCACCTTGAATTGATTAAATCATCCCTTAAGCATCTAGATATCGAGATCATCGGAGCAATTCCACGAGGGTCCGTACCTCCCTGGCGAAGCCGCCACCTCGGACTCATACCCGCGATAGAAGATCCCGACGGGCTGCGGGAGTCAATCGCCTTCCTCGAGGACCGGATAGGCCCTTTGCTTGATGTTTCCAAAATTATTGAAATAGCAAAGTCGGCACCTGCGATGCTGGTGGATTACCATACGGGGGAGGCGATTTCGAGTCCTAGAACAACCATTGCAGTGGCCGGGGGACCGGCCTTCAGTTTCATGTATCCGGAGAACGTCAGAGCCTTTGAAGCTGCCGGCGCCCAGCTAGCGTTCTTTGATCCCCTCAAAGATGCCTCTCTCCCCCCGGGCTCTAAAGGCCTTTACGTCGGTGGTGGATTTCCAGAGGTCTTCGCCGACAAGCTATCGCTCAACCAACCGCTTATCCAGGAGGTCAAAAAGGCAATTTCTGACGGCCTTCCCACCTGGGCGGAGTGCGGAGGACTGATGTGGCTATCAAAAAGGGTCGACTCAGCTCAGATGGTGGGAGCAATTTCGACCCACGTCACGATGGGTAAGCACCTTACACTCGGATACGCCAGAGTTAGCGCAATCTGCGACAACTGCCTGACCAAAAAAGATGAAGTCATCTACGGCCACGAATTCCACTATTCGCAAAGCTTCCCGGCTGGCACAGACCTGGAATATTCCACCCGGGAGGGCACCAAGAAAGAGGGATTCGCCACCCCATCTCTATTCGCAAGTTATCTGCACATTCATCTCGGATCACAGCAGCACCTTGCGGAGCGTTTCGTGTCAAAGTGCAGTTAGAGGCCACTGCGGTATCCGCTTTGCAAAATCTTATGCTGCCTATGCCTCTGCTTTTTGTTGCAGCAGCTTCCTGCGCGCGCATGGCACTATACCGACATACCTGGACAATGATTGCGGAGCGTCACCAACCTATCCAGGCGCATGATGAATTTCCTAAGGCAAATACGCAGGATACCTGGGATCACGCTTACCGGAGCCCAATTTGTGCATATGCTCGCATGTGGTCAGGCCGGTATAGATGAGCTGCAAAATAAATCTTGGCGGCCAGTCATAAAGGCCCTTCGGCCGCCAGTTCCAGTTAGTTGCTGGCACACGCAAAAACTGTCGCAAGAACACGCTGAATGAGCAGCCTAGCCCATACAACCAATCAGACCTTGGCTTTTTGTCCACCATTAGCCTCAACCCAAATTAGCCGTGCTGCATCAATTGGCATAGTGAGTGACATTCCATCAATCATGATGGCAATATCATCTGGCCCGAGGTTTGCTTGTGCCACCCGTACCTCGCTGCCTTCTGCGATTGCATGCTCGGCAAGCATGAGCAGAAGCGAACGGGCTTCATGTTCGGCGATCTCCGAGATGCGACAAACGGTAGCTGGCATACCAGGCTCAAGATCTGCAAGGGCTACCAGCTCACCGTAAGGGGCGTCTCTTCCGGGAATAACGTTGCCATGAGGACACGTGGCAGGCGACCCCATAGAGACATATATTCGATCTACCACAGAATCGGAAACTGCTGATGAAATATCATCGGCTTCTCCGTCAGCTGTGGCCCAATCAAAACCTAGCACGTCCGTCAGCCAGCGCTCCAATATTCTGTGACGCCGGACAAGTGCAGTTGCGACTTTTAGACCAGTGGCAGTCAGTGTTATGCTCCTGTCCGCGGC
>SCQM01000077.1 GCA_004298555.1 Actinomycetota bacterium | reverse complement strand
TTTTCTACGTCGGGTATTTTCTTCTCAAGAAGCATTCGGCGTTCTGTCCGTCCCATTTCTGAGTTCTTGGACCATTGAAGGGGTCTATCTCCGTTGAGCTGATAGAAGCTCAGCTCGGGATGGCCTTCGTAAACGACGCGTTGGCGGTATGGTGACATTTCAGCGGCAACTTCCCGGTAGCGGGGGAGCAGTGCGGCACTAACCGCGTCAAGGCGGTCCATTATTTGGTGGGTCTGATCCTGGAGCGCGGCTCGGGAAGGCGGGGTATGCACCGTTGACCCGCGCCGTGCCAGGAGAGCCCGGGCTTTCTGATCGCAAGTCCTGGCCCCTGAACCGGGTCGGTCTATATAGCCGATAGGGGCGTTTATGACAATTTGCGAATATGTTGGACTTTCACTTAGGATCTCGGCAAACGAACCGTAAAGCCGCGGTTCCTCGGGAGCAAATGTGGCTCCGGCAATCTTTGCGCTCGTGACCAGCCAACGTGTCTTCCAGGGCGTAACTCCGGCAACTATCGAATAAGGCAAATCAGGGCCGCGGCGGGGACTCATGGCTGCTAGCGCGCTTTGACAGCGGGACGTCCTGAAGGTTCGATGTGGCGGGCGAGCTCCTTTGGATGCGCGCTGGCCGCCAAGGCGTCTTCGTAGGAAACGACTCCATCGGTTATGAGTTTCGCGAGGCTGCTTTCCAGCGTTTGCATGCCATCCTTGGTCCCAGTGAACATTACGTTCGTCAGTTGGCTCGAACGGCCTTCGCGAATGAGGTTTCTGACAGAATTTGTCGCAACGAGGACTTCAAAAGCGGCAACCATTCCTCCGCCAATTTTTGGAATTAGCCGCTGGGCGACAATAGTACTCAGCGAAGCTGCGAGCTGGACCTTTGTCTGTTCCTGACGTTCGGCGGGAAACACGTCGATGATTCTGTCAACGGCCTGGGGGGCATCGTTGGTGTGAAGCGTCGCCAAGACCAAGTGGCCGGTCTCGGCCATGGTTAGAGCTATTTGGATGGAATCGATATCGCGCATCTCGCCAATTAGCAGCACGTCGGGGTCTTCGCGCAGTGCGGAGCGAAGCGCCCGGTCGAACGATGGGCTGTCCAACCCGATCTCGCGCTGGGTAACGGCCGACATCTTGTGGTTGTGCACGTACTCGACTGGATCCTCAATTGTGAGGATATGCGCAGCGCGCGTGGCGTTGATCCGGTCGATGATCGAAGCAAGAGTTGTGGATTTTCCCGATCCGGTAGGGCCGGTAACCAGGACAAATCCACGCGGTTGTTCAACCACCAGGTTGGCTGCAAAGGGGAGACCGAGATCCGCGAAGCTTGGAATTTTGGAGGGAATTATCCGAAGTGCCAGAGCGGATTGACCTCTTTGGGTGAACATGCTGCCGCGGATTCTTGCGAGGTCACGCCATGAAAAGGAGAAGTCGACATCCATCTGCTCGTTAAAGATCATCCGCTGGCCTGAAGTGAGAAGTGGAAGCGCCATTTCATCTATCTGCTCCGCAGTAAGCGGGTGGGCTCCCTCCACCGGATTTAGCTTGCCATTGACCCGAATCCGTGGAGCCGATCCTCCCGCCAGTAGAAGGTCCGATCCGCCCTGGTCCCAGAGGACTTCCAGCCACGGATCAATCAGCTCTGAATGTGTATTTTCCACGGAACCAGATTCTACTTGGAATTAGGGACTGGGCCAAGAAGTGCCCGATTTCGACGCGGGCACTTCTTGGCTAGAGAGATATCCGGGCCTAGCTCACTCCGGCGCAGGAATCGGGGCCAGCGTACGCAATGGGTGTACCACCAGTAGTAGTGGCAATCTGCAGCTTCCCGGTTCCGTCGAGTGAGTAATAATAGTGAGGCGCGTTGGAAGGCCACGATTGTATATACGGTCCTCCGTCTGTGTTCCCCGTCAATAAAGCTTCGGTTGGAGTGACGGTAGGGTTTTGGGCGCTAAATGCCGCCAACGCCGTTTCTATGGTATTGCCATCCGCCTGGCAGGCTGCAACTGCGCTCTTCCCGGTTATTCCGCCTAGTGCGAACACCACGACTGCGGCCAGAATACCCAGTACCACGATCACTATGAGGAGTTCAATAAGGGTAAACCCCTCCTCACCTTCTGCAAGCGCTTTCCGCTCGACAATCCTGCGGTAGGCCGCAAATAAGCCAGTGTTACTCATCAATGGGCTCGCCATCAGTAGAACTCCCCGTCTCTGCTGCTGATTGAAAATAGGCTGACCGTTAATCTACACAAATTTCAATGACCCGAATAACAAAACTGTTTTTTCGTATAAACATAATTTCAAGGCCTTTGTGCGAAATTTTCGATAAAAAGTTGAAAATGGGAGCTGAGCTGCGAAGATAACGGCCACGGAGATTTCAGCCGCTCTTTCGGCGTTGTGTCGACCACTGTGAGTGGTGAGAAATTAGAAAAAAGTTAACTTTATAAGCTGGGACTAAGAAGGACAAGGCTTCCAAACGGAAGCACCTCAGGCTTGAAAAACCCGCCATTTTCATTGTGGCAAGCAAATTTCAAGATTCTCATGAACCAGTTACCACGAATCGTCTTTAATCAGTTGAAGACGGGTCCGTAAGCGCTTGTGCCTGTTGGGGTGGTTACGGTGACGTAGTATGCCGTCCCGGCGGTCATTGCGGGTGTTATCGCAGTGATTGTGTTTGCATCAATAACCGTGACAGATGCAGCGCTGAGAATGACGTTGGTATTGACGTCAGTGTCAATGAAGTCGACGACGGCCCCGTTATCAAAACCGGTCCCCGTGACTGTGATTGTGGTACCACCGCTTGTCGTGCCCGTGGCCGGCGATATGCTCTGCACGCTCGGCGGAACAGCATCGAACACCCAGCTGTCAACTGTCATACCTACGCCGCAGGTGGTGCTGCACTGGGCTGTCGAGATGGCACCTCTTGGAGAGGGATAGTCGTCGAATGTCACTTTTGCCTCCAGGACGGGGTTCGCAGCACAAGCGAGGGCCGAAGTTGTGCTCTTGCAGGCCACGAAGGTCACTACGCGGGTTTTGTCGCTTAGAGGGGTCCACCTTGTGGAGCACCATACGGACATGCTTTGCCCGTTGAGGGTTATTTCGGACGGGGAGGGATTTATTGTCCAGCACGGTTGCGGTGGAGAGGCGTTCAGAGTCTGGGGCATGAAGTTGTATCGAAGGCTGTTCACTGCCAACTCGGCTGCACTGTTGGCCGCCGACTGCAAAGATTGGGCTGATTTGAAATTTGCAGTGTTGTTGAGATCATTTTTAGCAAGTCCCGCCAAAGAAAGGACGGTCAGGCTCGTGACGATCATGAATACCAGAGCCAAAACGAGAGAGCTGCCCTTTTCATCGCGGGCAAGCCTTCCGTTGAAGACACGCCTAGGTCTATGAATGCCGCGAATACTATGGTTTGCGTTCGAGAGATTTGTTGTGCGGGTAAGATTCCCTAGCATGATGGTGCCCTTAACTTACCGTGAAGGCGCTGCTGGCTGCGGTCAGGGAGCCGTCGGTGGCAGTGAGGGTATAGCCGGTGCCAGCATCATTGATGGTGCAGCCGGTGAAGGTAACGACCCCCTGGGATTCGGACTGTGTACATCCCGATAGCACAGCTCCGCCCGTACCGGTGCCAGAGGTGATGGCGAGGTTGACGGTGGATATGTTGGTTAACACCGGATTGCCGCCCGCATCTTCAATTGTAACTGTTGGTTGCGTCGCTAAAGGAGTTCCATGGGCTCCCCCGACGGGTTGAATGGTGAAGACCAGCTGCGCCTCGCTGGCTGAACTTGAAAAGCTGAGATCATTGACCGCTAAGCTGATGGAACTTGCGGTGCCCAGCGGACCCGTGACACTGACGCCAATCAATTGGGGCGCGCTTGAACCTGCAGCGCAGGTGGGGCCGAATGAACTGCCGTTCCAATAATCTACCGAGGTTATTGTTGCCGAATAACCGGCGGGTGCTGTGAACCCGACTCCACTGTAGGTTGCAGGAGTGGCGCACGATGCGAATAAAGGATTGGGCTGCTGCTGGATTTGAGACACAGCCTGTTCAGATACGCTTCGAAGGACGGTGTCCATCGATACAAGCGTGCGGTGTTCAGCCGAGGCGGAAATGGCCGTCGTGAATGCGACAAGAAATGCGACTGCGCAAAGGCTTGCTACGACCAGGGTCATTAACACCTCGATGAGCGTATCTCCGGCTTCGGAATGGCGGGATTCATCGTCAATTTCAAAGCCTGTCCGATTTCTATCGGCCGTCGCAGGAGAATCGTTCATGGCGATGAAATGGTCAAATTGAGATTGTTACCAAAGTTAGCAGTGTCTGTCACAATGAACGTTGCGGAAATCGTTACGTTTGAACCTGTTACGAGTGATCCCTGGGGGATATAAATGCCGCCGTTGATGTTCATGTTGATTCCCAGGTTGGTGTTGTCGCCGATGCTCACAGTTCCTCCGTTTACGGCGTCCCATATGGCGATGTCGTCATATCCTGATATTGCGCTCAAGGAAATGCCATCGTTGTTTCCAAACGCAGCCGTACCGCTTCCGACATAGAAGAGCACATTGCTCCCCGTTATGGTTACATTATTGCCAGTCGACAGAGCGGTGGTTCCGTCAAAGAGGTATGTCCCCGATGCAAAGCTGACGGTGACGTTGTTGGGAATTGACAGGCCTTCCGGGAAATAATAGGTACCCGAACTCGAAAAGTTGACGGCTGATGTATTGGTTGGAGAGAAGGAAGGCGGAGTGGCGTAGTTGCCAGGCGGGCACGTGTAGTTGATTATTGGATTGCCGCTTACGTCGATGGTTTCAGTCGACGTGCACGAGACGCTCGGTCCGGCCGGAATTGCTGGGGCGGTCAGAGATGCGAATGGATCCGGGAATTGGGCGTTGTAGTATTCGGTGGCGGGATAGGTTGCATGGTCATTGGGGGCGATCGAGTTCAACGCCTGGTCTGCAGTGATGAGTGAAGAGGCTGCCAGGATGCCGCCATTTGAGACTGTGACTGTGTCCGGGCAGGTCGATTCCACATTCATCACCCCGTTTCCCGTACCGCCTCCGCTATTGATCGAAATCACGCCCTGGCCGGCTGATAGTGCATTGCACGAACTCGGGTCAAGAAGAGTAAAAGGTGCATAGGGCACGCCGCCTCCTGGAACGCCTCCGCTCGCGGAGGTCCAGGCCCGCGGAGTTGCGCTCAGGCTGTAAGAGAAATTGCTCTTGGGTTCCGTGATTGCAAAGGTTACGTCCGAGATGCCTGCGGCAGATATCCACTGTGTCGACGCCGCACAGCTACTGGCCGTCGGGGAACAAGTGATGGTGGGCGGTGCCTGACTGGCAGGAAGATCGTATGAGATTGTGGAGGTGTTTGCCGGAACGGCAGTGTTCCCAAGTGTGCAAAGGTATCTCATCAGAGAGTAGGTTGTGGTGGAACCAATGATTGCCGGGATACTCGAATAAGAGATGACCGTTTGCCCGCCATCCCACTCCATTCCTAGCAACTGAGTCCCGGTGCCGCACTGTGGGCTGCTAAGGGACTGCGTTGTGAGCATTTCGGAACTCTGTATATCCTTGAGGAAGTTCGCCGAGACTACCTGGGCATCTCCTGAATTGAACAGGCGGTTGCCCACACTTGACTGGAGCGAGAAAATCGAGATCAGGCCCACAGAGATGGCACCGATCACCATGGGAAGGATCGTCACCGTGACGAGCAGCTCAATGAGCGTGAATCCATTTTCTGATCGGTTCCGGTTCAGACCGGAGCAGGATGCGGATTTATCGCGGGTTCGACTGCGTGACGAAGGTGAAGGGGATCCTGCCCGGCGCCGTTCGAAACTCATCCGACCTTCACCTGGTTGTAGATGCCGTACATCGCAGAGATCAAGGCCACTGCCACGAATCCCACCACGATTCCCATGGCGATAATAACCGCCGGCTCAAAAAGGGAGGTCACACGGTCAACCTTGGTATCGAGTTCCTGGCTGTAATATTCGGCAGCCACTTCAAGCTGCTGGTCAAGCGTCCCGGTCTCTTCACCGACGCGGAACATTTGCTTTGCGGCTCCCGGGAAAAGTCCAGTGCGTGCGATTGGGCTGGCGAGACCCTGGCCTTCCATCATTTCCTCCCGGATCTGCTCAAGCGCGAGCCGGTACACCGCATTGTTGGCGGATTCCGCAGTTACGGCCATTGAGCGGGGAAGATCGACGCCAGCCTTCAAGAGTGAAGAAAGTATCCGGCATACGCGCTCCAGCACGGCGACTTGAGCCAATTCACCGATTACCGGAACTTTTAGGATCCAGCTGTCTAGCGTTGCTTTGCCAGCGTCAGATCGCCTCATTGTGGCAAACCCGCCGACCAAAACTACAGCGAGGGCAAAGATGACGAACCACCAATGAGATACGAATCCGGAGAAACCCATCAGCAGACGAGTTGCCAGAGGAAGCTTGGCGTGCATTGATTTGAAAAAGGTTACGAAGCGAGGAAGTACGAAGGCAGCCAGAATGATTACGGTCACCACAGACATGGCAGCGACCACGCTAGGATAGATCAGGGCTGCTGTGATTTTTCCGCGTGCTTTAATGTCTCTGTCGAGATAGTCGGCAAGCTGATTCAGCACGATATCGAGGTTTCCGGTCAGCTCGGCCGACTCTAAAATACCGACGTAATAGTTGGGGAATGCCTCCGGGTGGCCTGAGGCCGCCGTGGCAAAGGTATCGCCATTTCGCAGACTCTCAATCAGATCGGCTACGACTGCCCTGAGCATTTTCCCGGACGTTTCCTCCGCGATCACTTCCAAGGCCTCCATGATCGGTATTCCGGCTTTCATGAAGACTCCCAGTTGGCGTGAGAAGTTCATTACCTCCTTGCGCGGTACCTTTTTCCTTGTGATCTCGAAATTCAATACGCTCGTCTTCGGAGCCATCTCCAATGGTTCAAGGCCCCGCTCAATAAGGGCGATATGTGCGGCGCCAAGCGAAGATGCCTCTTCAACTCCGGAGACCCTCGCGCCGGTTTGGTCCAGTGCCTTGTAGGCGAACTTGATCAAAGACTTGTCGCGGCTCATAGCGTATATATGGTCCGGATCACTTCGGATATTGAGGTAACGTCGTTCGCCACAAGATTTATGGCCTCCTGGCGCAGCGTGCGCATGCCTTGTTTTACGGCCAGATTGTGCAACTCTTCCTGTGTGGCCCATCCAACGATCAGGCGCTTGATCTCAGGGGTCATTACCAGAAGCTCGTATACGCCTATCCGGTCCTTGTATCCGGTATGGCTGCAGTAGTTGCACCCGGTGCCATGGTAGAAAACTTCTTTTTCGGGACCACCGCTTTCTCGATAGAAAAGAAGCTCCTCCTCGCTTGGTGAGTACTCTGTCTTGCAGGACATGCAGATTCTTCGCAGCAGACGTTGACCTACGACTGCGATCACCGATGAGGCCACGAGAAAAGATTCAATACCCATGTCAAGCAGCCGGTGAAGGGCTGATACCGAATTTGTGGCGTGCATGGAGGAAACTACGAAGTGGCCGGTTAGCGCCGATTGCACCGCGACCCGAGTAGTCTCCACATCCCGAATCTCACCTACGAGGATTACGTCTGGGTCCTGGCGCAGGATCGACTTGAGTCCAGTCGCAAAGGTTAGTCCCGCTTGTTCGTTTGTTTGAATCTGGTTGATGGAGCGGAAAACGTACTCTACCGGATCTTCGATAGTCATGATGTTCAGCTGTGGATTGCTGATTTCGCTGAGAGTGGCGTAAAGAGTGGTGGTCTTGCCGCTTCCTGTCGGACCTGCACAAAGGACCATGCCAAAGGGAGCTCTAACCAGCTTCGAGTAAACCTCGTGAGTATCGGTTGGCATGCCAAGGTCATTAAGGCGGAGGACGGAGAGGGTTTTGTTCAAGATACGCATGACGCACTTCTCGCCCATGATTGTTGCGACAGTCGCGACCCTTACATCCACTTCTTTATTGTCGATTGTCGCAGTTAACTGCCCATCCTGGGGTCGACGCCGCTCGACAATATTCATGTTTGCCATAATCTTGATCCGGCTCACGAGACCGGGACCCATTGAAGCTGGAAGTTGGAGAATATCCTGAAGAGCGCCGTCAATGCGAAAGCGGATGCGAACCATGCCCTCTGTTGGCTCAATATGCACGTCGGACGCTCGGCTGCGCATTGCTTGCGTCAAGATACGGTCGACTACCTGAACAATTGGAGCATCGTTTGGCACCACCTCCTGTTCAGGGACGTCGAGAGCCCGTTTTCTGGCATCCTCGACGCCTTCAAATGCCTGCACCAATTTTTCTACGCCGCTTATTGCCAAATAATTGCTGTCGATTGCCCACCGGATATCTTTCGATGGCGCAATTAAAATCTGGACTGGCAGGCCGCTTACGATTTCCAAGAGATCCCGAAGCTCTTGACTGGGTTCGGCTGCAGCAACGCGGAGGCCGTCGTCGTCAATCCGAACAGGCATGGCCAAATTTTCCCTGGCTATCTTTTCGGGTATAAGGGCCAGTGCAGCGGGTTCGATGTTTTCGCGATAAAGATTCAGTATCGCTTCGCCAAAAAATCCTGCAAGTGATTCATCCAGCATTTTCTCATCCAAGATACCCAGGCCTACGAGCACAGATCCAAGCACTCCGCCCTCCTCCCGCTGCGTAGCGAGTGCCTGCGCGAGCTGGAGTTCGGTAACAAAATTATTCTGAATGAGAAACTCTCCAAAGCGGCCTACGTATGGTGGAGCAGCCATGCTCTTTTCAGAGCCGGCAGTGGGAGTTTTCCAGGTTTGTGCTGATTTCGACGCAGATTTTGACGAGGCTATTTTTGATGAAGCCAACGACCCTGAGGTCTTGTCATTTTGAAATGCCTGATTTCCGGCAGTCGGGTCACTGGCGCTCTGAGTGCCTAATTTGCCGCCAACTTTTTTGTCCTTAGCGCGGCCAGCGGCGCTATCGGATTCATGGTCGGAGCGGGGACCATTTCGATCCTTCCTTCTTAATGCCAATGTCACCTCGTGAAAATCAATAAGAAACGAAACGTGGCTACTTAATTTAGCGCGACATGAGGCACCGAATTAGACTTTAGCTGCTTAAGATACACCGTCCCCGCCGAACGCTATCCGTGACTAAAATCTAATCGTACCCACGTTGCTTGCAGAGATGGTATCACAGCTAGCATGCCTGAATTGACGGATTAACCTTGGCAAATTCGATGCGATTTTCACGCTGGCCGCAGAAAGTGCCATAGAGGAGCGCCTGCCGGCGTTGGATATTCAAACGGTCGAGGAAGAGTTACGGCCTTCCTGGCTTTTTCGGCATTGAATATGCCACTTGTTTTCAGGGCGCAGTTTGAAGAACCGGGGGTTTTGAGTCTTTTCCCGCCCTGGTTGGCCGGAATTAGATCCCGGTACACTCGGATTGTAGGAGTTGCCCGGCCGCCTGTCGTGCAGGATGGCCGCAAGATTTATTTTCCTTGGCCGCGGTGGGGAATGGGGAGCTGAAAATGGCGGGCTTGCGCAACGGTACACGATTTCCAAGGCTGGTGATGGCCAAAGTTGGCGGGGGAGAGCTCCATCTTCCCGATGATCTTCAGGGCTCTTACGGGGTGGTTCTCGCATATCGCGGGTCGTGGTGCACCCGATGTAATGCACAACTGGCAAGCTTTCAGCATTTCCTGGCTTCGTTGGGCGAAGCAGGAATCGAAGTGGCCGCATTTTCCACAGATGATGAAGTCCACGCAGAAGAAATGGTGGCTAATCACGGCCTCGAGTTTCCTGTTGGTTTTGGTGTGGATTTGGAGACTGTGGGAGAACTGCTGAAGGGCTATATCAACGAAGAGCATCGTTCGTTGGAATCGTCAAATTTCCTGTTGCATCCAGATGGGGCAATCGAACTGGCAGTTTACGCATCTGGGCCGATTGGCCGGCTCGCACCCGAAGACGTAATTGATGTCGTTAATCGGCGCCGCGCTCGTTGAGCATCGGCTGAAATTGGGACTGTGTGCATAGGTTATGAAAGCAAAAGCCGGGTGCACATAGGGATTATTTGTCTCCAGCAGGAGATTGCTGGAGATTTGGAAAGCCACTATTGGCGGCAGCGGACTGCCGAAGATATCGGCCGCCGGCAGTTGCCTTACGATGTGCCTGACAATTTGCGAACTCTTTGGCCTTGGCATCTACTCGGATTCGAACACACAGCGCATGCTGCAGCCGCCACCGCAAGGGCGTGGTAATGGTTTCTGGCGGCACTTTGGAATCCATTGCTGGCGCATGTGTTTGCAAACCACTACGACGATTGGTTCCTTGCTCAAAAGTGTTTCCACTACCGTGTTCTGGCCGGTGATTTCCGCCTTTACGAGCTCATTGTGGCTCTGTTAGGATATTCGGGCTGTCTGAAAGCTAAACAAGCTTCGGCGGTGTGTTGGAGGAGGGACGTATGGACAAAGAAACCCGACTCGGCCTTTACGAAACAATGGTGTTGAGCCGCAGCTTCGAAGAAGCGATTCTGCGGGATTATCACGCCGACAAAAAGCCAAACTGGGATATCGGTGCCGGCCTCATCCCAGGTGAAATGCATCTATCCGCTGGTCAGGAACCTGTAGCCGCTGGTGTCTGCGCTCATCTGAGCGCTGATGATGCGGTGACCGCAACCCATAGGCCGCACCATTTCGCGATTGCGCACGGCATGGATCTGAAGCTCCTGGCTGCGGAGATCTATGGACGCGAAACAGGTCTTGGAAAGGGACGCGGCGGACATATGCACCTCTTCGATCCCAGTATTCATTTCTCATGTTCCGGAATAATCGCGGAAGGCTATCCTCCTGCCCTTGGTCAGGCGTTTGCATTCAAATATCAGGGCATAAACAGTGTGGTTATAGCTGTCACTGGCGAGGGAGCGGCGAATCAGGGCGCTTTCCACGAATCATTAAATCTCGCAGCTCTTTGGAAGCTGCCTGTTGTCTTTATCATCGAGGATAACGATTGGGCTATCTCAGTTCCCAGAGATGCTTCGACTTCAATCAGGTCTAACGCGGTGCGAGCCACGGGTTACGGGATTCGGGGGGTCCGAATTCAGGATAACTCGGTGGAAGGTGTTTGGGATGCCTCAAGGACGGCCATAGAAAAGGCCAGGGCGGGAGAAGGTCCTTCCCTTATCGAGGTGCATACCGTCCGTCTGTGGGGTCATTTCGAGGGTGATGCCCAGGCATATCGTGATGACCTGGAGTCGCTAATCGATCCCATAGCAGCATATGCAAACCAGTTGGAAACCGATGGTATTTTGACCCATGAGCTGGTTCAACATATTGCCGAGGAATCCAAGAACAGGGTTGATGAGGCAATTGAATTCGCAAAGTCAAGCCCTCTTCCGTCTCCGGAAGACGTTGAAAAGTACGTTTTCGCCTAAGGAGGAGCAATGGTACTTATCGAGACTTCAGATGCATCGGTGGCAACCAGAAATCTAACCACAGCCAAGGCGATGGTGGAGGGTATTTCCCAGGAGATGGAACGGGATCCTTCTGTTTTCGTGCTGGGTGAGGATGTAGGGTCCTACGGCGGAATTTTCAGCTCCACTACCGGTTTGTTAGAAAAATTTGGGCCTGAACGCATCATGGATACGCCCATATCGGAGACTGCATTCATGGGCCTTGCTACCGGTGCCGCGGTTGAGGGCATGCGTCCAATTGTTGAGCTGATGTTCGTGGATTTCTTTGGCGTCTGCATGGACCAGATCTACAACCATATGGCAAAAATTCATTACGAGTCAGGTGGAAATGTTAAAGTGCCGCTCGTGGTCATGACTGCCGTAGGCGGAGGCTACTCCGACGGAGCCCAGCATTCGCAGTGCCTATGGGGCATCTTTGCCCATGTGCCGGGGCTCAAGGTAGTTATACCAAGTAATCCATTCGATGCCAAAGGGCTTATGATCTCGGCGATCAGGGATGACAATCCAGTCATTTACATGTTCCACAAGGGGATTATGGGCCTTCCCTGGATGGCAAAGAATCCGCGGTCGCTAGGTCCGGTTCCCGAAAATCCATACGAGGTGCCGATCGGCAAAGCATCAGTGGTGCGCTCCGGTAAGGACGCAAGCATCATCACTGTGTCGCTTTCGGTTCACCACGCCCTTGATGCTGCCGAGTCGCTTGCCCAGCAGGGAGTGGATTGCGAAGTGATTGATCTCCGGAGTTTGGTGCCTCTCGACAGGGATGCAATTCTGGAATCAGTTGCTAAGACAGGCCGCGTGCTGGTCGTGGATGAAGATTACAGGTCCTTCGGACTTTCAGGCGAGATTGCAGCCGTTATCTCTGAGACTGATCCCAGGATGCTTCGGGTGCCGCTCAGGCGCCTGGCGATACCCGATGTGCCAATTCCCTACTCACGGCCTCTCGAATACGCAGTTCTACCGACCGCGGATCGGATTATCAGCGAAATCAAGCTGGTCATGGCCTGACCATGGAGGTTAAGTTTCCAATACTGTCGCGTCAGGTTCCAGATACTGAAGGCGTGCTGGCAACGTGGTTCGTGTCTGACGGACAATTCGTCAAGCAGGATGAGCTAATTGCCGAAGTGCAGGTGGAGAAAGTTTCGGCTGAAGTAAAAGCCCCAGTTTCCGGTCGGATCAGACTATTGGCCAAAGAACAGGACGTTGTGAGCCAAAACAGCGTTATCGCACTAATCGACTGAGATTAGCTGCCAGGTTAATACAGATTGATACAACAAATATTCAGCTGTTCGTAGTCGGAAAGCAGTTGGCCAAGTCAGAACTGCCTATATGGAGTGTCGACACTAACTATTTTTATTCAAGTGAGCCAGAACATTGGTGAAAACGAGGTTAGGCAGATCGGGCCCGGCATGGTCCACATACTTTTTGAGCAGTCCGAGCAGGCTAGCAGTGAAAATACGAAAAATCAAAACCAAAAACACTCTTGGCCCGGTTGTAACCGCGATGATGCCAAGGGTGTTCCCTTGGATAGCTCAAATTACTGATTCAGGCGAGTACCTGAGCCGCCGGGTCAGCCTTCCTTGCATGGTACATGCCCAGTATCGATAGCAAGAGCATGATCGCCGCGGCTATGAACGCTCCTATGGCCGCCCATCCCATGATCGCCGCCATGGTACCAAATGCGTAGGCATTGAGAAGCATTCCGCGCAGGGTTGTACCCTGGAACGAGGTCTGCTCAAGGGCTGCAAGGCTTGTGGCCTGCGAGCTGCCTGGGGTCGCTGCCCTGGCTGCCGTGCTTATCTGGGAGTAGACGCCGTGGTAAGGCATGTTGTAAAGGTGCACCGCTATGAAGTCGTTTGCGTACACCTCAGCCTGCTGGCCGGTTAGAAGCTGCTGGCCGGCGTACTGC
>SCQM01000076.1 GCA_004298555.1 Actinomycetota bacterium | reverse complement strand
ATCTTTCATCTGCGGCAAGCTCGGTTCGGGCAACAGTATCGAGAAGGCCCAACCAGAATTTTTGTGGAGTGGAAAGGTGAACCACGAATGGATTGCCGTCGCTGCCCACAAAGGCATATGACTGTGAACTCATTGCGCGCGTCAGTTTTCCACTGGGTGCTCCGTCGAGCAGCTCGCTGCCCACAGCATTGCGGATCAACGAAAGGCTGGCGCCAACCATAGAGACATCCACCGCCCTCCCGACA
Source organism: Actinomycetota bacterium (assembly GCA_004298555.1). Classification (GTDB taxonomy): domain Bacteria; phylum Actinomycetota; class Acidimicrobiia; order Acidimicrobiales; family Acidimicrobiaceae; genus SCQM01. Next base: position 14,534 of record SCQM01000076.1, on the reverse strand, counting down.
CCAGTATTTTGCCTTTCGACGATCGCGGCCAGTATGCCGATCGTCGAGTACAGTCCCGCAATGCTGTCTGATAAAGGCGGGCCAACACACTGTGGGTTGTCAAGGTCAGTCAGCTGGGACATAAGGCCCGACATCGCCTGGGCGACCGCGTCATAACAGGGCCGTTCTGCGTATTCTCCCGCTTTGCCAAAGCCAGTGATGTTGCAAACGATAATCTGCGGATTGACTAATTTCAAGCGGTCAAAGGTTAATCCGAGCTTCTCCTGGGTTGATGGCCGGAAATTTGAAAGCAGGACATCGGAACTCTGAAGCAGTTCGTCGAACCAGGCTCTTTCGCTGGTCCAGTCGACGCAGACGCTGGATTTGCTTGTGTTGTATGCCCTGAAGCTTGCCCGTGGACTTTCTGCCGATCCCCACCCTCGAAAAGGGTCTCCGGTGGGAGGGTGCTCGAGCTTGATCACCTCCGCACCGAGTTCGCAAAGCAGGGAACCCGAGAGGGGTCCGCTTATGTAGCTGGCCATTTCGATGACTCGAATTCCCTCGAGCAGCTTCGAATCTTTGTCTGGCATTATTTGCTCCAATGCTCTTTGGTATTCGTTTTGGCGGCTGATTGCAGCCCCATACTCTTGGACGCGGCGTTGTTCCATGGGAATGATCCTGTTGAAAAGCAATGATCGCCTGAAGATCGATCGCTACCCGGAAACTGGGATATCGGCTGACTTATAGATTTCAAGTGACAGTATGTAGTATGTGCCGGCAGCCCAGTGGGCAATCCGTAACCTACTTTCGCCGATAAAATATGCAACCCCCATATGATGCCTCGATCTAAAATTCAGTCCAACTTAACAATAGCCCGGACTGTGATGTGTCGAATATCACATTTGCGATAAAGATAGGTTCTGAACCAACTGCGATCAAGCAGTGCATCGCTTGCGACCGAGGTGGCACTTTGGCTTTCCCTGCAGGCTCGCTCTTCAACCAGAGCCGATCTTCAGCGGTAGGCATTTTGGTTCTGGTGACTCTGCTCGCAACACTGCGGAATCTCGGTCGTTGCCTGGGGACGGGTTGGATAATGGGCAAAGTTGCTGGAATCGTTCCGGTTGACTTGACAGGCAAGAGTATTGATATATAGCATTCGAATTCAGTGGGTTTCCTCGAGGGGCATTCTTTTGTCGCAGACTGTGAAGGGGAGGTGACATCTGTTGGCAGTGCCTGCCGTATCAGCCCTAAGGGATTTTGGATGGCAACTTTTCAGAATCCGGCTTTGCCGTGGAGCTAAGTCAGGCGGATAGTGGATGGCTCTGAGAAATTAGCGACAGCTGAATTGGGACGCGGCCAGCTTGAATAATCTGCCGCATGATTTGCCAATTGTGGGTCGTTTATGCCGCTTTGCTTTAGCAGCGATGGCAAACCAGGGGGCTTTAGGGATAGGTTCAGGATTAGAGCGTGAGTAGGAGGGGGTAGTTTTCCACTTCGAAGAGGCGTGCGCGTTAATTCCGTAAATTGTCAGTTTGTCTTTTTTTAGGATGCGCAACGGAGTCCAACCCGGGCAGGATTCTTGGCTACGCTTGGCGTTTGTCTTGCTTAAATTTTGTTGAAAGGCCGTGGGAATTCACTGCATATGGCCCAGCTTTGCAAACGACGTATTGATAAAACGAGATTCGGTGCGTCTTTGCCTGGCAAGGGTTTTCTGGGAGTCTAATAATCGATATTCTGCCGGTTGCGGATCGCGCTTCGGCAAGAACAATGGGGGTAATCCGGATGAGGATTGGCAAGTCGGAAACAAATAAATCCAAGGGGAGCCGAGCAGCTTCCCTGTTCAAAGCGGTCGCACCTCCTGTGGCGCTAGCCATGCTGGTGGCGGCCTGTGGGAGTGCTTCATCTTCGTCATCGTCGTCAAATTCAAATACGTCCACCAGCAAGGCACTTTCGCCATATGTGCTTCATGCGATGGTGTCGGCGACTGGAAGCGCCGCATCTGTGGGTGCTGCGGAAGAGGCTGCATTAAAAGGTGCCCAGGACTACGTGAATTCCACTGGTGGAATTGATGGCCATCCGCTGCAGATTGCCATTCAGGACAACCAGAGCAATCCGGTCACTGCTGTGTCACTCGCTTCAAATCTCATCGCATCAAAGGTTCCAATAATCATGGCAGGAACCATTGGCTCGACCATTGCAGGAGTTGACAAACTGGCAACATCGACAGGTCCTGTCATTTGGAATCTTTCGCCGGTCAACGAGGGTGCTCCACATAGCTACGTTTTTGCCGACTCGGCCTCGCTGCCCCAGTTGATCCTTGCATCCATGGAATTTGCGCGCGAGCAGGGTTGGACGAGAATTGCGGCACTGACTACTTCGGATACCAGTGGGGTTACCGGATGGAATTCACTTCAGTCGGCATTGCAACAGCCGACGCTAAGTGGCATTAAGGTTGTAGCTCACGAGACATTTGATCCTGCCGATATTTCAGTAGCCACTGAACTTGCGGTTATTAAAGCGTCTCATCCTCAGGCAGTTTTCGAGTGGAGTACCGGTACGCCGACAACAGTCTTTTATCAGGACTATGCGCAGGCTGGAATGACAGATATTCCTGTGATCACCGGGTATGGGAATGCAGAACCGACGATTCTGGAGAAATTTGCTAACCAGTTGCCGACAAATCTCTATTTTGCCAATGAGAGGTTTGAACTAGGGTACTCAGCGCTCACAGGAAGCGCCGCCACAATTACCAAGGCTTTCTACGATGAGATGAAGTCGCACAACACTTCAGCCGGTGCCGACGCATCGTTGGCTTGGGATCCCGTGATGATCGTGGTGGCTGCTTTGCGCCACCTTGGCGTGAATGCGACTGCCACTCAGATAAGAGACTACATTGAGACGATTCAAGGGTTTCAGGGTGCTGCAGGCGTCTACAATTTCTCTCCGACAAACCATCGGGGTTACAGCCAGGATTCAGTGCTTATGACTCAGTGGATTAAGCAGACCAACAGTTTGAAGGCATTCAAACTCAACTATCCTCCAGCACTTCTCCAATAACAAACGAAACCCGAAGGCTTTCTCCGCCGCGCTCTTTGACGTAATTGGCGGGGATGAAATTCGGGTTACAGATTTTTAGCAAAAGCAAGTGGCGGGCCTGATTCGAATGCTTCCTTATCGAACAAGACCCGCCACTTGCTCGTCATGAAGTCTGGTATCCCGGGCCGTATCAGATTCTTTCTTGTACCCGCCAAAGCTGCAATCGCATTCCGCAGGGTTCGCACAATCGTTCCGGGTCATGCGCAGGGTTTTAGCACAGGTGCAGTCTCTCTTTTTGGAGCTATGACGGGGTACTTTACGGTTATTTAGGTGCCTGCCTCATTGCCCTGTATGGTCAGACAGGCCGGATCGCTGTGGGCAATTCCATTTCCGGGCGTTGACGCGATACCGAGGTTACGCATTTTCACTGCACACTTTGCCCTTCCTAGTCCTTATAATATACCCTAGTAGGTATCTATAATGGGATTCAGTGTTGGGGACAGCGTTTGTGGCTGGACTAATGAATGTGTGAATGCACAAATTGGTTCGGAATCGATGCACCTCAACCATGTGACGCTTGCCAGCGAGCAAGTTTTTACGTCAATGATGCCGCTGGCGCCTTGCTTAGAACAGTTGAGAGATCGCTACAGGTGTAGTCGACAGATGGGATTATGAATGAGACAGATTGTCATAATTGGTGGCGTGGCCGGAGGGATGTCTGCGGCGACGCGGCTGCGCAGACTTGACCCGGATGCTTCGATCATTGTGGTGGAGAGAAGTTCATATGTCTCGTATGCCAATTGCGGGCTGCCATATTTCATTGGCGGCGTTATCTCAAAGAAGCAGGATCTCTTGCTTCAAACTCCCGAGAGCTTGAATATACGATTCAATCTTGATGTGCGCACCCTGAGCGAAGTCATCGGAATCGACCGGAATGCGAAGAACGTGGCAGTTCGCGATCTTGTGACTCAAGAGGACTACCTGCTTAATTATGATCAGCTAATTTTGAGTCCAGGAGCCCAGCCCGTCGTTCCTCCGATTCCCGGGATCGAGCGTGCGCTGACGTTGCGCACCGTGGAAGATGTAGCGCGAATAGTCAAAGCTGTAGAAGACGGTCCTAAAAGCGCCGTTGTAATCGGTGGCGGCTTCATTGGAATTGAGACCGCCGAGAACCTGCGCCATCGTGGAATTCATACTTCTTTGGTCGAAGCCCTTGATCAGGTACTCAGTCCGCTAGATTCCGAGATGGCAATGCTGGTCCAAAATGAACTGATCAGCCACAAGGTCAATTTATATCTAGGGCAGGGGGTTGCCGCTGTTCACGACGATCGGGTTGAACTGACAAATGGCGACCAAATCGAAGCTGAGCTGGTGATGCTGGCCATTGGTGTTCGACCTGATACGAGACTTGCAAAACTTGCCGGGCTGGAGGTCGGTGCCCGAGGTGGAATAGTTACCAATAACTACAATCAGACAAGCGATCCGAGCATCTATGCAATCGGCGACGCAGCTGAGAAGATCGATGCGCTTGACGGCACAGCCTCTTTGGTTCCACTGGCCAATATCGCCAATCGTCAGGGCCGAGTGTCGGCAGACCACATACTTGGCAGGGAGACGCGATGGGTTCCCACGATAGGAACAGCCATTGTAAAGGTGTTTGATCTTACTGTGGCTGCGACAGGCTGGAACGAAAAGAGGCTGCGTGCAGCCGGACGCGACTTTCTCGCGATCCATGCTCACCCAAATTCTCATGCGGGGTATTATCCAGGGGCAATGGGCATGGCACTGAAGATTCTTGTCGATCCTGACACGAACCTTATAATGGGCGCCCAGGCGGTGGGCCGCAAGGGGGTCGACAAGCGGATTGATGTCATCGCCACTGCAATGCGGGCAGGTCTGCAAGCTCAGGACCTGGCCGATCTCGAACTGGCTTATGCGCCGCCTTTCGGTTCGGCAAAGGATCCCATTAATATGCTGGGCTATATTGCGGATAACCTGGCCAGTGGTTTCAGCAAGAGCATCCAATGGAATGAGGTTCAGGAGCGGGTGGATGGTGGTGCGCTGCTCGTTGATGTTCGGACAGAGGGCGAGTTTTCGGCTGGTCACATTCCAAATTCTCTCAACGTTCCGGTAGACGAATTGCGCGAGCGCCTCGATGAGATTTCAGGCGACGAAATCATTATCTATTGCCAAGTTGGCATCAGGGGTCATACAGCCGCCTCCCTTCTGCGCGGATACGGATACGATGCCGCGAATCTTGATGGTGGCTACCAGACTTGGATAAATTCTCCGGCTGCAATTACTGAGGACTCCTTCGTCTGACTCAGGCACTTCGCGTTAAAAGGGTTAGACCGCGGAGCCAAGCACTCCGTATGACCTGGCCAAGCCACCTTGGATTGCATGGTCCTCTTGGCTAGCTTGCGGTCACTATTTATATGATGCCGGCGGCGCCATCCGCCGCTGTTTCTACCGTGATTTCACTGTGGCCGCGTACGAGTGATGTCATTAATCCAGAAAATTTCTTCCGTATACGTATAACCTTGTCTACCTCGTATTATGAGTGGAGCCCAGCGGGGTTGTGAGGCTGTTATTTTGAAGTTCGTCAAAAAGCCCTGTAGTGTTACCACCTAGAGAGTCGAACGAGTTGCTGCGTATCCGGTGAGTTAGAGCGATAAACAAAGAGTTCAATACTTGACTGAACTAGGGGGGCCTGCGTGGCGGCGCAGATTATCGTCACTGGCAATAATGAGAGATCAATCGATGCCAATATTCGGTTCACCAGCCGCATGTTTTCGGTAGAAGCACACCCACGGGTTCAAATTTATTCAAGAGTTAGGTGTGGTCCCTGGCTTGGGATTTGGGAATTCAAGAGGCTACCAGGAGATAGGAACGCCCATGCATGAATTATACAATGCTGCGAACTGGCTTATAGACCGTCATATAGAAGCTGGAAATGGCAGCAGGGTAGCAGTGGAATCCGGCGATGAGAAATATACCTACGCTGATATGCAACGGGAGATGTTTCGGGTTCAGCATGCCCTCGCCGTCCTGCAGGTTCGACAAGAGGATCGGGTTGCCCTGGTTCTAAATGATGAGGCGGCATTCCCCGCCTGGTTTTTGGGAAGCATGAGATCCGGGGTTGTACCTATTCCGCTGTCGACCATGCTCAACGGTGAGGAGCTCGGCTTCGTAATCGACGATTCGCGAGCCACAGTCGTTGTATTATCCGCAGCATATGCCAAGTCTCTGCCTGTAATCCGAAGCATTGCCACTGATCTTAAGAGAGCAGTGATCGTTGGCGAGCCTGATGAAGTGACCCGCAAGATAATTTACGGAGAGATGGAGATGGGGGTCTACTCCTGGTCTGACTTCGATGACCTCGAAATTGCACCCACCGCCAAGACCAAAGAAGACTCACCCGGTTTTTGGCTATACAGTTCAGGTACGACAGGGTCGCCAAAAGGGGTAATGCATAGGCAGAAGGCTCTCGAGGTTACGGCAGTAAATTACGGCGCCTCTGTAATTGATATTCGTCCGGAGGATCGTTGCCTTTCGGCCGCCAAACTATTCTTTGCCTTTGGTTTGGGCAATTCCCTTACTTTCCCGTTCTCGGTTGGCGCAACATCGATTTTGAATCCGGCCTGGGCAACACCTAAATCGGTTGCAGAAGCTCTTGAGCGCTACAGGCCTACGATTTTCTATGGAAGCCCAGGGCTTTTGGCATCGATCATGGATAATGGGGTGCGACCTGAGGTGATGTCGTCGCTGAGACTCGTAGTCGTTTCCGGTGAAGCTCTTCCTGCTGAGATCCATCGGCGGTTTACAGAGTTGTACAAGGTCCCGTTGTTGGATGGTGTTGGTTCAACCGAAGCATTGCACATGTTCATGTGTAATAGAGTGGGCGAGGAGCACCCCGGAACTTCTGGCCGGCCTGTCGATGGGTACGATGTGAAGTTGATCGATGGCGACGGAATCGAAGTGACAGGCCCGGAATCTCCCGGTTATCTGCACATCCGTGGTGACTCTATTGCTACAGGATACTGGTGCAGATACGAGTCGGCCAAGAAAGCATTTATTGGAGAATGGCTGCGCACTGGAGACGTATATACGAGGACTCAAGACGGGTACTACCGTTTTCTGGGTCGCGATAATGACATGATCAAGATTGGTGGGATTTGGGTGTCTCCTGCAGAGGTCGAATCGGTTCTGACCGAGCATCCTGATGTTCTTGAGGCTGCTGTGGTTGGGGCTAGGACAATTACCGGGCTGGAGACGGCTGTTGCTTTCGTCGTTCCTGGTAGCGGTAAGGTTCTCGATGCCTCGGCTTTGGAGCAGCACTGCAGGACGCGTATGGCGGCGTTCAAGCGGCCAAGGGAGATCTTTTTTGTCGAGGAGCTTCCGAAGACGGCGACCGGCAAGGTTAAGCGGTTCCAGCTTCGACAGCAGATAGCGGACCGGGTAACGGCAGATTAACCACTTGGCCATTCGCGTAGATGGCTGGAAATTTAGTTTCTGGGTTGGTTTTGATTCCACATGAATGGCAGTTTTTGAGTGGCCGAAATCAGGTGCGTCGGAAGAAAGCCCAGTACATAGCATCAGACTAAATATCTTTGTTTTTCATGTAATTGATTTTGCTGTTGTAGAAGTCTGTTGTTAGTATTGAATGAATATTCAATCGATCCGAATGATGATTCAAAGCCAGGGAGGTCTAGAGATTGCTCAAGTTGGATGTGGGGGATCGAGTCGCAACGCTTTTACTTGACCGTCCACCGGTAAATGCCGTGGACGATGCATTTCTGGACAGTTTTGATCTGGTGCTGGATGAGATCAAAGGTGCCAATCCCTCAGTGGTGGTTGTGAGGGGATCTGGACGCCATTTCTCAGCCGGAGGAGACATCAAGCAGATGGTCTCCGCTCTCGAGACGAATGATTTCACTCGACTGGACGGGTTTGCCCGCCGAATTCAGAATGCCTACTTTGCCTGGGAGCAGCTCCCGATGCCGACGGTAGCCGTGCTTTCAGGCGCCGTTACCGGCGGCGGACTCGAATTGGCATTGTCTTGTGATCTGCGCATTGCTGCCGATAGCGCACGAATCGGCTTCCCGGAGGTGCGTATCGGACTTCTGCCTGCGGGGGGTGGAACGCAGCGCCTTACCCGATTGATTGGAAGAGGGCGGTCCATGCGCCTGATATTGACTGGAGAGCTCATCGGCGGCATCGAGGCGGAAAGACTGGGAATCGTTGAATGGTGTGTTGCTGAGAAGGACCTCGATGCGGAGTTGAGCCGGGTGACTTCGATGCTTTTGGAAGTGGCGGGCCCCGCGCAGCCTGCCATCAAGCGTTGTATCAACCGGTACGGGTCAAGTGACGGTTACTCAGGTGAGTTGTTTGAGCAAAAGCAGCTGCATGTCTCCAAAGAGGCTGAACAGCGGCTACGAGCATTTGTTGGGGAAAGGTAGACAAAATGAATATTGATCTTAGCGGACACAGGGCAGTCATCACCGGCTCTGGATCTGGCATCTCGCGCCAGGTTGCGTTGGTAATGGCAGAGTCCGGAGCTGAAGTTGCAGTGGTGGATATAAATCTAACTGCTGCGCAGGCAACGGTTGATTCCATTATTGAGGCTGGAGGTAAAGCCAAGGCATTTGTGGTCGATGTGACGAGCCGCCAAAGCATCCAGAATCTTCGTCCAGAGGTCGAGGCGGAGCTTGGTGTCTGTGACATAATCGTCAACGGTGCCGGATGGAATGTAGGCGCACCATTTTTGACAAATGAGCCGGACTTCATCGACAAGGTCATCGCTCTCAACCTGATGGGCAATATCAATATGTGCCACACCTTTCTGCCTGCGCTAGTCGAGACTGGCCAGCGGGGATGGGTAGTCAACGTTTCCAGCGACGCGGGCCGCGTTGGAAGTCTGGGTGAGACTGTTTATGCCGCGGCAAAAGGTGGCGTCATCGCCTTTTCCAAATCGCTGGCCCGCGAGATGGCCCGCTACAACATCAATGTGAACTGTGTTGCTCCAGGCCCCACAGATACCCCGCTATTGCGAATGCAGCCTGAAAAGATTCAGGAGGCACTGGTGCGCGCCATTCCCTTCCGCAGGCTGGGTGACCCCGCAGAGATAGCTCACGTTATCACGTTCCTGGCATCTGAGCAGGCATCATATGTAACCGGGCAAGTAATATCTGTCAGCGGCGGCCTGACAATGGTAGGTTGAAAGGTCGGTTTGGATATGACTTCAAATTCTGGCGATACCGGCAGTCTGCCAAGCAGATTGTTTTCGCTCACAGAACGGCAGCAACAGCGGATTGAGGAGGTCAGGGAAATTGCCAGGACCGAGCTGGTCCCCCTCGCCGAAGCTGGTGAGCCTGGCCACGTCAATCGTCAGGTGCTTGAGACCATGGGAAAGCGGGGGCTGCTCGAGGGCCTTTTCCCCAAATCCAGTTCTGGAAAGCAAAGTCGGCAAGCCCAGGCGATGGAACTCTGTATTCTCAGGGAAGCTCTAGCTTCGGTCAATACGGAATCCGAAACGGCACTTGCTCTCCAAGGCTTGGGTGCCTATCCGATACTTCAGTCCGGCAGCCAGGAGATCGTTGACGAGTGGATCCCCAAAGTTGCCGCGGGGACCGCGGTGGCAGCGTTTGCGTTGACCGAAACAGGAGCCGGATCTGATGCAGCTGCCCTTGAGCTGAAGGCTGAGCCTGACGGCGATGGCTGGAGGCTGTTTGGCGAAAAGATTTGGATCTCCAATGCTCCTGAAGCTGACATCTACACCGTGTTTGCGCGCACTACACCGGACGCAGGAGCCAGAGGCGTGACCGCGTTTGCGGTTCCAGGCGCCCGGGAGGGAGTAGGAGGGGAGCACATTGATCTGGTGGCGCCCCATCCAATCGGAACCGTGACTTTCGACGGTGTCCGGGTCGAAAGAGGCGAAGTCCTTGGCGAGGTTGACAGGGGATTCCGCGTCGCGATGAAGACTCTCGACCTTTTCCGTCCTAGTGTCGGCGCATTTGCGGTTGGCATGGGCCAAGCTGCACTGGATGCGGCGGTGGAGTACACGTCAACCAGGGAGGCTTTTGGCGGTTACCTCTCCGACCAGCAGGCGGTGGCCCATGCACTTGCAAACATGGCCACGCAGCTCGAGGCTTCGAGGCTCCTTGTCTATGCAGCCGCTTCAGCATATGACAGTGGCGCATCATCGTTTGAAATTACACACCGTTCGGCAATGGCCAAGCTATATGCGACTGAAACAGCACAGTTTGTCATAGATTCAGCCATCCAGCTTCACGGAGCCCGAGGGCTGGTGCGCGGCCATCTTCTTGAACATCTTTATCGGGAGGTGCGGGCCACGCGCATCTATGAAGGCGCATCGGAGATACAGAGAACAATCATCGGCCGGTCACTCTACCGCTCAAATCAAGATAAGAAAAGTACTAAATAACAGCATCAACTAACCCAAGGAGGCGTCACTAAATGGCTTTGTTCCGCGGAACTATTCCATTCACCGATAAGTCGGAGCATTTCCGACTTGAAATTAAAGACCAAATAGCAAATATAACTCTCAATCGGCCTGACAAGCTAAATGCTCTGACGTTTCAGAGTTATGCAGACCTGCGAGATTTCCTGCACGAGATTCCGCTGCGGGGCGACGTACGCGTCATTGTCATCCGTGGCGAAGGCCGGGCATTTTCGTCAGGCGGTGATGTAAACGAGATAATTGGTGAGCTTTTGAAGATGCGTCCAGATGAGCTCCTGGACTTCACCCGCATGACCGGCAGCGTGGTCAAAGCTATGAGAGAGTGCCCAGTTCCAATCATTGCCCAGATACAGGGTATGGCGGCGGGAGCAGGTTCTGTCCTTGCATTGGCATCCGACTTCAGGATCCTATCCAGATCGGCAAGATTCGCCTTCTTGTTCACCAAAGTCGGTCTGGCTGGCGCGGACATGGGCTCTGCCTATCTGCTTCCCAGAATCGTTGGTCTTGGTCGCGCTACTCAGCTGCTGATGCTCGGAGATACGATCGATGCCGAGACGGCGGACAAGTATGGCTTGGCATCGCAGCTGGTGGATGACAGCGAACTCGAAGAGACCGTGAATGCTTTGGCTACCCGCCTTGCTACGGGTCCATCATTTGCGTATGCCCAGACCAAGTCACTCATTTCGCGTGAATTGGACATGCCGCTTTCCGGAGCGCTTGAGCTCGAAGCGATGGTGCAGGCACTCTTGATGAACAGTGAGGATTATGCAGAGTTTCACGCCGCATTCAACGCCAAGCGCCCCGCAAACTGGAAGGGCCGTTAATACAAGCTTAGGGATGAGCCTTCTTGATTCGTTGACGGATCATTGGACCTAAGGTTTCATACAGGCGCCATGGGTCCAGCCCTTTAGAGAAGATGGTCATGTGGAACAGCCTCCATCGTGATTATCTTCCGCGGTTAAGTTGCCATTCCGCGCAAAGGAGCTGGACCTATGGTCGTAGGTCGTGGTGATGCGAAGAGATATCTGAACGGCTTGTGCGATGGAGCTGGCGGTCGGTTTGAGGCTCGGAGAGTCTCGGAGCATTTGAGCCGGTTTCGTATCCCTTTGTGTAAAAGATTGTTTTTGTGCCCCGGAATAATGTCTAGACGGAGGGACGGGGTTGCTGTGTTGAGCAGCTGTGGCAGAAATGGTGAAGATGCCAATAGTTCGGCTGTGCCTCCAATAGGCGGCCAGTCTGCTTTGGACATCCTCGAACTAGAAGGTGACGGAGCACGTCGCCCTGAAATACATGCGCTGGACGATATCAGGAAGTCATGGCGGCTGGTGGCGGAAAACGGGGCTGGTCCTTGCGCCCGCTCTGAGAAGTTATGCGCTGCGGTTTCAGGATCCGGCGGGCTTGCTGCTCCGCGGGTTGAAGTGGACATCGCAAGGCCTGCTGCTCAAGAGTCCCTGGGACCCGCCTCCGCTGAGGAGGCCAAAGTCCGGGGGTCATCACGGTTGCGAGGTTATTTGATGGGACCGGTGCTGAACGGGCTGGCTCATGAAGGCCAGGGTTGGCTATCTCCTTTTAATCCCGTTCGAATGGACCTTGCGGTTGATTTTAATATGAAGATGCGGTCCAATGATGCCATCAGCCAATGCGCCAAAGGCAGGCAGGCTACAAAAGCAAAGCCTCCGCTTTCCGCCTACTCGACAGTTTCAGACTTTGCGGCTGCGAGTCATGAGGATGACCACGCTGGTGGGAGAGCCAGCATTGTGGCGGTTGCAGATGCCGGCAGCAAGCTGCAGATGGGCGGCCCGACCGCAGCTCTAAATTCGACAAGTGCCGCCGAAAATTGCAGGCCTGGGCATTTGGCATGTTTGGGGGCTTTCACACGCAATATCACCGTCAACGCCGCAAAAATTAAAGCTTCAGCAGTGGCTAGCTGACGCGCAACTCTTGGAAGATGAGGACTGAGCCATGGAACAATTAGATCACCTGCATCAAAATGAGGATTCATCGCCGGAATTAATCGAAGCAGAGAGGTTTGCTGCAGTCATAGCACAATATTCGGAGAAGATGGATCGTGAAGAGAAGTTCGATCCGGAGGTGATCTCGCTGCTCAAAGAGTACGGGGTTTGGAAGGCTGTGCATGGCCGAGATGGAAGGGAGTCGACCTTAACCCAGCAGTGCCGATGGATAGAAGCACTCGCAGCCAGATGTACTTCAACTGCTGTGCTTGTGCAAAGCCAGCTGACTGTCGGACACACGATTTTGCTCTCAGGTTCCCCGCTGGCCGGGCGACTTCTTGACGAAATGCGGGAAGGAACCATTTGGGGGTGGGGCTTGACGGAAGCAGAGGCCGGTTCAGACATCCTTTCAATGAGAACGACTGCACGCAGAGACGGCGACGAGTTCGTCATAAGCGGCAGCAAGAGATTTATTAGCAATGCAGGCATGGCTACCAGGTACCTTGTCTTCGCCAGAACAAGCCCAGAAAGAAGTTCGAAAGCAATCACTGCCTTCGTGGTGCCTGCAGATACAGCTGGCCTTTCGATTGCCAGGTATGAGCACAAGATGGGTTTAAGGGCTTCCCCGACTGGAGATCTCGTGCTGGAGGAGGTCCGCGTTCCAGCAGCGTCTGCAATTGGTGCCATTGGCGAGGGAATTGGATTGGCGCTTAGCACGCTTCGATGGAGCAGGCCGCTCATTGGGGCTGTAAGCGTCGGTGTTGCGCGTGGCGCATTCGAGCAGTTGATGAAGATAGTGGCGCCAAATGATCGTGACCTGAGGGCTTTCACCAGCAGCCATCAGTCAAAAGGGCATAGACTCGCAGATCTTCTTATGCAGGTATTTGCTGCCCGGACCCTTTTATACGATGTCACATCACGGTCCGATGCCAGCGGGGGGCTGCCTTTGATGTGGGAGGCCTCAAGCGTCAAAGCCTTTTGCAGTGAAGTTGCGATGAAGGTGGCCAACGAGGCCTTGGAAGTGGCTGGAAAAATGTCGGTTGGGGCGGGCGCTCCGCTTCAGCGCTATTTCCGCGATGCCAAGATACTCCAGATCTTTGAAGGTACCAACCAGATTCAGAAGAATGCAATTATGAAAGAATTGGGTCAGGTGAACTTTGCACTTATGTAGATGTTTTCGGGATCCGACGGGGCAGTCGGCAGTCGGCCGGGCTCGGCCGCGGCTGACGGCGGCATCATGAATGGTCTAGGCATTCTGCTGCCTTCCAGAGCTTGCCGGGCAAGTGATGCCGTGAAGCTCGGGATCGAGGCGGAAGAACTTGGATACTCAGCGGTCTGGGCGCCAGAAGTGAGCACATTTGACGCAATCTCGGTTGTGGCGGCTCTGGCGGGTTCAACAAGCCGGATAGGACTTGGGACTGCCATAGTTCCGTTGGACTCCCGTTCTCCGGCAGTGCTTGCGATGAGCGCAGCTACGCTTTCCGATTTGGCCCCTGGCCGGGTCTCGCTGGGGCTTGGCGTGTCCACGCGGACGATCATCGAGGGCTGGCACGGTAGGGAGTTTGGACATCCCTTGGCAAAGGTGCGTGATGCCATTGCCATCATCCAACAGGCGCTTGGCGGGCAAAGCACTAGCGCGGAAGGCAGGCACTTCAGCTCTGTAGGATTTCATCTTGACGTAGTTCCGCATCAGAGGCCACGGATTTATCTGGCCACTCTCGGTCCGGCCATGCGAAAGCTGGCGCTCGAGTTGGCCGATGGAATGATCTTCAATTTCCTGCCGAGATCCAAGGCCTCCGTGTTGGTGTCACAGCTAGGTGGTTCCCAGCGTCATGTTGACAAGACAGCTTTCGTACGTGTCGCCTTGTCGGATGCGCACGGAGATTCCGAAAGGCGGCTCAGACGGGAAATGGCATCGTACCTGCGCATTGAGCAGTATAGGAATTGGCTTGTTTCTCTCGGACTCGAAGCCTTCCCGTCCCTGGGTGGAGAGGGTCTCGATTTAGTTGCCGACACTCTGCCGACTGACTTTGTGAATGACGTTGCAATTTTGGGTGATCCCCAGTCTTGTTTTATCAAGCTCCGCA
>SCQM01000075.1 GCA_004298555.1 Actinomycetota bacterium | reverse complement strand
GTGTCAACAGTTCGTAGGATTCGCTCAGTCCTTGCGCAAGCGCTCGATCAGGGAGTCCGGTGGGGGAGCGTAACACGAAATGTCGCGAGTCTGACACGTCCTCCAAAGGCGACACGCAAGGAGGGTAGGACGCTGACACCCGAGCAAGCCCGCCACCTTCTGGATACCCTGAAGGGCCACAGGAGCGAAACTCTTTACGCGCTAATGCTTTCAACCGGGTTGCGAAGGGGAGAGGCACTTGGTCTCAAATGGGACGACTTCAATCCGAAAGAAGGCACGGTCTCGATCAGAAGACAGCTCACGCGCGAGAACGGGTCGCTCGCAACTAAGGACACCAAGACGGCTCGAAGCCGCCGCTCGATCAACCTGCCAACTCGAGTTGTTGAGGATCTGAAAGCTCACAAGGTCCGCCAAGCAAGGGAGCGGCTGGAACTTGGGCCAGCGTGGCAAGACACAGGTTACATCTTTACTAGCTCCGTGGGAACACCACTCGATCCGAGAAACTTGAATCGAGAGTTCAAGATAGTGTGCCAGAAGGCAAGTCTGGGTGATTGGCATCCGCACGAACTCCGGCATTCCGCTGCCAGCCTAATGTTGGCCCAAGGGGTGAAGATTCAGGTAGTGAGCGAGGTACTAGGTCACTCGTCAATACGTATGACAGCCGACGTGTACGGCCACATCCTTGCGCCAGACCGCGAGGCAGCGGCAGCTGCAATGAGCGCGACACTATGGCCAAATTAGGCGACGGGGCCGTAAGGGAATCCCTGGCCGGGACCCCTTACGGCCCAAGCACGCCTATCGTTCGCCTAGCTCCAACCACCTCATTACTCTGCGCTGATCTCGGAGACATACCTCTCGACATTGGCCAAAGGCACTAGTCGCTTTCGTCCGAGTTTTACGCTCTTTATTCGACCACCCATGATTAGTTCGTAGGTCTTGGTGCGACCAAGGTTCAGAAGTGCAGATACCTCGGTAATGGTAAGAAGCAAAGGACCGTAGGCAATAGCGACCGACGGGTTGGTGACTTTCTCTCTCATTTTTCACCTCCCCTCACAACGTCCAGGGGACCTGTAAACCAATGCGAAAGGTCCCTCCCAATCCGGAGTATCCGCAGAGGACCACACTTGTCTAAAGCGCTCGCCCCTGAAGTTCACCAGCCACTGGTTTGCCTCTCTGAGGCTCGAAAACGAGCGGCGGACCATCTTGACGCCAAAGCCTTGCGCAACCTCGTACCGGTGGCGATTCGATTCGTGGGCGCCAATCATATCCTTTGAGATGTATTTAGCCAAGTATCCGGAGAGCCGTCGAGCGCGCTCACGCAAGTCAGGGTCACGTAGGGGTTTAGGGTCTCTAAAGTGAACAATCCCATGCCCCCAGGTCTCTTGAAGCCAATGTTTGTCGATAAATCGAAGAGGCACGGCAAGGTGAGAGTGAAGTCCATGGCCTCCAGGGTGCAGCTCCAATACGTAAGCGTATGGGAATGGCTGACCGTCCTTGAGGTGCCTCCAGCGGACGAATAGAGCATTGATGTCCCGTTTGGCAGCTCTGATCTCAAACTGCGCGTCAGCGTATGTTAGTGTGAGCATCTTTAGAAGAGAATTCCGGACGCAGTAGCGACGGAGGGCGACGAGAGCGCGCTTGTCTGCTCTCTCAAGATTCTTCGCATGGCGCACCGAATCTGAATCTCGTGGCCGTTTTGCAATCACCTCGCCATCATCAGTTGCAAGCACTTCCCAATACTCATCTACGGCCATCCAGGACCTACCCAGTGACCGTCGCGGTGCGTAGATGATCGATGCTTCTCCGGTATCAAGAGCAACAGACGCTCTATAGGGCCCAACAGTTATGTCACTTTGACAAGGAAAAGAATCAGCGAGGCCTTCGGCCTCGCATTCCGCCTTCGCCGAAGGCTCGGCGGCCCATATGGGAATCAAAAGTCCCGATGCAGACCTATCGAACACACGGTCGCTTCCAACGTCGCTTACCATGCTGTCTAGTAGGAACGTACGCTCATCGTCGAGTTGGCATTCCGATTGAGTCGAGATCCCACTATACGCCGCTAGAGACGGCTCAACCACCCCGGATGGCAACTCCAGGATTCGTGGTACCGAGCTTTCGAGGTATGGAGGAAGATGTTCTACTGACATAATTCTGTCAGTATAGTGCCGCTGACAGAATTATGTCAATCGACTATGGTTAATGGTGACGCAAGGGGGTAAGGTTCATATGAGTTCGCTAGTAGGTCCAGAGAGTCGGAAAGCAACCTGGATCGAGATTGGTATACGAAATGCTGGATTCTTGAAGGCCCAGACGGCACTTCTCTGGGCATGGATGTGGGCAGTCACTAGAGAATCGTTACAACGTGATCCAACGGTCGAAGAGGTGGCCGAATGGTGGAAAGAGTCTCCACGGACGGCTTATCGCGAGAAAGCAGCATTCACGAAGGCTTTTCCGATGCTTGAATCGCCCGCAAAGATCTTCGATGATCCCGTGGCCCGATCAAAACTCGCTAATCTTGCAAAACTCGGTGATGAAATGGCCGCGAATAAGCGCGCGCGAAACAGAGTCCCCCAATCCGCAATCATCGACGTAGGAATGCTCAGCGCAACTTTCTAGGACCCATCCCTAGACCGACCTAAATCGGGATGTATTTTGCGGGTGCTGTAATACAGAGAACGCACCCGACCAGTCTTGCAGTACGGTTTACAGAGGTCCTCAAGGGGTTTTCGAAAGCAACCCAGCGGAGGTAAAATTGACACCTAACCTCGATGCCCCATCTGACGAATTCGAGCATGCGTTCGCCAGAGTCCTTGATCTAGCAGAGAAAAACGTCTGGGCAGCACACAACCGGCTGATAGAGGTAGCCGAAGTGGGCATCCTCTCGACGTCTATGCCCGAGGTCACCGTTTGGCGCCTCCACCTAGGCGCAAGCGCCAACTTCTCGGGAGTCCTTCAGTGTCTAAGAACTCGCGCTTCGTCTCTAGCGGCGCTTTCTCTGATACGGGGACTCACTGAGTCCTGGACGCACCTACATTTCATCGCCGACAAAGCCGAATCCGGAACACCGGCCCAACGCGCGATTCGTTACGAGGCTGGGCTCTATAAGGAGTGGCAGTACACCGACATGTCGGCAAGACCGAGTCTGGACCACCAGCAAACGCCAAGTATCGATAGTTCTATAATCCAACAACTCTGGACACAGCACGGCGGAGGGGAGAAGCTAGCGCACAGAACCTACAAGCACGTGCCAGAAACTTGGAAAAAGATCAAGCATCCGCCCAAGTTCGAGATTCTCAAAATCCTCCACAAATCAACATCAAACGCAGCCCACATGAACGCAGTGGACTTCATCCTTTCGATCACCGATTCCCAAATCAGGATTGAGGGGGTCAGCGACGAACGCCGATCCGCATGGCTCCTGACCACGATCTACTGCTTCGACAAGCTCACTTTGTGCGCTCTCGAAGCGATTTCAAAAAATACAAGTGAGGTCGCTCGAAGCTTGCACTCAAGCTGGGATGAGATTCTCGACTCACCGGTCCTAGCGAAAGCCATTGCTACCATGGCAAAAGTAGAGCACGGCCTTTGACGGAGCCTTAGCGATTGCCCCACGGGCCTAGCCTCCAGTCGGAGATCGTTGAGGTCGGCCCCTGGAGGACCATAACCCGCGAGACTTCCTACGTCCTACCGAGTGGCAATTGGCTTTTCAAAGACGTCACCTCAAACCAATTCGTAAGCAACGCCGTAAGCAACGCCGATGATGTCACCGGGTTACACCCGACCAATCACGAACTAAAATGTCCTTGTAACAGCCAATAAAGATCACGGACGACCATCAGCGAAAAGGACTCTGACCGCATGACACGCAAGGGGTCACAGGTTCAAGTCCTGTACGGCCCACTTGGTGATATCAGCGAAAAATCTTATATAAGCGCAGTTGAAATATGGTGTCTTGAGATTTTAGGACACTTTGGTCAAAGGCAGCCGGAATTTAGATTCCTTTGACTGCGATTGCGACGGAAATCGGCGCCCGATATTCCCATGGGCGCTGAGAGTTTCGTCTCCCTGCGGGCAAGTCCTATACTTGAACAAGTTGGCTAGGGGGAGCTGTGCGTGAATTTTAGACATTACCGGACTCGCGCAGTTGGTTTCGTCGCAATTTTTTCAGTATCTGCGACAGTTTTAGCGGGCTGTAGCGGATTCCAATCATCGGTCACCGCTTCAAGGCGTCTAACCCCAAAACCTGTGGCTTTGCCTCCGGTGAAGGCGTCCACCTCTGTGCCCGCCCTTGTGCCAAAGCAAGCAACATCATCTCCCTGCTCGTCAAGCATAGACATTGGCAAATGGAGCAGCGATAGAATGGCAGCCCAGATGCTCGCGGTATCGGCGAATGGTGGGGCACTGTCGAACATCAGCCAGGCCGTTAGATACGGAGTTGGCGGTGTGGTGTTGATGGGCAACTCTTCGTCGTCTAGTTTAGGAACCGCGATTGCCAATTTGAAACAGACGGCCTTAGGCGATGTAGCTCCAATATTTATGGCTGACGAGGAAGGGGGAGGGATCCAAGGATTGTCCGCTCTGGTCTCTTCGATGCCATGGCCCAGATCCATGGCCCGAACCATGACCATTTCTCAAGTTGAGGATTTGAGTTACCGAGTAGGCCAAGGCATGCGGTCACTGGGTGTGGATATGGATTTAGCTCCGGTAGTTGACCTGGATGCCGGTCCAGGGCCGTCTATGACCAATCCTGACGGGAGTCGATCCTTTTCTGCCGATCCAACCATAACTGTGCAATATGCACGGGCATTTGTTGCTGGTTTGGAAAAGGCCGGGATCACGGCAGTGATAAAGCATTTTCCGGGCCTGGGCGGCGCTGCCAGCAATACGGATTTTGCCGCAGCCGCGACTTTGCCATATTCGAGACTGGTGGTGACGGGAATGATTCCATTCAAGCAATTAGCTACTGATGTCAAGGCCGTGATGATTTCGAATGCGTCTGTCCCTGGACTTACCGGCGCGACCCCGGCTTCACTTAGTCCCAGGGCGGTATCGATTTTAAGGAACGTGGTTGGTTTTAACGGAATGATAATAAGTGATTCCTTAGAGACTGTTTCAATATCTTC
The DNA here is from genome assembly GCA_004298555.1 of Actinomycetota bacterium. Taxonomy (GTDB): domain Bacteria; phylum Actinomycetota; class Acidimicrobiia; order Acidimicrobiales; family Acidimicrobiaceae; genus SCQM01. The sequence goes on along the minus strand of SCQM01000075.1, from coordinate 23,568 downwards.
CTATCAGGCAGATTTGAGCAAGGCGGCTGTGGAGTCGGCCGAGGCGGGAGTTGACATGGTAATGCTTGCCTCATCGAATCCAAATCAGATGGCCAACTTTCTTGCTGCCCGACTGGCATTGTCACAAGCGATTGGTTCCGTAGCGTTCCCGAGGTCAGCTGCAGAAGCGAGTGTCGGAAGAATTCTTGCTTTGAAGGGTTTTCCACCCTCATGCATCTACTATTGAGCTGACCTCGTGGCGTTCCTCACCGAAACGGGGTGTGGGATGAGAAGCCCCTGGATTCATCGATGGGGAGGCAGAACCCCAGCCCGTCCGGAAAGAGCGACCTGACAGCGACCTGAGTAACGTTCTAGAACCGTCACAGCGCACTGATACGGTTGCCGTATGGCCGGGCTGAAAGTCCGCTACATCTGTTGCCTGAGGCTTTCTGCCACCGAAAGTCCTTCGGGGAGAATGTTGTGTCCTGCGTTGATGTTTGTGTCGGCATCGTGGCCGCATGTGACACAGGCGAATACCGCTTGGCCGGAATACAATGCGTACTGTTTAACCGGACTCGGGCCACGCAGATCGATCAATTTGCTTACCCAGCTTTTGGTAGCCTCTGGGAATATTTTCAGGTAGATAACAAAAATGTCCAGCCAATCAAAATCAATTTTGAGGTAGACGGGGATTTTGGTAGCTAGGATCACTTGCGTGATTGTTTGTTATCTCGGACCTGCTGGTACCTCCGACCATAGAGCCATTGATTTGCTCACGACCGTGACTGATCCGGAGCCCCTTCCCATGTCTTCTGTGGCGGAGATTATCCAGACGGTCAATTACATGCCAGGCTCTCTTGGGGTAGTCCCTTTGGAAGATTCAACCAACGGTGAGCTTACGACGATTTTGGACAGGCTTATATTTGACGTCGAATCGGTGCTCATACGCGAAGAGGTTGTGCTTGTCGAGGACATTTGCGCATTTGGATCCGACCCCGATGCCATGATCACAACTGTTGTATCGCATCCGCTGATACTTGACCTGTGCAGCCAATTCATCAAGGAGAGAGGCCTGGTCACTTTGCATGCTGCTTCAACCGCGGAGGCTTGCAGGATTGTCCGCGAGGAGGCCGGCCCGGGCGTGGTGGCGTTGGCACCTCCCAAGGTGGGACAGAATGCAGGCCTGCAGTTGCATACAGCTGAGGTTTTGGACACGCCTGACATTAGAACGAGATATGTTCTGATCGGCAGAGAAGTGGCACCCAGGAGCGGTGATGACAAGACTTCCGTCGTTGTTACTCCTTCGGCTGACAAGGTCGGGTTCTTGGCTGAGCTGTCTTCGCGGTTTGCGAGGCATAGCGTGAACATGACATCGATTCTCTCCCGTCCTTTGCAGGCCAGGATTGGCAATTATGCTTTCCATATAATCTGCGAGGGGCATATAAGTGATAGCAGTGTCCAAGCGGCCCTCGACGATTTGTTGGAGTTCGGAGCATCCGTCAAGCTTCTCGGATCATACCCCCGATGGAAGGGCATCGAAGTGACTACACCGTCATCGCTTCTTCCTTTGGGCAGCGTAGATGGCTCTTCGGGTCCTGAGGAACTTGCCAGGCTGAAACATCCCCAAGTCGCGCCTGTCTAGGATCTGGTTATGACCTCTCCTGACCGACCTTCAGTTGGAATTATTGGACTGGGGCAAATCGGAGGTTCGATTGCCTTGGATCTTGTCGGAAAGTCGAGAGTGAGTTTCTACGCCCGAAGCAGGCAAGCGCAAAGCGCAGGTGTTTCTGAGGGTTTTGAGCTGTGCAAAAGTCTGGAAAAATTGGCAGCTCAGTCGGACATGATCATCATTGCGGTGCCAGTCGACCAAAGCATTGGCGTGATAGAGAGCCTAATGGCCCATCTTCTGCCTGGACATATTGTCACCGATGTCGGCTCGACGAAGGATTACCTAATGGACTGGGCAAGAGACGCTCCGTGGCCCGATGGGGTTGAATTCATCGGTGGTCATCCAATGGCGGGTTCTGACGTTTCTGGGTTTGCTGGAGCCAAAAAAGGCCTGTTTCGGGGAAAGACGTGGATCCTTACTCCCGGCGTCGACGTGAGTAACGGCACGGCTGATGCCCTTGTGCGATTGATGCAGCTGATTACTTCAGATTTGCAGGCCCGGGTAGGAGTTATGAAGTCCAGGATTCATGACCGGTCGGTAGCAAAGGTGTCCCATCTGGAGCATCTTATTGCCTTGGCACTGGTGAAACTGGTGCGAGGTTCGGGCGACGAGCCGATCGTTTCGCGTTTAGCGGCGGGAAGTTTCATGGATGCTACGAGGGTTTGCAAATCTGCAAGTTCTATGGTTGTTCCATTCATACTGGAAAACCGCTATCTGCCAGGAATCCTGGATCATTTTAAAACGGAGATGGATGAGATCGCGAGGCTGAATCATGACCGGGAAGGCCTGACTGGCATGTGGGAGTCCAATTCGCGATGGCGGCAGGAGATCGAGGAACGGAACACTAAATCAGGTTCGTTTTCCATGGCCAGGGGTCAGGGACTAGTTGATGAGTTGATGCGGCTGACCTTGGAGGGCCGGCTTGCTTGCTCTGTCGAATCAGGTGATTACGAGATCAATATCGAGCTTTGTTGAGCCTAGATTTCGAACTGGACCGAAATTCTCGTGTCGACAATCGATGCCAAGTTGTCCTTAATATAATCCTGGTGGACTTTGTCATCCAGGTAGGTCTTTAGATCGTCAACCGAGTCGAAGTCTGCGACGACTGCCATCTCACCCGATTTACCGGGCTGCAATCCTAAATCGCGGCCGATGGTAAATGAACGAACCCCAGGAATGCCGGGTAGGAGATGTTTCGCGTTTTCAATCGCCTCTGAAATACTTTGCTGGGGTGTACCGGGTTTGCAAGTGAAGATTACTGTGTGACGAATCAATTTTTCTCCTTGGGTTTAGAAGGGGATTCTTCTTACATGAGGCCGGCATATAGTCCGCCGTCCACTGGCAGAGACACACCGGTTACATATTTTGCCTGTTCGGAGCACAAAAAGGCGATCACGGCACCAAAATCATCCGGCGAGCCAAGAGATCTTGCAGGAACTTGATTTGCAATCGCTGCGAGATTGTCGCCGTTCAGATCGCTGAGCCTCTGTGTTTGGTGGAAACCCGGTTGTATGGTGTTTGCAGTGATGTTTCGGCTGGCGACTGCCTGCGCCATGGTTTTGAAAAAAGCCGTCAGTCCGGTTCGGGCAGCATTTGAAAGTATTAATCCCGGCGATGGCTGTCTAACCCATAACGAGGTGATTGCAATGATTCGTCCCCAATTGGCACTTTCCATATAAGGCACTGCCGCTCTGGACAGCTCGATGGATGAGAGCATATTGGAGTCGATAGCCTTGCGATAGTCATCGAGATCGACATTGTAAAAGCCACCAGCTTTCGGGCCGCCGGAGTTGCAAACCAGGATGTCAAGACCTCCAAGTTCAGAAGCTGTCTCTTGGACGAGTCCTTTGGCATTGCGAGGTTCGGAGAGATCTACAACTTTGTACGATGCCCGGGAGCCAAGTGCCTGAACAGCTGTTTTGAGCTTTTGTTCGCTGCGGGAGGCTATCACCACTCTTACCCCTTCATCGATCAAGGATTTTGCCGCACCCAGACCGAGTCCAGAGGATGCACCTGTTACGAGTGCTTTTTTCCCTTTGAGGCCCAAATCCAATGTCTTCTCCTAAGTGGTATAGAGGCGGTGTGCTGATAGATACGCTGTCTCGAAGCGTTGTCACTTCGAACGTGCTTTAGAGATTAAATAAAAGGAGACCTTACGATGATTTGTCAAACCAGTCAGGTTCAGTGACTGGTTTGGAGCGGGCCTCTATTCAGCTAAGTGGATGATGACAACGGGCACGGGGCAGTGATGAACGAGCTGCTGACCTACCGATCCAAGAAGAAGGCCACTAAATCCTCCCCGGCCTCTTGATCCCACGACGACCATATCAGCCTCTTTTGCTCTCTCCATAATGGTCTGGGCAGTCGGGCCTTGGAGAAGCGAACTGACCAGTTTAAGATTTGGATGAGCTTCGTGGGTTGCCGATACCACTTCGTCCAGGACGTTGGCAGCATCTTTTTCGAAATCTTCGAGAACGGCTACGTAGCCTCCGTATCCAAGGTTCGGGTAGTTCCATGCGTGAATGAGTTCGAGCGAAGCGCCACGGATTTCCGCCTCTTGAGCAGCCCATTCAAGTGCAGCATTGGAGCTGGGTGAACCATCGACGCCAACAATGATCTTGTTGAATTCTCTAACTTGCATAGCTCTGCTCCTTAATCGAAGATGCACTAGTCTCTGTGCACAATGAAGGGGATTAGCGGTTATATGCCGTTTCACCTTCCATCTGATTGGATATTAGTTAGATTTTGATGGAACTACCACAACTGGAATGGCAGAATATTGAATAAGTTGATGAGATGTGGAACCCAAGAATGAATCCACGGTATGGCGTCTTGACCCAAGGACTATCAAATCGACCTGCTCCTCCTCGGCGATCGTCATAAGCGTATTCACTGGATTCCCGTCAACAATAATTTTTTGAGAATGCAGGCCCGACTCGTCAAGAATGCGGCACCAGTCTTCTTCAAATGCACGGACGACGGAAGCGCGGTAAGTTTCAAGCTGCATTAGGTGCCCGTCGGGTGATCTGGGTAGTTTGCCAATTGCATGGCAGGCGATCACTTGGGCGTTAAGTGATCGGCCAAGATCGATTGCAAAATCAAGCGCTAATTGTGACTCGGGAGAGTCATCGACCCCAACGAGTATCCTTTTTGAAGACATCTGGTACCCCAAAACGCATCTAAGCTACCAGTAAACAGTATTACCCGTCGGACACAGCCAATACCAGTTGGATCCACCTTGTTCCGGCGATCCTAAACTTTCTGGATCATTACCCGATGGATATTGGTGAGCCTGATTCTCCCAGGAAGCCCGGTAATGCTGTGTGCGTGGGTCTAGTGTTGGGCAAATTGGGCGCAAGCTCTCGAGATGTTAACCGCATGGTCTCCAAATCTTTCATAGAATCTGGCTAGCATGGCCATTTCGATTACCACTGCCACCGACATCGTGCCGGTTACGATTTCTGCGATCAGGGACAAGTGCAGATCATCTAGTTCGTCATCCAGGCTGTCGAGTGTACTTGCCAGCTCATTGTCCTTGTCACAGAAGGCGTCAGTGGCTAATCGCCACATCTGTGTGCCCACGTCGCTCATTTCCTGAATGATTCCGCGACTTCGAGGGGTCATTTCGCTGCTGATTCCAAGAAGCGCTCTTTGGGCTATATGCTCTGCCAAATCTCCGCTTCTCTCAAGTTCGGGAATGAGGCGCAGAACTGTGATGAGATAATTGATATCTTCCGACGAGAGCCGTTGCTCCTTCAGCATCGTCTGGGCAGTTCCAAGCAGTTGTCTGTACAGTGCGTCAATAAGCCGGTCTCTCTCAATGAGAGTTCTGGCTGCTGCTTGGTCGCCTGAGAGAAGCGCATCGGTGGCGCCGACAAATCCGTCTCCAACCAGTGCAAAGAGTTCAGTCATTTCGCGCTCAATGGTATTGAAAGTCAAATTTCTCTTTTCTCCCTACCTCACCCTACTGTAGCTCATTTGGTCGCCTGACCATCGCAGCATCTTTTACGAGACTGGCAAAACCCTTTCTTTGGAGATTCGACTTCAGGTCCGGCCAGCCTGGGCGAATCTGAAGTCGAGCTGCATTTTCTGCCGGATAGCCAGCATATGGATTGAAAAGTATCGGAAACTAAGGTTTATCTTCCCGACATGTCTGCGTTAGGCCGTGCCTTAGCCACCAGGTCGGGAATGACTCCGGTGAGCTCCTCCGTGTTCCAGCGTTCTCCCTTGTCGACGCTTGGGCCTGCATGCCATCCTTCTACGACATCGATCTTTCCGCCAACTACATGGAACACGCGTCCAGTAATGTCCTTGGAAAGAGCGGATCCAAGCCACACAGCCAGCGGTGAGATGTTTTCGGGAGCAAATACATCAAACTTGTCCGGATCTTTCTCAGGGTTGAATCCAAGGGTGGCCACTGACTCGGTCATCCTGGTGAGTGCTGCAGGCGCAATTGCGTTTACCGTAACACCGTAGCGGGCCAATTCCATTGCGGCTATGACGGAGAACGAAGCTATTCCGGCCTTTGCGGCTCCATAATTTGTTTGCCCCACGTTGCCATATAGTCCGGACGCTGATGAGGTATTGATTATTCTGGCGTCGTTGGTGTGCCCGGCTTTGGAGTTTTCACGCCAAAATGTGGCTGCCCAGTGTGTCATCGCAAACGTCCCCCGGAGATGAACTCGGATAACCGCATCCCACTCAGCGTCGGTCATGTTTACGATCATGCGGTCCCTGAGTATTCCAGCATTGTTGACAAGCACGTCAAGGCCGCCAAAAGTTGAGATGGCAGAATTTATTATGCGCTGCGCACCTTCCCAATCAGCAACGTCATCGCCGTTTGCGATTGCTTGGCCGCCCATTGCCCGTATCTCGTCGACGACCTGTCCGGCAGGTCCTGCCGACGAGCCTGTTCCGTCAACTTCGGCACCAATGTCGTTGACTAGGACTTTGGCCCCTTGTCGCGCAAATTCGAGTGCGTGCGATTTGCCGATCCCTCTGCCAGCCCCAGTAACAATTACAATTCGACCGTCACAGATCTTAGCCATGACTCAACCTTTCCCTTGGTACTGTTTTTAAAAGTCCTGATCCCGCTGATGGACCATGAAACGGACTAAGTATCCCATGGCCCCTGCCTCTTCTCTAAACAAGCCGCAACTGATTAGAGGGATTCACGGCCAATTTCTATTTAAAGATCGCCATTCGGTTGTATCCAGCCTCCCATAACTTCGAATATGCGGAGTCAAAGCATGGGCGTGCTAGCTGGCCAGTGCCGCTAGGACCGATGGCGATCTCTAGCAAGTATATGCAATCCTGGTCGAAAACCTAAATTGATGAGCTTTCACAATAATTGGCGATTGCCAGGCAATAACGGGATTGACTCCTGCGGTTTACAAATAAAGAACAAAGACATGGGAAAGTCCAAATTTTGCTGATCATGTTTGATTATTAGATATTTTTCGTGTTCCGGCCGGCATGGGAAATCGCGACGGTTCGTCGCCGGAAAACACCTCGTCAAGAAGTGACAGCACCGACAGCATTGGTGCTGATTCAAGGGCCCTTTTGCGTCTCGCAATGCCGATTTTACGGTTAGGTAGATCTTTGACGGGCACCACGGCAAAATCGCTCAGGTAATGAGGTACCGCGGTGGCAGGAATTATCGCTGGAGCGTAGCCATCAAATGCCATAGATGCGATCAACCTGACTCCATCCACTTCCGCAATGATATTGAAATCCACCTTGCTCCGCTTTGCGAGAGTGTCAAGAAGATCCCTGAATGGGATGCCCTTAGGAGGCACTATGAGATCGATTTGGTCCAGGTCGGCTATGGTCACTGATTGTTTCGAAGCCAGCGGGTGGGAGGCATTGATGTACAGTACATACTGCTCATCAAAAAATGATCTGAATGCAAATTCTTCGGAGTACGGGGGTTTATTGACGAGGGCGAGATCCACAGTTCCGTTGTGCAATCTTGCTTCCAGAGATGTGGTTGTACCTTCTGATACCACGAAGTGCAGGTTTGGATGGCGCTTATTTAGCTCTGGCACCAAGATTGGGATCAGCCATCGCGCGGTGGTGCCAATCATCCCCATGCGAACATTTCCTCGGATATCGTGCTTCAGGGCGTGCAAATCCGATTGAATCGCTTCCATCTCTTGCAGGATCAGTCGAGCCCTTTTAGTTACAGCCAGTCCTTCCGAAGTGAGAGTCCCGGTTCGCCTGTCAACCAGGATGACCTCCAGCTCAGATTCAAGTTTTGAGACGTGCGTTGAGATGTTCGACTGAACCGTTTCCATCGCGCTCGCTGCGCTGGAAAATCCACCGTAATCCTCGACCCCTATGAGCGCCTTCATCTGTTTGATATCCATCGGTTAAATAGATAGCAGGTATCTTATCAATTGCTGCAAGGGATTTTAAAAACCGAGGCATAATGGTTAATGCAGGTTTCGGACCCCCCTCCGTACCTTGCCTTGATGAAGGAGTTGGCTCCCCCCGCCAACTCCTTCCTATTTTAAACCGTGGCCTTTAAGCGCGGTTTCGCCATAATTCCGAGGTGCCGGCAGGTACCTGCTCAGCGGCATGTCGATCATAGACACTTAGGATGCTCTTTAGTGGAAAATTCACGTCTTAACCCCAGATTACGGATTGCGATGGTTGTAGCACGCCTGGCCTCTTGGATTGTTCGGGGACTCAGAATCGGCGAAGGGGCGGCTCTTCCAGGAAGAGTGTTACTTCGCATTTACCCCGATGCAATGAAGGATCTTTCCCAGTCTTTGCCAACGGTGTTGATAAGTGGAACTAATGCCAAGACCACTACTACGGCGCTTTGCAAGGAAGCGTTGTCAGGGAGCTTTGGCATCGTCTCCAATGTAACCGGTGCCAACATGGAGGAAGGGGTCGCATTTTCTCTGATATCGCGTGAATCTTGGACCGAGTCGAAATCTCTTGGAGTCTTCGAGGTGGATGAGGCCTATTTGGCAGTCATAGGTACACGGCTGGATACAAAGATAATTGCTCTTTTGAATCTTTCTAGGGACCAACTTGATCGAGTTTCGGAAACACGGATGACCTCCTCCAAGTGGCGAGCTTTTTTGGGTGCAAATCCAAAGATCAAGGTGGTGGCCAACTGTGACGATCCGCTGGTGGTATATGCGGCCCAGGGCTCGTCGGAAGTGCTGTGGGTTTCGGCTGGTCTAAATTTCAGGCAAGATGCCCGTTCCTGTCCAATTTGCGGAGGTGAGATCGAGTTTTCGGACTCAGGTTGGATGTGCGGTTGCGGCTTTACGCGGCCTACTCCAGATGTGACAATTGAAGGCAGGATTGTTGTCGTGGCAGGGACGGCAATTGGAGTTGAGTTGCAGCTGCCAGGCCAGTGCAATGTGGCGAATGCTGCCATTGCTCTGGGGATTGCATACCTGCTCGATGTTGATCTTCACTCAGCTGCCAGGAGAATGTCGCGGTTGGCAGAAGTGGCTGGCCGTTACAAGCGTGTATCTGTCGATGGTCATTCGGTGAGGCTGCTCCTGTCGAAGAATCCTGCAGGATGGCTTGAGGTGTTCGACATGGTTGGAGACGATCCCTCCGTAGTCGTCGGGATCAATTCGCGGATTGCAGATGGGCGGGATCCCTCCTGGCTCTGGGATGTCCCTTTCGAGTCGCTTAAAGGCAAAGAGGTGATTGCGGCAGGGGAGCGCGCCTGGGATCTTTCGGTACGGCTGCATTACGCGGATGTGGCGCATCGCGTTATCAAGGACCCACTTGGGGCTATACAGGCCTGCCATGGTGATGCCATTACCTTCGTCGGCAACTACACCAGCTTTCAAGATTTGCGCAAAGCGCTGGATGGTTCGGAGACCCCCATATTGAACTCGGTTAGGCGACTTGGCGAATGGATCGTAAGATGACGAAGATCAGAGTGGTTTCAGTCTTCCCGGATCTGTTGGGCACCTACGGGGATTCCGGTAATGCTCTGGTGGTTTCGAAGCGGCTTGCTCTAAGGGGTTTTGAGATCACGCTCGTGGAGGCAAATTTACAAAGTGGTGTTCCAGCTGATGGTGACTTTTATTTAATTGGTGGTGGCGAAGACGGTCCCCAAGCGCGGGCAGCCGAACTGCTGTCTATTGACAGGCTGGTTGAGCAGGCGATGGCTAGGGGAGCTGCCGTTTTGGCGGTTTGTGCGGGATTTCAGATAATGGGCACTTCTTTTCTTGGCCCAAATCTCCAACCACGAAATGGAATCGGGATTTTTGATTGCGTGACACACAGATCTGAAGGGCCAAGAAGTGTTGGCGAGCTGATTGTAGAGCCAGCAAGTGACCTGGGTAAAATGCCGCTCTTGACGGGATACGAAAATCATCAGGGCGTAACGGAGCTTTTGGAAGGTGCACGACCTCTGGGCAAAGTACTGGTGGGCAACGGGAACAACTACGGAACGAAGGTGGATGGGGCAATACAAGGAAGAGCGATAGGAACCTATATGCATGGTCCGGTATTTGCCCGCAATCCTGGATTGTGTGATTTCTTTATTTCGCTAGTGTTGGGTCCTCTGGAGCCAATCGATGACCCTGAGCTTACTGTTGCGCATGAAAGACTTTATTCCGAAAGAATCGAACTGGTCACCAAATGAAACAAGTGCAGCCGCATAACTTACAGCTGCACTTGTTCAAGCAATTACTTGGACTGGGCGGCCCTTATGACGTTCAGGGCTCCGCCGGCCTTGAACCAATCAATATGCTCTTGCGACATTGTGTGAGTCGCTTCGAAAGTTTCATTCGATCCGTCTGCGTGGTTGATGACACAGACGACAGGCTTGTCGGGTGCTAGACCGCTGAGCCCGGTTACTGAGATGGTATCCCGTTCGCCGATCTTGTCGTATGTATCCGGGTTCGCGAATGTGAGCGGCAGGATGCCCTGCTTCTTCAAATTCGTCTCGTGAATTCGGGCAAACGATCTTGCGAAGATGACTTTTGCATTCTGATATCTCGGTTCCATAGCGGCGTGTTCCCTTGATGAGCCCTCGCCATAGTTCTGGTCGCCAATTGCTGCCCATGCTACATTTGCCTCGCGATAGTGCTTCGCAATGTCTGGGTAGCTCTCGGTTGCGTTGTGGACTTTGCAGAAGCCATGTCCAACTGGGTAGGAGCTGCCGTCGCCCTGGGCAAATGCGTTATTGGCTCCGAGGAAGAGGTTGCCTGAAATGTTTTCGAGGTGGCCGCGGTATTTGAGCCACGGGCCCGCAGCGCTGATGTGATCCGTGGTGCACTTTCCTTTGGCCTTCATCAGGACGACAAGGTTGTCGAAGTCTTTGCCATCCCAGGCAGAGAACGGCTCGAGAAGCTGCAAGCGATCGGATTTGGGATCTACGTTGATGGTAATTGATGAACCGTCTTCAGGGGGGGAGATAAAACCAGCCTCTCCGGACTCGAATCCTTTGGAAGGAAGCTCTTCCCCTATTGGAGATGCTAGCCGCACTCCGGCAATCTCGTCGGTGAGAGGATTGAAGTCGAGTGTTCCAGCCAAGGCATATGCGACCACAGTTTCAGGAGATGCGATGAAAGAGAGTGTCCCAGGGTTGCCATCATTACGCTTTGGAAAATTGCGGTTGTAGGAGTTCAGAATCGAGTTTTGCTCTCCTTCGGCAACTTCGCTTCTTTTCCACTGTCCGATGCATGGTCCACAGGCATTGGCAAGCACAGTTGCTCCAATGGCCTCGAGGTCAGCAAGCAGCCCGTCACGTTCAATGGTCGCCCGGACTCTCTCGCTCCCCGGGGTGACCAGTAAGGGGGACTTCACTTTCAGGCCTTTAGCCTTGGCCTGCCTCGCAATGTGAGCGGCTCGCGAGATGTCTTGATAAGAGGAGTTGGTGCATGAGCCAACCAGAGTGGCTGACAACTGCAGCGGCCAAGAGTTTTCCTTTGCTTCTTTGGCAATCGCAGAGACGGGCCTCGCCAGATCGGGCGTGTGGGGACCGACAATATGCGGTTCAAGGGTATTGAGATCAATTTCAATGACCGAGTCGAAGTACTTCTCGGGATTGTCGGCGACCTCAGGATCCGGGTTCAAGTTGTCTATATAACTATTTGCCAAATCTGCCAGCTCTTCACGTCCGGTTGCCTTCAAATACGCGCTGGAGTGCTCATCGTAGGGGAACAAAGAACAAGTGGCTCCTATTTCAGCACCCATGTTGCAGATGGTTGCCTTTCCTGTTGCCGCGATAGTCTGTGTTCCTGGGCCAAAGTATTCGATGATTGCTCCGGTTCCGCCGCTCACAGTGAGAGTCTCGGCCACCTTGAGGATGATGTCTTTGGCGGATGTCCATCCGGACAGAGAGCCAGTGAGCTTGACGCCGATGATTTTTGGATATCGGAGTCCAAACGTTGCGCCGACCATCACGTCGACCGCATCGGCTCCCCCGACTCCAACTGCAACCATCGACATTCCGCCTGCATTTGGGGTGTGCGAGTCGGTGCCGATTATCATTCCGCCTGGAAAGGCATATTGTTCCAGTACAACCTGGTGTATTATTCCTGAGCCAGGCTTCCAGAATCCAATTCCATATTTTGCCGATACGGAACTCAGAAAATCATAAACTTCCTTGTTCGTGGTCTCTGCTTTGGCAAGGTCGTTCGTTGCGCCAACTTCCGCCTGGATGAGGTGGTCGCAGTGGACCGTTGTGGGGACTTGCACCGATGGAAGTCCTGCGGTCATGAACTGGAGAAGAGCCATCTGTGCCGTCGCATCCTGCATGGCCACTCTGTCGGGATAGAACTCCGCATAACTCTTTCCCCGGTCAGTTTCCTGGGCCGCGGGGTCAGCCAAATGATTGAAAAGGATCTTTTCTGTCAGTGTAAGGCCCCGCCCCAATCTTTTTCTACCGAGTGAAACTCGTTCTTCGAGTCGCGAGTAGACGGATTCGACAAGTTCTCGGGGAGTTCCCGCTGTCACCTTTGCCACTTTTGCTCTCCTTGCTTTGGACTTGCTATAATACAAGTATAAGACAGGTTGGACCCAGATACCTAAACATCGCCAGCGAACTTCGGTCGCAGATCATAGATGGCACCCTTGCTGCAAATCAGGTTTTGCCTAGCGAGGCAGTTTTATCGACTTTATACGAGGCTTCCCGGATAACCATTCGCAAGGCTCTTGAAGTCTTGCGAAATGAGGGATACGTAGACTCAAGGCAGGGCTTTGGCTGGCTGGTCGTCTCACCGCCGCTTCGGCAGAGCCTCGGCCGATTTTCCACCATCGAAGATCAAATGGCGGAGATAGGCGTTCGACCACGACGGAAAGTTCTAGATTCAGAAATCCGCTGGCCATCTAAAGAGATCGCGGAGATTCTTGGTGAACAGGAGATGCTTCGGGTTCGCAGGATAAATTTGGCTGATGAGCTTCCGTTTGCAAGAGTGACCGTCTGGCTTCCTTCAGCGTTGGCTAAGGATTTCTCCCTCAGCGACTATGAGCAGAACTCGTTTTATCAACTCTTGAATACCAGAAACGTGATAAAGCGGCCTTTGTCGAGGGCAGTACAGACTATCAGCGCTATCGCCATTGCAGAAGAGGATGCAAAGCTTTTGGGGGTGCCAAACGGATCACCGGCTCTTAGATGCTTGCGGACGACTTTCGATTCCGCCGGGGATGCAATTCTATTTTCGGAGTATGTGTTTCCGGGTCATCTGACCGAGTTTGTCACAGAGATGTCGGGAGAGGTCATGTCAATCGCTCCCTCGGGCTTGCGTTTGGTGGATTGAGGTTAGCGGATTCAGTTCTTTTTTGGCCAGCGGGATGCGCTGGCAATCCGGATTGCCTTGGATTTTGTGCGAAGCCATTCATCCCTCCAACCCTTAACGGCTGGACCAGTCAGCTCAGGAGTCATTTCAACCGCAGCCGCTTTTCGGGCGGTCCACCAGTCAGTCTCGAGTTCATAGGAGAGCTGGTCCACGGATTGCTGAATTCTCTTGGCAAAAATCCTGACATCCTCGTCCGCGCCCAGGAAAAGGGGTAATCCGAAGTTGATGGACGTTGGTCCCGGCTTGAAGGTCCTGGAATTCTTCCCAAGGGCGTCGTAGGTGCCCTTGATGTAGACGGGGATTACCGGAACATCGGCTTTCTTGGCTAGCTGTGCGATTCCGGCTTTGAAGCTCTGGCCGAAACCGTCAGGTGTTCTTCCTCCTTCGGGAAAGATGATAAGGGACCATCCGTCTTTGAGCAGGGATTCTGCAAGTTCGGATGACCTTCTGTTCACCCTGCTGCGTTCAATCGGGATCGCACCCGCGAGGCCCGACCACAGGGCGGCTTTCCAGGTACGGTCAAAAAAATAGTCCGCGCCCGCGCCAATGACCGTCTTGTGGCGGTATCTTGCCGGAATATGGGACGCCAGAAGTGGAGTGTCTAGATGCGATGAATGGTTAGCTGCAAAGATGGCTGGAACGGGCGCATCCTTGATCCTGTCTTCACCAAATACGGTTGGCGGAATGAGGGTCTTTATCAAGGGCCGGGCAATTCCATCCAGAAAGAGGGCCCGCACCATTCTTACGGGGTATGTCCTTGACCATTCGGTGTCGTAATTGGCTCCCAGCTTGGACTGCTTGGGTTTTCGGGAGACAGTTGCCGGCCAGTTTGGCGCTTTGAATGGGAAACCGGGCACCGAGGCTGAAAGCACCTTCTTTATTTTATCAGATTTGTATTCCACGATCTTTCCTCGCTGTTAACGTCTCGTATATGCCCTGGCTACTTGACGTCGGCCATGAGCAGGGGAGGAGAGTGCAAATGGGTTAGCGAGGGATCTGGTCCGATGAAGCTTTGCGCCATTTCAAGTGCATCCGACATTGTCGATGCACTCATGAACCCGAGCCGGTGCACTGTTTTCGGATCGCCTCCGAGAATGATTACCGCGCCTAGATGATCGAGCGCGTGTGCTCCCCAGTACCACATGTAAAAAGGATGCACGCCGTGGTAGGCGTGTCCGGTCCTGTATAGATGTATATACCACGGGTCAGTCGCGAAGGCGCTTTCGTATTTGCTCTCTATTTCCAGCGGATCCGTGGTGTCGGCCAGGACGTTGTCGAAGAAATCGATATAGCTCGGATGGATTGTCGGATCGAATTCCCTCCGGGTTGGGTGGCTCAGTATCAGCACCCCGCCTTTGCGTACCAAGGGCATTCCTTTGTACATGTTAAAGAAATACCCAAGACCGAGGCAGTACACAAGAATGGGATTCATAATGGAGTTGACGTTATAAGGGCCTATATAGGGCAGCCCCATGGTCAATATGTCTGTCTGACCGTGAACTTCGACGAGCTGCTGCTTAAACACATTCTCAATAGTGATGTCGTGTACGGCCTCGACTTCGCCTGCTGTAACGCCAGTCAGTTGGTAGGGGGATCTTATGGAGTGGAGGATCTTTCTGCTCAGCCATGGCGGCGTTTTACCCAGCGCGGCTGACGCAGCGATAAAACCGGTACGGTCTTTGAGATTCCACTCCCATTCCCGCTTTTGGAGAAACCCGAACGAATCCGGGAAAGTGTTGGTATTCAGCGTCGTTTCAACTTGGAAAATCTTGACGCCGGCCTCTTTGATAAGGCGTCCCATGCGCCAGTTGGAGGAATGCAGCTGGGAATTGTGACGGTCCATGAACGACTTAGAGTGCACCATTGTCTTTACATTATGGTGATGCCTAAGGCTTTTGTACGATGCCAGGCCCGTGGCGACGCTCTTATGTCCGCCATCCATTGAGACCAGGTTGACATTTACATACACCAGGAGGTCCGATGTGGCGGCCCGCTTGTTTATCTCCACATCTTCACCTTTATCGGTGAGGCCCAGATGAATCAGATTGGACCGGTCTTCCGCATCATGCTGGGTCAGCCTGCCCATCTTATTGAAGGAGTCGTAAATCCGATCTCCAAGTATGTGACGAAGTTCAGATTCCGTCATGCGGCGGTGAAGAGCAAGAGCGGCGACAAGTACCACATCATCGACGCCTTTAGCAGCAGCCAGATCGAGGATTTGCTCGATTACTAATTGCCTGATATCGGGCGGCTGCATCGAGGGCAAAGGCAAGGACAGATCATCGAAAGCAATTGTAAGCCGCATGTCCGCAAACAGAAGGCTGGATAGCGGGCTCGAATCACCGACAGGATTTTCCAACGCGTGAGCTATGGCGCCCAGGGGATCCTTCAATGGGTCCAATGCTTCGGGCGGATAAATAACACGCGATCCCATAGGAAGCTTCTCCAGCCGGAATCCTTCACCGTGCCAGAACAAGGCTGGCGGTGTGGATTTATCTACGTCGAGAATGAATCCAGGCCGTGGGCTCATCTTTATTGACTCCAACTTTCTCTCATGTGTATTTTGCGCATGTCGAAGGCGATCTTGACCGCTCCGCGCTTTCCGGAATTCAAAGCATGGTCGATCGCCATTTCGTAATCGTCGAGTCGGTAAGTAGCGCTCAACAATTTTGACAGAGGGATGTTTTGGGCGAGGCGGGCTGCCAATTCAAAAGTGGTGATCCGCTCGCCCTCAAGGTTCTCGGTTCCGTACGCATACGTGCCTTTGATCGAGATCTCTTTCATCCAGAGCGGTGTCAGGTCGATCCGCGAATCTTTCGGCATACCAATGAGGATAACATCCGCTCCTGGGGCAGCGACCCGAAGAGCTTGTCCGATGGTTGCAGGAGATCCCACCGCGTCGAAGACGATTCCGAATCCGTCGGCGGGCTTGTCGGCTGCTAACATCTGGGCGCCACGGATTGTTCGGGCTTGGCGGTATAGATCGCCTCCCGAAGCTAGTGTTGTGGCACCGAACAGCATGGCCAAATTCTTCTGGTGCTCATATTTTGCGGTCGCAAATATTTCAGCGTTCGGATGAAGTGCTCTGAGAGCCGCAATTGTCAGCAGGCCGAGCGTTCCTGATCCAATGACCGCAACCTGAGTGTTGAGATTGCTACCAATCGACATTGCAGCGTGGACGGCACAGGCGAAGGGCTCAAGCAGCACTGCGTCTTCGTCGCTCAGGGTATCAGGAATATCGAATATCTGGGAATGATGAGCGATGAGCTCCTGGGACCAGCCCCCGGAGGTTCCCTCGCAAAATCCCGTCTGCAGCCCTGGCCTGATCGAACCAACATGAAGCAGCTGGCACCGCTGCGGCTGCCCAGACTCGCAAAATCTGCACATGGGGGTGGTGCCTCTGACCTCGCAGGTGAGTGACGGAATGAGAACTGCCCTTTTCATCAATCCGTCCTGGCCCAGGTACTCACCAACCATCTCGTGACCCATTACAAAGGGGAATGACACGAAATCTTCCAGATAACGAGATGAATTGGAAGTAATTGTCGCCAGATCGGAACCGCAGATTCCTGAAAGCTTTGGGTAGAACCTAACCCAATCGGAACTAGGAAGTTGAGGAGGATCCATATCGACCAGACGTAGGGGAGAGATCGATATCTTGGGGCGCGCAGCCAGTCCCAGCAGTTTGGTGGCTGCAAATCTGGCAATGTTCCTTTCGTAGACAAGGGCTTTCACATCGATCTCCCTATTGGTAGATAAACGGGGGGGAGCCCTTTGGCTTTATCCCATTGCTCCGTGTGCCATCCTCGCTTGCGGGCTATGGCAGCCAATTTAGGTTCAGGATTGACGCATACCGGATATCCGACTGCTTCCAGCATTGGCAGGTCTGAGGTGGAATCCGCATATGCAATTGATTCCGAAAGTTTTAAAGAATGCTCAGCCGCATAGTCAGCCAAAATAGAGGCCCGTGCTTCTCCTGTCGGGGGCACTGCGAGTGATCTTCCCTTATAGAGGCCGTTGTCTCCAATCTCAAGCTCCGCGCAAATAATGTCATCAAAGAGCGGCTTGAGCGGCTCGAGAATAAAGTCGAGAGCTCCGGTTATCAGCAATGTTTTATGACCCAGGCTCCTGTGGCGCCTTATTCTTTCGATGGCTGCCGGAAAAGACTTCTTGAGAAGGTACGCATTGAAGAACTCCTGGCTGTCTTTCCTGAGTGTTTGCGGTTTGGCACCCTCGTACTTCCTATAAAAGGATCGGAGGAAATCACCGCGATCCTTCCGGTCCAGCGCCAAAAGCGAGGGACCCTGCATCGCAAGGTCAAAAGCGAACAAGGCCTTTTTCAGCTTGGGAAGTCTCCTGGTTGCCAACCAGGCATAAGTGTCGACCACATTGGAAGAGATGATGGTATTTTCGAGGTCAAATACCGCAAGATGTCTTTCTTCGGAAAGTATGAGGGCCAGATTTCGCTCGACCCGAGATTTTGCCGGGCGCTTAGTGGGCGTCGTCTTTACTCTCGCGTGTTGAACGACCGAGGGGAGATGAATCTCCCTGATGAAGCTTTCCCAGTGAATTAGCGCTGGATCGAAGGCAAACTGACCCTTTTCTTGCTCATCAAGCGATTCATACAGATCCAGCAGGTTGTCGATCTTGAAGATGGCATCGGTTTCGGCATAGGTGCCATATAGCTCGACGTATCCCAGGGCGTTGTCGACTGCCTGGCGCTTTCTTTCGATATCCACGATAAAGTTGGCCTGCTCACCTCGAATGGGGAGCATTCCGGTCGCCTGTTCGAGCGCTTGCAGAAACTTGGAGGTCTTATCCAGTTGTGACTGGACCCGGCCCCGGCCAGGGAAAGACCAGTCCGGAACCATTATGGGCTGGCCATCCGAGTCGTAGATAGGATGTTCCTGAAACCAGGTTCGAACATGGTTGACCAAAGTCGCGTATTTAAGAGGATTTCTTGATCCCGAAGCAACCTGGAAAATTTCCGGACCACCTTTACCCGGTCCTTTTGCGGCGACAGCCACTATGGCGGCTGCAACCATATCCACCGGAATGACGTCGATAACGCCTTCAGGAACTCCTGGAAATTCTTTAAGGAGGCCCCTAGCATACGAAATGATTATTGGCTCCGCCATCCGGAACCCTCTGATCCATCCCGGTTTGGGTTCCAGCATCGCCGACTCGATGATTGATGGCCGGACGATCGTGATTGGAATCTCTTTTTGCTTCTCGAGGAGTGCCTTCTCACCGAGTGCCTTGGTATAGGCATAGGCATCTGGCCATCCTACAGAAGTGGCTCTTGCGATTCCCGCACGAACCATTTCATCGTGTATCCACTGGGTACGAAGTTTTTCCTGTTTGTCGACCAGCAGTGGCACGCCGACCGCTCCGAGTTCCTTTGCGGCTTTTTTACGAAACAGTTCAAGGGTCCTGGAATCTCTGCTTTTGAGATCCACGTCGGCTCTTAAGCCTCTCGCTGCTTCGACTTCGGAATGCCATTCAAGCTGTATCGAGAAAGGGGTGTCGCTCAAAGGCAATTCAGGCGAGAGACCGCGCCTGCGCCCGGCCACGTATGCCGTGGAGATCGCAATGAGATGAACCGGTTTAGTGACTCCAAACTCACTCCTTGCCTGGATTGCAGTTTCTGCGACCCGGCGAGGCCCAAGAAGGTTCACTTCGACTGCCTGGTCAAGAGGGGAATCAAAGCTCACTGATGCAGCCGAGTGGATGATTACATCGCAATCAGCGAGGAATTTTCTGTCGGAATCGTCGAGGTTCAAGTTGTCAGACACCACGTCTCCACTGACTGGATGGACTCTCGAGGCAATTTCACTCTCGAATTGATCTCCGTAAGTTTCACGCAGACGATCGAAGCAGTCGTTCTTCAAAATTTCTTTGTTTATCCGCTCCGAGGCGGTGCTGGTTCTGCCGGGACGGATCAACAAGTAGAGGTTGCAGCCAGGAACCGTTCTCAAAAGTTTTTCCACCAGGGCGGTACCGAGGAATCCGGTAGAGCCGGTGATGAAAATAGTTTTGCCAGAGAGCCTATCGACGATCAAAGTATCTCCTTGAATTGATTCCATCGATGAGGATGGCCTTCCATCCCGCAATTGATGAATTTAGAATTCCCTGACTTATGGTAGCAATTCATTTTTTTCTAGACTGCTTGGGAGGGGTATAGCGTCGTGAAGCTTTTGGAGGCTTTCGGACGGTCGAATTGGCATCGATGACAGATTTGCCTCCTGGACGATTACGGGTACCGGCTGTTCGCGCAGATCCCCGGGGCAGGCGCGCTCCCCGCTTGAACGAGACAAATCCTGCCCAGACCACTAACGGGAATGCATATAAGAGGTGCGTGGACCACGGGCCAAATACCGCGGCTGCCGCCATTTCCAGTCCAGCGGCGATGCGGATTCCAGTTAGGATAAGTCCGATGCCCAGGAGAACCGCCAGAGTCCCAACAAGCCATTGCGCAAAAGGTGAGATAGCTCCCTTTGGGACTTGATCGCCAAAGTGCGGCACCATCAAGATGGCCAGAGCGATCAATCCATAAACGCCAACCGCGACGCCGTAAATTTTTTCCTTTTGCGAAAGCCGAGTCATTGGCCTGATAGTTTAGGACAAAAAAGGAAAACCTCGCAGGAATGCCGCGATTTGAGATCGATGATTTTTAATGGGACACATAAATGTAGTTTGTCCGAATCTGCCTATTGTGAGTCTGCGAATACTCCAGGTGATGGAAATTCCGCAGGAATCATAAGGTTTCCAACTTTTTCATGCTCTATTTTTATATGCCGGACGGAATTAGCTGGGGCCATACGGGCTGTTTTGGCTATTATTTCGGGCATCGTCAATGCGCTTTCAATTGCGATACTGCCGGATTTGTCTGTTTGAGATCCTCCACCCCCTGACGCAAGAGGCTTGGAACGGAGATTGATCAATGGATGGGCATAAGGTCGGCTAATGGTGGCAAGTCACATATCGATGGCCGGGCCAAGTGTGGAGCTAGACAAATCAAAAGAAGGTTCCTGCGGGTTGGGCCGACATCGCGGCCGCCTGTTGTGGAGAAAATCCATAATACGAGTTTGTGTTGAATGTGGGCAGCGCTAATGTATAAGGACGCCGGGCGCTTAGCTCAGTTGGTTAGAGCGCAGCCTTCACACGGCTGAGGTCGGAGGTTCGAGTCCTCTAGCGCCCACGGGGAATTGGGAACGTAATATACATTTTTGTCAGTGTAGGATTTAGTCGGCCAGTCTGTGACAGCATGGCCAAAGTTGTTGTGGGATGGTTGCAGGATATTTGGGGAATGGCCCTGGCAATTCCCCAAATATTGGCCGGGTCGTGAGTCGGGGAGTATTGTCGATTGATTTCGCAATGATTTCAACGCGGGCGACTAACTGCGATATTGTGAGTCTTCAGGCGCGGTGTCAGCAAAGAGGTTTTCGTTGAGAGGCGAATTGGTGCTCGTGGGGTGGGGCGACTGATTGAGCTGCAGATTGAGGGGAAATTAAGATCAAGTGGTTTCTTTAAACAAAGACAGCAAGAAAGAGCGTCGAAAGGCTGGACGTAATTCCGCATTCGATTTAGGAGGGGGTGTTGACCAGGAGTTCCATGGAACGGTTCCAAGGTCCCGTAGCATGGCGCTGTCAAGCCCAAAGGAATTCTTCCGTCACTATACAGTAGTATTCGCGCTGATCGTTACGATAATTGTCTTTGGCATTCTCCGGCCGAAGACATTTTTGGCCCTGAGTGACGTCAAGACGATTCTGACGGGCCAGTCTGCGCTTTTTGCGCTTGCCCTTACACTCACCGTAGCCCTTGGAGCGGGGGAGATTGATCTTTCCATAGGTGGCGGTCTGGGTTTCAGCAGCGTGTTGATTGCCTATCTCAGTGCTGTCAAAGGTATCCCGGTTCCAATTTCCCTTGCAATTTCTCTGGTAGTTATGCTGGCCGTTGCGGCTATAAACAGTTATTTGATAGTTAAGATTCAGGTAAACGGACTGATAACCACCCTTGCGATGGGAACCATACTTGATGGTTTATCACAGGCTGTCTCCAATTCTTCTACTATTGGCAACATCCCGAGCAGCATATTGCACATCATGCAGAGGCGATTTCTTGGGATTGGCCTGCCATTTTGGTACTCCGTCGTGGTGGGGATCGTGATCTGGTATGTCCTGCATCACATGCAGAGCGGACGGTTTTTGTACTTCACCGGAGAGGGCAGAGAGGCGGCACGTCTGGCGGGAATCCGTGTCAATCGGATTCGCACCATCTCATTGTTCGTTTCCGCAATAGGCGCATGGTTTGCGGGCTTCATACTGGTAGGCCAAACTGGCGCCGCTCAGGCTGGAACCGGCGATCCGTACCTTCTGCCGGCATATGCCGCGACTTTTCTGGGGGCGGCAACAATAAAGCCCGGCCGCTTCAATCCGGTGGGAACTTTTGTGGCCGTGCTTCTTTTGGCAGTGGGCACGACGGGACTGCAGCTGTTTGGCTTGACGGATTGGGTTACAAATGTATTCGACGGTGCGATACTTATAGTAGCGATTGGTCTTGCGACGTTGGTTGGCAGGTAGCCGGATCGCAGAGTTGTGCGATGTCGCAGTCCGGACTGGATTCCACTGAGTGGACTTGAACTAAGATGTAATGAGATTGGGTTGGGGGGAGTGTGACGATGTCAAAGTTTGCACTTGCAGTTGAGGGAGTTACAAAGACATTCGGGGGTACGGCAGCACTTCAGGATGTATCTCTACAAGTTGAATTGGGTGAGGTGCACGCTCTTCTTGGGCACAATGGCTCAGGCAAATCCACGCTGATCAAAGTTATATCAGGCTATCACCGTCCAGACTGCGGCAAAGTTGAGGTCAATTCGCACGAAATCCACTATCCAACAAGCGCGTTGATGCTGAAGGATTACGGTGTCAGTTTTATGCATCAAGATATTGGTTTGGTGCCAACACTTTCGATTCTAGAGAACCTCAGGATTGGCAGGCTGGAAACTGGTGCCCTCAAGAACATCCGATGGGGCCAGGAGCGCCGCACCGTGCGCAGGCTGCTTTCTTCATTCGGATTGGACCTGAGTCCGGATACTCCTGTATCAAGGCTATCTGCTGCTGAGCGAAGCCTAATCGGTGTGGTGCGCGCATTCCAGGATGTATATCGGGGAGAATCTTCAGGAAGTGAAAGCGGCGGCCTGGTTGTTCTGGATGAGCCGACTGCCGCGCTGCCTGAAGAGGAGAAGCGCCGTTTGTTCGATGTCATCAAGCAAGTGGCAAAGCATGGAGTTGGAGTTCTCCTGGTGACCCACCACCTTGAAGAGCCATTGCAGTTCGCAGACCGGGTTTCTGTGCTTCGTGACGGGAAGCTGGTCGCCTCAGACGATATCCGTGCTCATTGCTATGACAGCTTGGCGGAGCTGGTAGTTGGACACAGCGTAGTAAAGAGTTCAAAAGTGGGGGAGAAAGATTTTTCTGGCACGGAGGAAATTATTTCCGTGAAAGATCTTTCCGGCAGGATAGTAAAGAGTGCGTCATTTTCGGTCTTGCGTGGAGAGATTCTTGGACTCACCGGGCTAATGGGTGCAGGGCACGAGGAGTTGCCATTTCTCCTATACGGTGCGCAGAGGCCTGACTCCGGTTCGGTTTCTGTCCGCGGAAAGACCTTTGTCCCTGACCCGATCCGGGCGCGGCTCAACGGCCTGGCCTTTGTTTCCGGGGACCGGATTCGCGCGGGCGGGGTGCTTTCAGCTTCGGTGTCGGAAAACGTCACTCTGCCGGTTCTGGGAACTCTGGTTGGGAAAATGCATTGGCTTCGTTCCCGGGATGAAGCCTCAATCGTGCAGTCAGTTCTGAATCAGTTCCGAATTAGGCTGTCGTCTCCCCATCTGCCGTTTTCAGCGCTTAGCGGTGGAAGCCAGCAGAAGGCTCTGATCGGGAGATGGATAGGCAGTGGCCCGCAAATTCTGCTGCTCCAGGAGCCCACTGCTGGAGTCGATATTGGTGCAAGTCAGGACATAATTGCCATTCTGCGCGATTTTGCTGCCAGAGGCGGCACGGTAATATTTTCGTCGGAGCAGTATGAGGATGTGGCCAGTCTTAGCGACAGGGTTTTGGTATTTAGGGATGGCAA
>SCQM01000074.1 GCA_004298555.1 Actinomycetota bacterium | reverse complement strand
CAACCTGGGAAACCTGCTAAAACCATAGACTCGGCCACCCAAAATACTGGGCCAAACGCCTCGGGGATCTTGCTCGGGCAAAACGGCGTCGAGTCAAAATCGCTGATTTCCGAGAATGAACAACCCGGTACCACAGCCTGGAAGATCCCGGCCACGTCTTCCACCAACGAATTGAACGGCTTCGCAAATCTCAGCTACGCGCATGACGGTCAGGTCGTGACCTTCTACGTCAACAGCATTGCACCAACCTATCGCGTTTTTGCTTATCGAATGGGTTACTACAACGGCGCCGGCGCCAGACAGGTATGGGAATCCAAAGATTTGACCGGATTCGTACAGCCATCATGCGTCGTGACGCATGGGATCAACATGGTCTCCTGCGAGAACTGGATACCGTCATTCAAAGTAACGCTGACTAGCGCCTTCGTCCAGGGCGATTACCTTTTCAAGCTCGTCGGCAGCGGCAATCAGCAAAGCTACATTCCCCTCACAGTCTGGGACCCGGCAAGCAGGGCAGCTTATCTGATCAAGAACGACATATTCACATGGCAGGCGTGGAACGCCTATGGTGGCTACGACTTTTACTCCGGAATTGGTCCATGTCCGGCGAACCACTACCCGCTGTGCAGCCGGGCCAGGGTGGTCTCGTTCGACCGGCCATACGGGTACGGCAATGGCAGCGCGGACTTTCTGGCAAACGAATATCCACTTGTTTACTGGGCCGAGAAGGAGGGACTCGACGTCTCCTATGTCACTGATTTGACAGTGGTCCAGCACCCCGGTTTGCTTTCCAATCACACCACTCTTCTCTCGCTTGGACACGATGAGTGCTGGTCTTACCGGGAGCGCGTAGCGGTTCAAAACGCCACGGATCAGCATGGATTGAACGTCGTGTTCTTCGGGGCGAGCGCGATGCTACGCCACGTCAGATTGCAGGATTCTCGCCTCGGTCCTGGCCGCGAGGAGGTTGACTACAGGAATTCCACGGCAGATCCATTGAAGAACAATCCGTTGCGGGTGACCGGCAATACCTGGAGTTCGCCGCCTGCAAACTGGCCGGAGTATCCGTTTGTAGGTGAAAATTATGCCGGCTATACCCTGGATTCTGTACCGCCCCAGCCTCTAATGGTCAGCGACGGCTCGTCGTGGATCTTCGATGGGACCGGGCTGCATAGCGGATCGGTCGTTCGGGGAGTGATCCAATCAGACTTTGATGAGTTCGATCCCAGTCTGGTGCACCCTGCCAATCTGGAGATTCTCGCCCACTCCCCGCTGCCCATCCGCCTGGTCCAGACGAACACGAGGGGCTCAAACACCGTCTACTCCGATATGACCTATTACACCAATTCGGCGAGTGAAGGCGGGATCTTTGACAGCGGAACCAACAACTGGATCCATTCGCTGGCGAGCTGCCAGCCGGGGAAATCGGACTGCCCGTCGACTGTTATTAGGCAAATCACTGGAAACCTCTTGCGCGTATTCGGCCTGGGTCCCGCAGGGCGGCTGCAGCCATCTGTTGCAAACTGGCAGTTCACCTATGCACAGCCTGCGGCATTCCTTCGGAAATGAACGTTAAGGCATCTTTGAGCTAATACCCATCCATCGGCGTTTTTGCCGGTTCGGCACAGCCCGAATCAGCTGGCGGTAAGGGCCTCGCCTAGTTCGACCTCCACTGCAGGGACTTCAGCGTGATGATATTTGCCACCCCGCAACGCCGAAGCAATGCCGGCAATCACCGATGCAGCGAACGCGAAATAAAATGCCTGGTCGAGCCCTTTGCTAAAAGCTGAAGCGATCAGGTGCGGGAAGAACGACTTGCCAGTCAGATACGCCGCCCTTGCAGCAGGCAGATGTCCAAGGGCGGGTCCCAGCAGCGTCTTCATCGGGTTGTATCCGAGAAATGCCGAGAAGAGCGTCGCCGTCGGAGGCAGATGTGAAATAGTTCCGGCAACGCCTGCCGGAACGCCCTGCTGCACCAGGCCTCCAAAGACCGCGCTTGGCAGGCTCGAAGCAAGGCCGGTAATGATCAGGGTAAAAAATACTCCGATGGACAACACCATCGCCGAATTCTGGAATGTTGCAACCATTCCCGCGCCGGCGCCACGCTGTGTCGGCGGAAGACTGTTCATGATGCCCGCCCAGTTCGGCGAAGAAAACATGCCCATGGCGAGTCCATTCAAAAGCAGCAACAGCGCAAACCAGATGTAGGAGAAATTGATAGGCAGCAGCGTTAGAAGGAAGAAGCTGACTGCGGAGAGAGCCATGCCGCCGGTTGCGAATATCCTGGAACCAAACTTGTCTGACATTCGTCCCGAGACCGGACCGGCTATCAGGAATCCCAAGGTCATCGGCAGCATATATATTCCGGCCCAAAGAGGGGTGGCAGAGAAGCTGTACCCGTGAAGGGGAAGCCAAATTCCCTGCAACCAGATGATGACGATGAACATCATTCCACCGCGTCCCAGAGAGGCAAGCAGGTTGGCAAGGTTTCCCGCTGCGAAGGCCCTGATGCGAAAGAGCGACAAATGGAACATCGGATTCTCAACCTTTGTCTCGATGATGCCAAAGACCACCAGAATTGCTATTCCTCCAAAAATTGCCGTCAATACGAAGGGGCTTGCCCAGCCCATGGTTTTGCCGCCATAGGGCATAATTCCGTAAGTAATGCCGACCAGCACTGAGATGAGGCCGACGGCAAAGGTCAGGTTTCCCCACCAGTCGATGCTCGAGGGACTACGTGTTCCGCGATCCTCGAGCTTCCAGTAGGACCAGACAGTGCCTAGAACTCCGAATGGCACGGAGACAACAAAGACCAGGTGCCAGTTGAGCGGTCCAAGCAGCCCTCCGAGTATGAGGCCGACAAAGGCACCGCCAATGGCGGCCACATTGTTGATGCCCAGTGCAAGCCCGCGCTCATTGGGTGGAAAGGCGTCAGTGAGAATGGCCGACGAGTTTGCAAACAATAGAGCTCCACCGACACCCTGGAAGATCCGCATCACGATGAGCCACAGTGCCGCCGAAGTACCGGTCATCCAGGTTATGGAGAGCAGAATCGAAAATACCGTGAAGACCACAAAACCCAGATTGAAGATCTTCACCCTGCCGAACATGTCGCCTATCCGGCCAAAACTGACCACCAATACCGCAGTTACCACCATGAAACCCATCAGCAGCCAAAGGAGGTAGCTGGTATTGCCCGGGACCAGAGGATTCATATGGATCCCGCGGAAAATATCCGGCAAAGCGATCAACGTGATCGAGGAATTTATCATCGCCAAAAAGATGGCGATAGTGGTGTTTGAAAGCGCAATCCATTTGTATTGAATTTTCCGTTTGCCTTTTTGATCATCGCTAAGACGCCCTGATATCACTTCGCTCCCCAATCCATTGCCTCCCTGCCGCAATGCCTAAATTCAAAGTCGAGAATCCCGTTCTCCCGCGCTAAAGCTTACCTCAACGTCAACGTTAACCGTAAATAGCCTCGCGCAGCTTTCGCACAACTCCCAGACGCAACGACGACTTCTTACCGAGTCAAACTGAATATGAGGTCTCCGTCGCAGGAGAGGCGGCAAGGAGAAACCGGCAAAAACCGGCGTGAAAGCCCGCAGATGCATCCACCTCTTGCAAGTAGCAGGACTGCCGCAATACCCACGGGCGCCCACTAGAGATTGAGCCATATGTGCCCGCTTGCGGCCCGATCAGAACAGGCCCCACGATCCGGCAAATTTGGTCACGCACGAATGCGAACTTCTAGCTGAATCCGGCGCTCTCAATCTTCGATGGCGCAGGCGTTAGGGCGTGTCCTGAGATCTGCGGTCGGCGGCCGCTTCGTCAGCGGGGATTGCCTTTGGCAGCATGTTCGCATTATGCTCTGCGCCATCGCGATTGTTGGCCGTCACAGGATCCTGAACCTTGGCACTCGAGGCGGAGAACTGTTCAGCAAGATTCCTTACGCCGCCGATGAGGTTGGTCAGCTCCAACGGCAGGACGAACTTTGTCGACGGAGCGCTGGCCATCTGCCTGAGAGCGTCCAGGTACTGAAGAACCATCGTGTTCGGACCGGCACCGGCAGCGGACGACGTTATGGCATCGAGTGCACCTGCAAGTCCCTGGGCCCTCAGTACCGCTGCCTGCCGTTCGCCCTCGGCAGCGAGAATTATGGCCTGGCGTTCGCCCTCGGCAGCCAAAATCGCCGACTGCTTCTGGCCCTCCGCCACGGTAATAGCCGCCTGGCGTTGACCTTCTGATTCGGTGACCACTGCCCGGCGGGTTCGCTCTGCTGACATCTGCCTGGTCATAGCGTCCTGAACGCCCGGTGGAGGATTGATCTCCCTGACTTCAACATTGGTGACCTTTACGCCCCAGCGCTCCGTAACATCGTCAAGCTTGGTCCTTAGAGCGTTGTTCATGTCCTCGCGCTTTGACAGAACGTCATCAAGGCTCATCTCGCCGACCACACTGCGCAAAGTGGTGGAGGCAATATTCAAGGCGGCACCGGAAAAGTCCCGCACCTGCACAACCGACATAACCGGATCGAGAACCTTGTAAAACATGATGAAATCGATCGAGATCGACGCATTATCTTTGGTGATCGCCGTCTGATGAGGAATCTCCAGGAAGAGTTCGCGCAAATCGACCATCGACACCCTGTCTGTAACAGGATTTATGAATATAAGCCCGGGGCCTTTCGCGCCTATCGCACGTCCAAGCCGAAAGAGCACTACCCTCTGGTACTCCCGGATGATTCTTATTGATCTGGATGCCGTCAGCGCAATGACTGCGAGCGCCGCTATCACTATCCCCAATATGACAGTCATGCCCTTTTCTCCTGCTCTATGTTTTGTGACAGCTCCGGATTCGCCCAAACCTTGAGACGTAGCCCGTCAATCTCCGAGACATAGACCTCGACTCCCGCCTTTACCGGACCGGAGAGCGATTCTGCGGACCAGATTTCACCCAGAATCCTTACTGTTCCCATCGGCGTGAGATCAGTAATGGCGACGCCACGAGCATAGGCCAGCTTCCCCATCAGAGTTGCAGATGCCAATATTCTTGAGCTTTTGATGGTCCGGATACCGAGAACAAAGATAGCAAACGACAGCGCGGCAGCCACCGAAAGTAGTCCCAGCGAAAGCTCCGGTGGAGCGGTATCTGCAAGAAAGACGATATCCACGATAAGGATCATGGAACTGACTGCGCCGATTACGCCAGATGCAACCAGCCCGTGGGGACCCAGGTGGAGGCTCAATGCCGCCGCCACCACTATGGCTGCCAAGAGGATCAATGAGGCCGTTACCACTAGGCCCTCCTCGTTTCTAATATGCCTTTAAGCTTACAGCGCATGCCAGCAGAAGAGGCGGCACTTATATCGGTTGTCCATGCGCAGGCAGCTGGATTCGGCTTCTGAAAACAACATCTTGCAGCACACCTGTCAATTGGCAGCTAGACCCAGCGGCAATCGGCTCGTCAACAAATTACCAAATAGGCCGGTATGGACCATCACCTCATTTCTGGATATTCGGGAAGCGATGTTTATTTTGCGGTGTATTCGAAATGATCTGACGCAATTAGCTTGCGCCTAATCGATCGGCCGGAATCTTTCTACACATTGCCATTATGCCAAATCCTACATTTGCCATAATGGCAATGTGGTATACTCCAGTTATGGAAACTGTGACCATGCATGGATCAGGAAGGCTGACTGTACCGGCCTCTGTGAGAAAGCAGCTTGGATTAACCGAGGGCACGGAACTCGAAATCGAGGTCGACGCAGAGAAAGAAGCCCTCGTCTTGCGACGAGTTGTTTATCTTAGGCTAGAAGATGCTTGGGCGTACACTCCGGAACATCGCGAACTCTTGGAAAAGGCACATAAAGATTCCAAGGAGGGCCGTGTCAAGCGACTTAGGGAAGAGGATCTGGAATCCCTAGGTAATTGACGAAGTGCCCCACGAATATCGATCCCTCGAATTTACAGAAACCTTCCTCCTGACGTTTGCGTCCCGGGATTTCAGCCCCACCGATCGCAAAACTTTCCTAAAAGCATTACGTCTTCTTGACGAAAACGAGAAGCACTCTTCCCTGCGTGTGCACAAGCTTGAAGGCGATCGAGGTGGATCATGGTCAGCGTCCGCGAGTGTTTTGCTAAGGCTCACCTTTGAGAGAGCGGAGGATGGAACCAAGCGCTTGCTGACTTGTTCGAAACACTACGACCGACGAAATGGTGAATGCGGCGGAAAACGATGTTGCCTTGCGCGCACGGCAGGATAGGTATTTCGCCACTTGCCACCGAATGATAGTGCGAGAACGGGGTTAGGAAGCCGAGCAGGAAGCCGGGGAAAAGGCTGCGAAACCTGTACAACGACATGCTGGGTTCTGCAGCGATAGCCAAGACAATCCAGCAATTTCTTTAAATATGGTAGGCCAAGCTCTCGCCAGCGGCTGGATCCTATCAAGGGCTACCGCAACCATAAATGTCTTTTTTGGCCGTAATCGGAGTGTCATCGTCCTGGCCTAAGCAATGGCTGAAATCCAATTCGACCCAAAATCACTTACCTGTGCAATGGATTTGCAAAATAACTTAGGTAAGGCTAATAATAATTGTATGGAGTCCCAAACTCTTGTTAATTTTCGAGTCAACATGGCGATGGGCGCCGCCCCATGCTGACCGCAACTCGCGAAAACCAACACCCGCGGAAGCGGCTTGCTCTAGCAATCCTGGCCGTTTGGGGACCTGGCCTTGTAGTAATGCTTGCCGACACCGACGCCGGAAGTCTCATCACCGCAGCCCAATCAGGAGCCAAATGGGGCTATCGCATGGTACTTCCCCAGCTGGTACTGATACCAATTCTTTACGTGGTACAGGAGATGACAGTCCGCCTGGGAATTGTGACTGGCAAGGGACATGGTGCGCTTATCCGGGAACACTTCGGAAAGGGATGGGCCCTACTCTCGGCTAGCACTTTATTTCTTTCCGCAATAGGCGCACTGCTAACTGAGTTCGCCGGAGTAGCAGGTGTCGGAGAACTCTTCGGCCTCCCCCGCACTCTCACCGTTCCAGTCGCTACCGCTTTCCTCATCGGAGTTGGCGTGACCGGCAACTA
>SCQM01000073.1 GCA_004298555.1 Actinomycetota bacterium | reverse complement strand
TCAGTATTAAAAATCGACCTCTTGCCACCTGAATCACTTGATGACGTCGGATTCCATCGCGTAATAGTCCTCTCTTACTTCAACAAACTCATTCCGAGCTTGACCTTCTGAAACGTCGAAGGTGATAAGAGTATTTTTTGAAGGATCTCGAAGAAGTGCCATTGGTTCGCCGCCATTTTCTACCACTTCAATTTGATCTAACATCAACTTTCGCCAAAGCGCGATTCCCCGATCTGAAGCACCAAGATGTTCCCGGGTTCGATCAAACAGTGGTCCTTCAGATTCCCAGGCCATAGTGTCTTGACTTTGAAATGAATCCAGAAGATAAATTCCATCCTCATCTTTAAACGAAGGCAGAATTACAACTGGCGGATCATCCAAGGTATTGCCTATTGGTTCACCAGGTAGAAATCCGGCCCAGAAAATTTGCGTGTGATAGTCGTCGATTGGAACACGCCAGTGAAATGCGTGCCATGGACCTTCTGGAACCCGTAACATATTAGGAAAAACCGCAGGGTGCCCTTTCTCTCGTTCTGGCTTATCACCCCCAAATTCTCTCCACTTGACAATCCCCCACTCTGATAACTCAAAGCCATAAGACTCAATTGGACGAAGATAATATTCACCTCCAGAAAGACCCTTCCGTTTCATCATCTGACCATGGAGAAAATGCGTGTGCACGGTATCCACCGAATTCTCCTGCGCCTGGAACCAATTACAATTCAACACCGGATGAATTCTCAACTTATGGGCACCATCAGAACGAACTAATACATCCCAACGAGGAAGTAGTGGAGCGGGTGACGGACCCATGTAAACGAAAAGCAATCCTCCTAAGCGCTCCACGGGATAGGACAGCTGGCGAATCTTTTCCTTATAACGAGAAGCTTTACCCTCAAATGGTTGTTCCAGGCATTTTCCATCGACAGAGTACTTCCACCCATGATATGGACAACGGAGGCCATCTTCCTCTATGAATCCGTAGGCTAAAGAACATCCCCTATGGGCGCAGCGCTCTGCAAGGCAGCCGTAGTTTCCAGAACCATCACGAAATACAACCAGGCTTTCGCCCATCACCGTCACTGGTTTTGTAGGTTTTGCCTCTGACAATTCACTTGATGCACAAATCGGCTGCCAGTAGCGGCGCAATAGGTTACCAGCCGGAGTTCCCGGTCCAATGTGGGTGAGTCTCTCATTCGCTGATGCACTCAACATATCTACCCCCCAAAGAGATCCAGTTGGTTCGCAAAACGTAAACCATCACAATCCCGAACTAATCAAAGCCTATCGGCAGCATCGCGCCAGTCTTGAACAACTTGAGCTGCGCTAGGTCCGGGTAGCAAGGTTCGATTTACCAAAATTCAACTGATCAATTGCGCAACAAAATTCCGGACCCTTATTGATACTGAATATCTTTCAATAGCCCTACCTCTATTGAAACCCCTCAAAAAGCTTGTAATAGTTTATAGACTATATATTCTGAAGAATTAAAGCAAGGATATTTACTAAATCCTTGACGAGTGCATACCAATAGCTCTGACCTAACCATGTAAGCGAATTGGAAGGCGCTAGTTTTTAACAGTTTGATTCTGCCGTTCTAACCCTAATTGCAATATCCATAGCATAGGCGCTGATCAAGGTTGTATTCGGCTACTCTGAAACCGTACAAGCAAAGGGCCAGATGAGTGAAAGGCCTACTTTCTTGATCCAATGATTTTTAGCTGCCCTTTGTAATTCTCGCTATAGATCGACAAGCGTTATGACCCTAGTCCTTGCATCGAAGTTGAGACGATTATAGTCTATATTCTGAAGCCAATAGGGGGAAACGGTGACTAACCTAACTCAACTCCTGCAATGCAAGTGCCATCTTACAACACCCAACTACCTCGGAATCAGGTGCGGTTGTCCGCACCCAATCAGCGTTCAAAGGTTAAACGCACATGGAATAGCTGATAAACAGGTATTGCAGCGGAGGCGGGAGTTATACATCTCCACATCTAATCGGATTGGTCTCAATTCCAGTTATCCGCTACTGGTCAAAAAATGAAGCGCAGATCATCTGTTAGGGAAGATTTCAACCAATACTTGATCATTTACTACCATTACCAATCATGGCTCCAATCATCCTCGAAGCTGAAAGCAATCGGAAAAGGCTCAAATCATCATTTTCATCAACCAGATACTGTGAATTCCAAGATCAATGCCGGGTTTGCTATTTCTTATCTTGCAATTGAAAACGAAGCCCACATCACCATTCAACATTCCTCAGCCCTCTCCGATAACGGCCGTTAACGATAAACCGCATAGTCATGAATCAATCTATCGATGCAATATAAATCAACCCGTTTCTATAGAATCCGGCCAGACGCAACATATAGATGATCAGTACAGCCTTACCCAGAAGGGCCAACTACTAATTGAGTTTCGAAACGGAGAACTACAAATGATTATTGATGTACATGGACACGTCAGTGCACCTGAAGGACTCTATGCATATAAGGCTAACCTCCTTGCCCACAGAGGATATCACGGCCGAGGAAAAATAGGGATAAGCGATGATCAACTGCGCTCCGCAGTTGAAACTGGGGGGGGACGACACGGACCCTCACATTTGGATCATCTCGAAATCGCCGGAATTGATATTCAGCTCATCTCGCCAAGGCCATACACCCTAATGCACAGCGAGGAACCCGCCAAGATTGTTCAATGGTTTATTGAAGAAACAAATGACCTTATCTATAGGATTTGCAACTTATATCCTGAGAAATTCAAACCCATGGCCGGTCTTGCCCAAACTCCCAGCACAACGCCAAAAGAATGGACCAAAGAGTTATACAGATGTGTTCAAGAGCTTGGCTTTGTAGGCACGCTTTTAAATCCTGACCCCTACGAGGGGCTGAAACCACCTCCACCACTAGGGGATAAGTACTGGTATCCGGTCTACGAAGCCCTTTGCGAACTCGATGTGCCCGCGCTGATCCACTCAGCTGGATGCCGTCCACCGGCCCGTGAAAGCTACAGTCTTCATTTCATTATCGAAGAAACTATTGCCGTAGCCAGCCTGTTAGAGTCGCAGGTACGAAATGACTTTCCAGAACTGAAGTTGATAATCTCCCATGGAGGAGGGGCGATACCTTACCAGATCGGGAGGTTCCTACCGGCGGCGGCACGATCAACAGACGGAGACACATACTATGACAGGCTGCGCACGTTGTGGTTCGACACTTGCTTGTACACTCAGGAGTCATTGGACTTACTGCTAAAAACTGCAGGCACAGACCGTTGTCTTTTCGGATCCGAAAAACCAGGCACTGGCTCTATGGTTAATCCCAAAACTGGTCGGTGGTTCGACGACATCAAACTGCTAATAGATGAAATCGACTGGCTAACTAGCGACGACCGAAACGCAGTTTTTGAAAATAACGCTAAAAAACTGTTTCATATTTGAATCAGACGCAACTAAAGCCTACCACCGCCATTTCGGCCGGTTAGACAATCTATGGATTTGAAAGATTGTCATCCAAGGCAATTATCGACAGATAATAACTAACCGAATCTATCTCAACGAAAGGACTCTTGATGGATCATGATTTGGTGACTCAATTATCAACATTACCCTGTTCTTCCATATCAGACGCATTGGACCGACTTGGAATTCTAGGAAGCGCTATCGGAATAGCTCCGCTTGTAAACGGCCTAAAGTTGGCGGGGCCTGCCTACACAATTAGGTATGCACCTGTGCGCAAACCTGCTGGCACAGTTGGGGATTATATAGAGGATGTGGAACCAGGTTCAGTGATAGTTCTTGACAATTACGGTAGAACAGACTGCACGGTTTGGGGAGATATCTTAACCACCATCGCTCTTTCACGCGGAATAGCTGGAACAGCCATAAACGGAGTATGTCGAGATGTTCACAAAGCAATCGAGACAGGCTACCCAATTTATAGTAAGGGGCGCTTCATGAGAACCGGGAAAGACAGAGTTGAAGTGGTGGAAATTGGAGGTGCGGTAACTCTAGGTGACGTACAAGTACGTGCTTCTGACATAATTGTCGGTGATGACGACGGAGTAGTTATCGTACCACAAAACCAAGCACATGCGATTATTGCTGTCGCCACAGAAATATCACAGAAGGAAAGTGCCATAGTTAGCGATGCACTGGCGATGAGATCGCTCCGAGATTCACGTTCTAAACACGGCTATCATTCGCTTCAAAGTTCTAATGAGCCAAAGTCGTAAAAGG
This sequence comes from Actinomycetota bacterium, assembly GCA_004298555.1. Classification (GTDB taxonomy): domain Bacteria; phylum Actinomycetota; class Acidimicrobiia; order Acidimicrobiales; family Acidimicrobiaceae; genus SCQM01. Next base: position 1,338 of record SCQM01000073.1, on the reverse strand, counting down.
CTGCAACTCATTCTTTAGTATTTAAGCAGTCCATGGGGGTCCGCACGGCAATCTATTTTTGGAGCCTAGATGACAAAGTTGCTATCAAGATTTTGTGGTAGCGATCATTGTCGATCAGATTTCTCTTCCAGTTCCCATCCGCCAGTTCTAATCATGCCGTGATTTAACTCCAACCAAAGGAATATAGGCCAGATGAAAAAACCACAACCACTATGAGATTTGACATGATTCGCATAACTCGAACAGAGGATACGGCAAAAATTATTTTGCTAACCCAACTTTGGAATACCCTGCCCGTCGCTGTGATCCCGAAAAGTAAAGGAAATGTCACGGCAAGGACATCTCTGAGCTCGGCCTCCAGCATAGCCTCTAAATCGGTTCGTGCCCAGGATGCGTGGGCCTGTGGATGCACCGCCCGCGTTCGGTGCTGGTGAGCCCGGTCCGGGAGCGGCTCTCTGATATCGTGAAGGGTAGACGACACTTTCATCGGCTGCTAGGAGACGCGACTTCGAGGAGGCCGAGCAATGGAAAAGAAAGCGCTGGTAGGTATAGCGACTGAGGTCAAGGAGCCGAAAGGGTTCGGCATCTACATTGGTTACGACGAGATGGTTGACGTACCCCATGCCGGCGCCACCATCAAGGCCGCGTCCCTAACTGGGCTGGCCCACGCCCCTGGGCATTGGCCTGCCAGGCGGGCAAATAAGCAGCAACAGACCCGCGCTGCGCTGCATTCTGTCCCTAGTCACACCTGCTCTTTGCCGAAGAGCGAAATAGCCTGGTAGACAAGATCGTCGAGCGGGCGTGTCGAGTCAAGTACCAACGCGCCGTCAGGTACCACGTGCGCGCGGGCGATCCGGACCGTGATCTTTGACCAGTTGCCAGGACGACTCTGGAGGCGTCGCAGATGCTCGTTCGGATCCGAGCAGATCAACTCAATCGACCGCACTGTCGCCCCTTCGGCCGCGGCTAATTGCATCAGCGGTCTCAGAATGTCGGGAGTGCCCACCACCTCGACGACCACCGATCGGCCCTCCCGCAGCACCGCTGCCGCAGACTCCACCAGCCGTCGCCCTGCCGCCGACGCTAGACGATCTCGGCGTCGCCCAGTCGCACGCTCCCACAGCATATCCATGAGCGATCTCCTTGACAGGGCCATCTGGTCGCGAGACAGGTGGACGGTATCCATCCGTTCCGCCAGCGCATCAGCGAACATCGACTTTCCAGTGCCAGGAAGCCCCGACACGACAACCAGCGCCACCCCGGTCATGACGCACATTTCTCTAAAAAGCGCAAACCCTGAGTCGTGTTACGAGTGTCAAGTATGTTGGCCTTAGATCG
>SCQM01000072.1 GCA_004298555.1 Actinomycetota bacterium | reverse complement strand
TTGAGGAGACTTCAAAGTCTGAGGCGCTTGAAAAGGGAGCAATAGCCTTTTTCGGTGACAAATATGGAGATACGGTGAGGATGGTGCGGGCTGGGAAAAAGTCGCTGGAGCTTTGCGGCGGAACGCACGTTTCCAATCTTGCGGCCATAGGCCCGGTGGTGATCGTGTCAGAGAGTTCTATCGGGGCAAACACAAGGCGCATTGAAGCCTTGACCGGACTTGTTGCGGTAGAGCATTTCATTCAAACCGGCAAAATCCTCAAAGATGCAGCCGATGCGCTTCGCGCCAGTCCGGATGAGCTGATCGCCAAGATCGAGGCATTGAAGGAGCGCGAGGGTGAACTTTCAAACCAGGTCAAGGTTTTGCAGGCGAAGGAGCTTGCTGCCATATCCAAAGAGTTAGTCCGGGATGCAAAGCAAGGTCGAATCTTGGCGAGACGTGATGGCTTGGCTCCTGATCTCATGCGTGAACTGGCACTGCTGGCGCGATCCGCGCAGGGCGTCGACGCGGTCGTCTTGATTGGGACACCAGACGGCGAAAAGGCCTCCCTTGTGGCCGCTGTGAATCAGGATTCAGGTCTTGTCGCATCTGATCTTCTTAGGCAGGCGGCAAGTCTGCTTGGTGGAGGAACCGGAAGGCAGACTGAGTTCGCCCAGGCCGGAGGCAAGAACCTAGCCAATATCGATGAAGCGTACATGACGATAGAGTCGTTGCTCTTCAACGGGATATAGGCGGCAAGTGCGCTTCGTAGGTTTGGATTACGGGCACAAGAGAATAGGGATTGCAGTCTCTGACTCTCAGGGACGCATTGCATTGCCTGTGCAGTCGTTTGTAAGAAGCAAGGATCAAAAAGGGGACATCCGCAAACTTGCGAGCCTGATAAAAGAATATGAACCAGCCAAAATCATTGCCGGGAATCCAGTCGGCCTATCGGGGATTGCAGGGGCCAGCACGCAGGCTGTTCAACAGTTTTTATCCGAGCTGTCGCGCGAGGTGGAGGTAGAGATCATGCTCCATGATGAAAGGTTCAGCACTGCGGAAGCTTCCAGACGCCTGCGCGAAGCCAACATGTCTACCAAGGCTCAGCGTTCGGTTATTGATGCTTCCGCGGCCGCGGTAATTCTCCAGAGTTGGTTGGATGGCAGGTTGGATAAGCCGTGACCTATGAAAAGGCAGACTTGCACAATTCAATCATGGGTGACCGAGATCTGTCAGGTTGGAGACCGAGCCGGGCAGAATTGAGGCGGCGCCGGCGCCGGCGCAACAGGGGAAGATGGTTCATTGGTGGCCTGGTGATGTTGCTGCTCCTCGCCGTCCTTATTCCTTACGGCTATTACCGGTCACAGGTTGGGGGTGGATCCTCAAAAATATCGGTTTCAGTGTCCGCAAGCCCCGGGGAAGGACTTGGGCAATTCGCCGGGGTTCTGGCCTCCAAAGGAGTTATCGGATCTAGCCTTATGTTCAGGATATGGCTTAGGACGCAGTCGCCGGTCGTATTACAGGCTGGTACTTACAAGTTCAAAAGGGATGATCCATATTCCCATATATTGGCAACTTTGGAAAAGGGGCCAGTCCTTGATCGGCTTGTTATTCCAGATGGACTTACGCTAGCGCAGATTGCTGCGAAGGTTGGCAAGCTGCCCCACCATAGTGCTGCACATTTTTTACAGGTTGCCAGTTCGGGTCAGGTTCGCTCGCCATTTGAGCCAAGTTCGGTAAATTCGCTTGAGGGTCTTCTTTATCCTGATACATACAGTTTCGATCCCTCGACGTCCGATAAAAATATTTTGCAAATGATGGTTGACGCATTCGTGACTCAGGCGTTCAAGCTTGGTCTTACGCCGCAAACGAAAAGCGGCACGTTAAGCGCATACCAGATAGTGATTTTGGCCTCGATTGTAGAGAAAGAGGCCATTTATCCTGGTGATGCAAATAAAGTGGCCAGAGTAATCCTTAACCGGCTTTCGCGGAATATGAAACTCCAGCTTGATTCGACTGTGTTTTATGCTCTTGGCAACACCTCGACTCGTCTCTCTCTTGCAGATCTTCAGGTGAAATCGCCCTATAACACCTATCTCATCACCGGGCTTCCACCGACTCCTATCTCGCTACCTTCAGAATCGGCTCTACAGGCCGCTCTAAATCCAGCTTCTGGAAGCTGGCTGTACTACGTGGTCGTGGAAAAGAATGGAGCTGAAGCCTTTTCGACAACTTATGCGGGTCAGCTGGCAAATGAGAAATTGGCCAGCAGCAGGGGACTGGGTTAGACATGTTTAAAGGCCCCGTCGCGGGCTCGGATCAGGCTGGCCGCAGCGGTATGCATATTTTGGCGGGTTTTGGATTGGCCCTACCCGTTTCGTCAGCCTTTTATGCGCGCAAATCTTGGCAAGTTCGGACACCGGCCTGGCCCCGCTGTCAATGCATGAGAATGTTGGATGAATCTTATTCAAAAGGAGTACGCCATGAGCTACCACCTGCCCGAGCAGTCTGCTGCGATGGTTTATGGAGATCGGCCTATAATCCACCAGCGGTCGATGAGTGTCTTTCCCTGGCCGACAGGTGCCACAAAGACCTTTGCAGTTATCGGTGATCCGATCGACCATTCGCTTTCACCAGCGCTTCTGAATGCAGCGTTTACAGCTGCCAAGCTGGATGCAGTTTTCGTGGCGTTGAAGGTTGACCGGGAGCATTTAGAAAGTGCAGCTTATGGAATACGATCTATGGGCATTGCCGGCCTTTCGGTGACAATGCCCCATAAGGAAGGCGTAATTGGGCATCTGGACCGTATTACGGATCGAGCCCGGAAGCTTAACTCTGTCAACTGCATCTTTTGGGATGACGGTGAACTTGTTGGGGATTCCACCGACGGCCCTGCCCTGGTTTCTTCGCTTGAGTCGGATCTTAGAGAAAGCCTTGCAGGAAAGTCGGTGATGATTTTAGGAACCGGCGGTGCAGCGAGGGCCATAGTGCTGTCCCTGGAGGAGGCTGGCGTTAGCGAGATTGTGGTGGTCGGCCGGCGCGAGGAAGCCGTAGCTAGGGTTGTAGCCCTGGGTCGACCTGTAGCTCATGCAGGGACAATCCACGACGCCAAAAACGTAGACATCCTGATCAATGCTACAAGTATTGGTATGGCGGAGACCGACGGCGAGGGGCGAAGCCCACTTCCGGCAGAACTGATCGAAAGCAGGCACTTTGTGTGCGACATTGTTTATTACCCTCTTATGACTCCATTGCTGGCAGATGCGCAGGCGGCAGGTGCGAGATTCTCCAACGGCATTGGAATGCTGGCCCACCAGGCGGCGAGGGCGTTTTGGATATGGACAGGACATGAGCCACCGATTGACATAATGCTTCATGTGGTTCACTCAGGTGGTCATTAAGCAACTGGGTGAAGTTTTTTATGTCTGATTTGGCGCTTTTGAGAGCGCAGTGGACAATCCAATCCCGTAGCTAGCTGGTAGTGCGCAGCTACCAGCTAGCTGAAAGGGTTGCATTTTCCAGTTTCAGTTGGATGTTGTTCTATTATCCGGGGAGTAGCCGGTTCAAGCATCGAGGCCACTCGAGCGGTCAGCAGGGCATCTACTCGTGAGGCTCCTCTTCAAGCATCTTCTTTGCCTGTTCGATTGTCATATCATGAGATGGAACAACAAGGTCGGATGGCCTAAGGTCGCTTGAAGGAAGTTCCTTACCAGCCGCGTGGATAAGCTTTATCAGTTCGTCAGTGGATTTTGAGAAAGAATCGGGATCGTTCTGAGTGATTGCAGCATCAAGCGCTTCGTCAAGGCTGTCGAGAGCTGGCTTCACAGAGACGGGAAGTTCGTAAACTGAATCGCCGGTGATTCTGATCACCATGGTATCTTCGCTGCCGGCTCCGACGCCTTTTTGAGGCGATGATTGCCCGGACCCGATTCCCATTTGCGCTTTCATTGCCTCAAGCTGGTAATCCACATTCGAGTCAGTGGATCCCGCCCTTAACTTGGCTTCGATATCATCTCGTGCCGCTGAACCGATGGCCAGATTGTCGAGCACGCCGGAATCGGCGAGTTCGCTGACGGCAGCGGCCCTTGCCTGCAGCCCAGTAATCTTGTCCTGGGCGCGATCGATCATCATTGAGACGTCCGTCATGTTTTCAGAAAGCCCGGTGAGTCCTTCCATTGCATTGGTAGACGCTTTGGCCGCGGTGTACTGAGCCTTCATAGTGTCTTTTTGAGATCTGAAGAGTTCAAGCTTGGCCTGGAGCTGTTGTCCCGTGCCCTCTAGGGACTGCTCTTGCGTCTTGAGTTGTTCGATCTGGGGAGTCAGCTGGTCAATCTGGCTTTTCACAGTGGTCGCCCTTGTAAGGGCAGTGCGTGCCAAATCTTCCTGTCCCTGCTGGAGCGCTTGACGTGCCTGCCCCTGGAGCTTGTCGTACTGTGCTGATAGTGTAGCCTGCTGCGCCTCTAGGCGTTTTTGTGAAGTTAGCACGTCGGCTATAGATCTTCTAACCTGTTGAAGATTTTCCAACATCTTTTGATACGAGAGATCAAGTGCCTGCGTAGGATCTTCAGCTTTGTTAAGGGCAGCATTGGCTTTCTGTTGAAAGACCTGTGACATTCTTTTGAAGAGACTCATCGAAGTTGCTCCTGACCTAAAAGCTGGGGTAAAAGGGTTAGGTTTAATGTAGCGCTAAAATCTATGTTTTGCATGTGCAGACACTGCCAACTTCATTGCATGACTCTTGCAGAGCTGCATGAAATGGGCAAAATCGCTAGATTCATGGAACAGATATGTACAGTGCACAATATTTAATTGTAGAGGAGCGTTGATGCCGGTAGACAGGTCCAGGAGCTGGACCCAGACGCTTCTTCATTTTGATTTCACTCTGTTTCTAGTAACAGTATCAATTGCCTTTCTCGGTGTTATCATGATCTATTCAGCTACCCGGGAGAAGCTGTCTCTGGCCGGCCTAAGTCCGTATTCGTACCTCGAGCGGCAGGCCATGTACGTCATTCTCGGTATCATTGTGATGTTTGTGCTGGTCACAATAGATTATCACCAGTTAGGGAGTCTTGGATTCGTATTCTATGGCGGGGTCGTTTTGGCTCTACTTGCGGTGCTTACTCCGATAGGCAAGCGAGCACTTGGTTCGCAGAGATGGTTCCAACTTGGGCCACTCCAGCTCCAGCCGTCTGAATTCGCGGCACTTGCAATTATTCTGGCGATCGCAGTCTATCTGCAGGCCCATGAGGAAGATGAGATAACTGCCCCCCTGATTTTGAAGATTCTTGTGATTGCCGGCGTGCCCATGCTTTTAGTGATCAAGCAGCCGGATATCGGAACTGCGCTGGTTATGGGTATAGTGCTCTTGACAATGCTAGTGCTGGCCAGGGTCTCGCTTGCCTGGATCTCAGTCCTGATGGTTGCCGGGGCACTGGCCGTCGTGCTAGTGGTCTCTCTGGGTATATTGCAGAAGTACCAGCTGGAAAGATTAACCTCATTCGTTAATCCCAACACGTCAACTCTGCAGAGCGGTTATAATCTCGCGCAGTCAAAGATCGCCATTGGCTCCGGAGGACTTTTCGGCAAAGGGCTGTTTGAATCTTCCCAGACAAATCTTTCTTATGTGCCTGAACAGCAGACGGACTTCATTTTTACCGCTGTAGGGGAGCAGCTTGGCTTTGTGGGTGCTGGTGGATTGCTGTTGCTATATGCGTTCATGAGCTGGCGAGTGTGGAGTATTATGAAACGCTCCAGGGATACTTTGGGAAAGATGCTTGTAGGCGGCGTGCTGGGATACCTGGCATTTTCAATATTTCAGAATGCCGGGATGACCATGGGGATCATGCCCATAACTGGAATACCCCTGCCATTTCTCAGCTATGGTGGTTCAGCTGTACTGGCCTTTTTTGCGTCTATCGGGCTGGTACTTAACGTCGGCATGAGGAACCCAAGGTGACGATGGAATCTTCTGGAGACAAGAGTGCTCCGGCACAGGTGCCAAGCCGGCCCGACGAACATGAGACGGCCGGGAGTGGACAGCTATCTGGTCCGCAGGAGATGCCAAACCAGCCGGACGAACACGACGCCGCCGGAAGCGAGCAGGTGCTTGGTCCACCGGAGAGATTTCCGATGTTTCGGCAGGCGGTTGTTTCAGGAGTTGGGGTAAGACTCCCTGAAACCTTCGGAAGACTGTCGTTCCGAGAGCTTGATGAACCGAAGCGCTATTTCACCATTCCAATTTCGATTGATCAGGCAGGGATAATTGCCGGTCTGCTGGCAGGCGTGAAACCCCCTAGGCCAATGATGGGGGACCTCTTTTGCGAAGTGATGGCTGCCTATGATTTCAGCCTGGCTGTTGTGCAGATAACCGGGGTGGAAAATGGAGTGTATCTAGCCCAGGTCACCTTCACCACGGCAACAGGAAGGCCCAAGATGTTTCCATGCAGACCCTCGGACGGGATAATCCTCGCTCTGGGCCAGCCATTACCAGTGCCAATACTGGTTGACGAGGATCTCTTTGAATGAAAGGCGGGGAAGTCTGCTGGCAGTCAGCTGTTTCCCTCGTTCGATATCCTCATTAGGATCGCAATAAGCACATAGTTTGCTACCAGCGAGGAGCCTCCGTATGCCACGAACGGAAGGGTCACACCTGTCAATGGCAGAAGGCGGACGATTCCTGCCATGATGAAAAACGACTGCAGACCTATGATTGCTGTGAATGAGGCCGCAAGCAGTTTGGAGAAGTCACTCCGTGCCCTAAGAGCTGCCCGAAGTCCCGCGCCGACCAGAAGCAGGAATGCAAATACAATGGCTGTGGTTCCAAGCAACCCCAT
>SCQM01000071.1 GCA_004298555.1 Actinomycetota bacterium | reverse complement strand
TGGAGGGAATAGTGATCGTCGATGAGACCAGAACCAGCCCTGGCAATGAGTAAATATTCATAGTCAGGCCAGTTATTGTCCGCAGCCATTCTGTGAAGATACCGTTGGTTGGATTGGCAAGAAAAACCCAGGCAATCGCCAGCACCACCGGAGGAATGGCCATAGGGCTCAGAACCAGCGTACTGAGCGTCTTGCGAGCGGGAACGTTGGTTCTTTCAAGGAGAAAGGCCAGACCTGTACTAATCATCAGCGCTACCGTCACAGAGACGATCGCGTAAACGGCAGTATTGCCCAAAAGCTTGAGAGTCTCTGCGCTACCGAGAATCCTGGTAAAGTTAGCCAGCGAGAAGCCGGGTACGGTGAAGGGAAGCTTAAAAGCACTTACCTTGAGAGTGCTAAAAAGTAGCATCCCTATCGGGGGAAGTATTAGCACAGCCATAAGAACCAGCACAATCAGGGTTACCGCATGTTCGAACCGACGGCCGTGCGGCACAACGCTCTCATTCAAGTTCAAGCTGCTTTTATCAATCTTCCCAGAGTCTATGGTCACTGCATGCTCCCTCATCTTTTACCCCTGGTTGAGATCAAGAGGGTATGTGAACTCGCCATAGCTTTCGATAGCGGATCCTAACCTCAACCTCAGCAGACCGTTTGCCATACTCATATGTCCATGTCCTAACTGTCATGTCCAAACTGGCCGCTGGAGAAAAAGCTCATTTGGATCGCCAAAGTTCTCCGCTATGGCACGTAATTCTGCATCAGCGAGGATTGCGAGCTTGCCGTCAATATAAAGGGGTTCGCCGTCCACGTACAGCGTCGCATTCATCGCTCCCGACGAAATGTGCGTCATGTACGGCGTACCATAATCCCGTAACATATCGCCTCCGATGTGGAAATGAAAGAACTGCGGGTGATGGTGCATATTGTGCCAGTAAAGGTCGGGGTCGATCTGGGGATGTATAGGAGTCATCGCACGCGGATGCAGGCCAGAGTGGAAAGAGTCGATTAGCCAGGCATCGTCACCAACTTTGGCCTTTGTGGCGACATAGTCAAAGGCATGACGAAACTGATCGGCCCACTCACCCTCGACATGAACCACTCGACCATTTTCAATCGTCAATTTTGTCGGCGTAAAGGAAATTTCCGGAAGTCCCCAGATGCGTGCGCCCCAAGAGATCACATTGTCCACCATGTAAATTCCGTTGGCATCAATGACATTTATTGGCATGAAGACGCCAGGGGGAAAGACGCGATGAAGGGACTTGCTCATCGTCCTTGCTTCCGCTTGGAAGTAAGGGAGCGCCACGCGTCTTGCCATCCGCCCTTGTACATCGGACCCGTTTGGCGTCACGACACGGAAGTTCTCGGCCTTTTCCAGACGATTCGTAATCTGCTCCTCAATGACGTCGTAAAGCCCCATGGGGAACCGCGCCCAGTCGGAGGAGAGGGTTCGCATATCCGTGGCGTAGTTGCGCACGAAACGCACGCCGCTGGCGATCGCATCGGAGATAGGCCGGTGGGGTCTCCCGATCGTGTAGTGACAATGGATCACGACATCCGCTGATTGGAATGCGCTCAATGCGATGCGTGGAACATCTTCCCACCATGAGTGACGTAGTTGATCTGTCCATAGAACCTGGACCGAAGCGCCCGCCTCCTTTGCAACAATTGCCAGGAGATCGATCGCTTCCGGCTCAACTCGTATGCTTTGTTCGCAAAGAATGAGAACGTTCTCTCCCGCTGTCACCTCTGCGACGTCAAGAATGCAGGCCCGCGCGCCGTCGATAGCATCTAGGGAACTTGACAACATACCACTACCTCCTTGTCAACAACAACCTGATGGGATAGGCATCGGGCGCCGTAACCGGTCGTTTTCTAGTCGCAGCCTCGTCCATTTTCCTCGCACGGTTGAAATGCATCTTCACATGACACTTCCAGCTGCTCTTTGCGGATGGCCCAGCCCAGTATTTATGCAATAGCGGAAAACGTAAAAAGAACCCCCCCTCTGCCTGTGCATATACACTGCATAGCGCTGCCTATTTTTCGAGAATACTTACGCTGAGTACCTAAAGCAATAGCATCCTTGACAATGGCTAGGTCTGTCTGTGAGTAGGCTTTCCGACCACTAGAAACGAGTCATCGCCCCGCCCTTTCTTATGCCAACACCCCACCTCCTCGACTACATTTGACACACAGGCCGACAGACACGGAATCAATACGATCATTCCCCTCTCAATTCCGCCAACATGTGGTCGTGCATCTTCGTGCACGATCAGGCGGCGGTATAGCGGCGGTAACATTTGCATTGCATGCCCTCCTCTATCCCCACCAAATCGACCGGGGTACCGTTAGAGCATCGGGATCTCCATACTTCTCAGCAATCTTGCGCAACTCTGGTGATTGCCAAATTTCTAAACGGCCGCGATCCCATACCTTCTCCCCATCGAGATACACAGTCGGTTCATTTAAGACGGCATTTACATGTTGCGCCTGCTGAGTCTTGCTCGCTTGCTTATCGCTAAGACTCCCGATATGGAAATGGAACCAGCTTTCGTGCTCATGAATCAAATGATCGAACCGATCAGTATCTTGTTGAGGGGCCAAAGGTGTAAATGCAAGGGGTGACGACCCACTGTGGAACGAATCGATTTTGTAGGCATCCTGGCCGATCGAAGACACATGGTATTCAAAAAGTCTCCTATAAGCCTCAGCCTCCCAGCCACCTTCGAAATTGACTACGTGGTTATTTTCTACAAATAGCTTCACCGGATTTGTAAAGCGAATCTCGGGAAGTCCAACTCGCCGGGCTCCCCACGGATATGTCGCATGAACCCAAATCACACCATTTGCATTCTGAACCCGACTAGGTCGGAACATCCCGGGAGGAAAAGTGACATTCTGTCCACCTGAACGCTTGGTGGCTCGTTGCCAAGGAATGACCCACGGAGCAATCTCACCACTTATGTCGGTACCCTCCGCCGTTGTCACCCGAAAGGTACGACTTTCTGCCAATAGGGGATTTATTGTAAGCTCCAAATAGTCCTGTACTTCTACCGGAAAACGCGCCCAAGCCGAACTCATGACAGCTACATCGGTGGCATAGTTTCTGATACGTCTGACGCCTTTTTCAAGCATCAGATCTAGAAGATGCGTCCTCCCAATGCTCACTATGTTCTGAAGCACAACATCTGCCTCTCCGACGGCGCCACGAACCACCGGAGAAAGATCTTGCCACCAAGACCGAGGAAGCCGCGGTG
>SCQM01000070.1 GCA_004298555.1 Actinomycetota bacterium | reverse complement strand
CCCATAGGTACCCAAGAATTTAGACGCACCACTCACAAACGAGCAGTTCAGAGCTGTGTCGATTGAACTATTGAGTGTGAAAACAGCATATTTATGATGCAAGTGCGAAAGTCAGGAAAGATGTATGGTCGGTAGGCATCCGTGCCGTCCGCCAATTCACAGCGTCAAAATTCTCCTGGCTTGTTTTTCGGGCACTTTGAATCCGCTTCCGGAGTATTTGTGCGGCAGCCACGTGGTCCCAAGCTACAGAGATCACAAATGTTATCAACGATTCCAACCTTGACTTCCGCCTATGGCCGAACGCAATCTCTTTACGACATAGGTGACATGTGCATCTCGATCAGTCGGAATTCCCGTTCCTGAAACTTATTCGTTCCTGTGGCGCTTCCCAAAGTTGGCTGTGGCCACTACTTCAGTCGCGTGGGCAGTCAACAAATGAACCTTCGGCAAACTCAAACATCTTCAGAGTCAGTTTGTAGGTATGCAATAAATTATTTGACCACTTCCTCCCCGGACGCAACGGGTGTGGTAAATTCTTCATTTCGTTGGGCTGCTGGAGTTATCCTGGTCATCACCATCACTTGGTGGAACTTTGGAAATTCCGCCATTAGCCGGGATCGGCGCTAAGCGTGCAGTATAGATAGAGCGTACGTCCAGGTGCCGGGCCACAACAGTCGCACCAACGACAGCGATCAGAATTGGGACCATGATTGCTGTCGTAGTACGAGTAAGTTCCAGCAGAAAAGCAGCGCCGGTAACTGGTGCTTCAGCGGCGGCGGCGAACAGTCCGGCAGCAGCGATGATAGCGTAGCTTGAACCAGCTGAACCCGGCCAAAGTAAGACCCAGAGATGACCCGCTGATGCCCCGAAAACAGCTCCGAAACTGATCGTCGGGGTAACCAAGCCACCAGATGCACCACTTCTCAGACAGGCGATTGTTGCAATAGGCTTGAGCACCGTCAGAACCGCCATTATCACTATCCCGCCGGTCCCTATGAAAGCGAATTGGGCCAGGTCAAGACCATTCCCCAAAAGTAGGGGATACCTGATTGCGACTAGTCCCAGCGCCGTAAATACCAAAAGAGGTTCGACCAGCAGAAGTCGGCCTTTTGGCTGGCGGGCACCAGCCCAGGCTATCAATTTGACATATCCGGCCGACGCGATACCGAGTATCGGACCTATTATCACGGAAAACACCATCAGCGACAAGGTCGGGTCACCAAGGAGGGGGACCTTGTATACGGCGTGGTTGGGCAGCGTTCCCCAGGCAACCGCCGTTGCAATGCTTGTGCAGAGCAGTGCCGGCAGTGCAAGCGCGATTGAAAAAGTACCAAGGTATATCTCGAGAGCAAATAACGCTCCAGCGAGCGGCACGTTGTATACAGCAGCCAGACCGGCACCGGCACCACAAGCTATCAGGAGTCTGCGCTGTGAACTGGGAAGCCTAAAATGACGAGCCAAAACATCGCCAGCCGCTGCCCCGGTTCGTTGAGGCGCACCCTCACGTCCTAGAGAAGCACCCATCGCCACGGATAGCTCAGAAAGTGCCCCGCTCATAATAGTTCTCGGCAACGAAAGACTTCCCGTGCGCGACCACACGACTTGTGTCGGCTCCCCCCCAGTGCCACCATGTCGTCGCATCAGCCACAGGGCTACGCCAGTGATAAGTCCTCCAAGTGCCAGGACCGATACAACTCGTATTTCACTACTGCGCGCAGCCGCACTGGAGAACTCACCAAGGTGGTAATTGAGTGCAGCGTGTTGAACTGTCCGCAATACTCCCATCATCAACATGGCACCAAGTCCGGCCGCTATTCCGGTCGCTATCAAAATTATCCAAAAAACTGGCGGCAGATCGGCCAACCGTGGAGATAAGTTGGCTTGTCCCTCGTCATGAGGTTCAAATGTCACGAAAGGCTCCTTCTTTAGCGATACTGACCAGAAGACACGATGACCATTTCCACGGCAAGCTCACCTCGGATCTGGGAAATACTCTGTACCACTCTGTCTGGTATTTTCATATTCTTGGAACCATCCGCTTTATTTTCCAGGCGAAATCTTTTCCAGGTTTGATGGCGGATATTTTGCTCTGGCAACAATGAGGTCAGGCCTATTGCTGAGAGCTGAACTTAGCAGCAGATCGGTGTGATTGTATAGAATGCAATAGCGAAACCGGCCCGGAACGACAATTAGTCAAACGGAGCGGCTTACCTATCAATAGCCGCCAGGTCTTACCTATTCTTCGCTCACTCGCTGGTGATTCTTCGTCAGAACCAGCCATGATGCCTGACTCTGATTCCAGCCGACCACCTTTGGCCGCCCTTCTAAACCAGGGATTTAGCTCAGTAGCCATTGGTTCCTTTTAGATTACATAGAACAACCCAATTTACGCATACCCATTTCGAAAATGCTTCCGCTCTAAGTATCAAGGGATCTCAATGTATCCCAGCAAGCGTACTAGATCGACTCGAAGAAAATACGTCAATCCTATGTCGGAGGTTGGACCAGTCAGCTGGTACGCTACGGTTATACTAAACAGGTTGCTAAGAGAATCATTGGGTAGGCCGTAGCAATTACCCGGTCGAGGCCGTGGTTCGCCAAGACTCCAAAATAGAACAATTACGATGTTCTAAAACCATAGAGTGGATTGAGTCGCCAGGCTCATACACGAAGTGGCCACCACCCTAAGTCCGATGTTATAGAAGATCGATCTGAGAGCGCTTACTTCTGCCGCAATCTCTGGGATCTTTCAAAGACCCACCCACATTGACCACTACATATGCTTGCAGCATGAGGGTTCGGGGCCAATACCATCAACTTAGGGGAATGCTCGTAGCGATATGCGAAGTAGCAAGTGCCTTGACGCTTGGAGCTCCAATTACACCAACACCATCAATCGGGCGTTTACCGAGCCACTCAGTAGCTGATCCATGCGGATCAGAGTCGATTAGCAGACACTTTTCATGCAGCCCAGCTACTGCAGACAGATAAATAGCCGTTGTGGTTTTGCCCGCTCAGCTCTTCACGTTTGCGATACCTGACAATCATACCTTATAGTATTGTGACCTTCAGGATGGTACGTACCGTCTTTCCGTTCTCTATTCTCTTGACTGTCTGTACTGTACTGCAGTCTAGCTAGCGTGGGGCCTAAAATGGCTCTGCATAAATATCGAACATTACAAAAAGGGAAACACCCCTTTATGGTCAAAGGTAAATTTAAACTCACTATTCCTAATGACCACGGATCAGCAATTAATGGGTCGCTCGTAGATAAGATCCTTGCGCAAGCCATGATCTCGCTGATCTGGGTATGGCTCCGTATTAGCTTGGGCGGAGTGGCAATTTAGCGAGGTGGACTCTTGATGCGCAGCGTGATCTATTCGATGGGCGTCTCACTTGACGGTTACATAGTCGGGCCGGATCGCAGCTTCGATTGGACGGGGCCCGACGAGGAGGTCTTTCGCTGCGTTATTGACGAGGTACAAGAGGTCGGCGTCTACCTGTTGGGACGACGACTGTACGAGACGATGCTGTATTGGGAGACCATTGATCAAAATCCGTCACTTGGCTACTCAACGCTCGAGTGGGCCGCAATGTGGAGGTCGCTCCCGAAGGTGGTGTTCTCCACCACCCTGTCGACAGTGCAGGGTAATGCCCGCTTGGCCTCCGGCGGCCTGGCGGAGGAGATCGAACGGGCGCGAGCCGAGCCGGGGGACGGCCACATAGCGATCGGCGGTGCCACCCTCGCCGCCGAGGCGGCCAGATTGGATCTGATCGATGAGTACCGTGCCAGGGTCTACCCAGTGTTGGTCGGCGGTGGCACTTCATTCTTTCCCCACCACAAACGCCGGGTGGATCTCGAGCTCATCGAGGCCCGCACCTTCAGCTCAACAATCGGCTACTTCCGCTACCAGGTGGTACGCTAACCAGGCCCTTTGCCGAACCC
The DNA here is from genome assembly GCA_004298555.1 of Actinomycetota bacterium. Taxonomy (GTDB): domain Bacteria; phylum Actinomycetota; class Acidimicrobiia; order Acidimicrobiales; family Acidimicrobiaceae; genus SCQM01. Next base: position 7,379 of record SCQM01000070.1, on the reverse strand, counting down.
CAGAAAGAACGGGCCAGCATCCCGCTGCCAACATTCGGAGCGAGGGATCGGATCTTCGAACGCTGCGCCATTGGAGCAGTACGTCACGAACGCAGAAGGCGGAGTTTGTCGACGAGGGTGCGACATAGCTAAGGATTCGCATATCCGCCGATCGCTAGCAGAACTGGTAAGGTTCTCCGTAAAAGACCAAACACCTCATCACCTGCGCCGTTTGGAACTCCGTCGAAGCATCGATATTCCCTGACCTGAATGATTATCCCACGCACCTGGCTGCGACAGCCACTTCTTCCTCTTGACCACTCTCCTGAGCAGCGCCTCGTCGGCTCTCAACCGATCAATGAACAGCCCCAGAAACCACGATCCACTTTCCCTGTTCTGCCATGCAACTTCTTTCAACCAGCGCTAAGACTTAGAAAATCTTCCGATTCCAAAGTGCTACCAGCCAGCGGCGATCAGCTTGGCGTCTTCGTACGGCAGTCGAAAGGCGATGCGGGACTGGGCGTTGTTCATTACCGCTTAACGCATTGGCACATCCAGTTGACGCATGTACTGATGAGCCAAGACAAATCCGACGCCTAATCCCAGGGCTTGAGCCAGAGCATCGGCAAAGTCAGCTGGCGACACTGCCTTCAGGCCTTCAAATATGCTGGCTCTTTGAGGTATCTTAGGGAATCCCATCCATAGGTGCCTCTTTAGATAACTACTATTTAGTCAAGCACTCTCCGATTGGGCTTGCCACGGAGTAGGCGCTTCTTTCAAAGTTGACAAAGCCAAAATCTTACCTTGTAGCTTTTTTGATCAAGGTATTCAGTCCTTGAGTTGGTCCGTCGCTAGCCCTGACCATTAGATAAGCCGTGATCCTGTCGAAGCGTTTCTTTAGGCTCACAAATTCATTGGAGCTCAGTTTGGAACGGGAGGTTCCCCATATGTGATCTGCAGGCTAGCTCAGACCGATTTGTGCTTCTCGGCTCATCCGCCGGAGGCAGACCCATCTGATTTTTCGCTGGCGAGAACAGCGTGAAACTTGTCCTTCAGCTTATAGCGCTCAAGCTTGCCGAATACATTCTTCGGCAGCTCGCTCACGAAGACTACGCGCCTCGGACGCTTGTATCGTGCCAATCCACCGCTGTTCTCAATGCACCATTTCTCAATCTCTGCCTCGTCCAAGTTGGGATCGCTGGAAACGATGAGGGCTACAACTCTTTCTCCCCACTTTGGGTCGGGTACTCCAGTTACGGCCACGTCCTCCACGGCAGGATGCTTTTTGAGGAACATTTCAACCTCTTGCGGATAGACGTTCTCCCCTCCACTCAGTATGGTCGAGTCGACACGGTCGACAATCTGCATATATCCGCTTGGGTTGAGGTCGACCACATCTCGTGCAAAAAGCCAACCATCTTCTAGACGGGGAGTTATATCCGACATGTAGTAGTGCTCAATGTTCTGAGGGCCTTTCACGACGAGCTGCCCTCGACCTGGCCTGGCCACCTCCCTCGCCATTCCCGGGCTGGAGTCATCCAGCTCGACCACCTTGACGTCCCAGAAGTAGGTCGGCTTGCCGATGGTCGTCCATGAACTCTCCGGGTCGTACCCTGAATGCATGCTGGTCACGTTGGAGCAGTTCTCGGTCATTCCGAAAGTATTGAGCAGGTGACAACCGAATGTCCGATGGATCCGTTCAACCATATCTTTGGGATAGGGCGAACCCGCGGTCCTTATCAATCTCAACGAGGCAAACGATTCTTTTTGGAGGCCAGTTTGTTCGGCAACTTTAAGTAGTTCGGAAATTTGAGTCGGCACCGCCATGAGTTCAGTTGCATCGAACCGTGATGCAAGTTCCAGTAATCGACCTGCATCGTATTTTCCGGAATCTATGAAAGCACCGCCTATGAAGAAATAGGCCATAAAGAAATTGGCGGCGCCCCCATGAATCACCGGCGCAGCTGAAATCCCCCGGCTCCCAAGGTTGAGTCCCATTTCGAGACAATACTGAATGGCAGAAAGTAGCTGCGTCTGATGGGTATAGCTGGCTCCTTTCGGATATCCGGTAGTCCCAGAGGTATAGATAACCGAAGAGAGGTCGTTCTCAGCCGGGTCCTTCGCATTCGGCTCGTCAATCGGCATCGCTTCGACCTCGCCGAACGAATGCAGGCCCCCTTGGGGACTGGATCTGCCGGACACGAGCACGCTACCGTTGCCGTAGCCAGACAGAGCCGGCACAAACTCCGGGCTGACAAACACCACTTTCGCGTCCACTTTGGAAGCAAGATATGAGATCTCGTCTTTGCTCAGCCTAAAGTTCCATAGATTCGCGATTGCTCCAAGTCTGTGGGTAGCCAGAAGGCCTAGATATAGCTCAACACAATTGAGCATCATGAAGCCAACGTTATCCCCTGCTTCGACCCCCTGATTGACGAGCCAATTGGCAAGCTGATTCACCCTCTGATTGAAGGTTAGGTACGTCAGGGTCCCATTTTCGGAAAAAATGAAGGGCTTGTCGGGCCAGCGGTCCGCCCATTTCCGCATCACGTCAACGGTTGTTCCAAACATCAGTCTTGCCTCCTTTCATTCCGGGATCGATTCCGCCATCACCGGAATCAAGAGATGTGAATCAAATCGGCCGCCAGTATGTATCACGTGGTCGCCTCGATTGACAGTCACGGTGTGCGCATTTGTATTCATGTCATGTGGATAGGTATAGATGTCTTTCCCCTGGATCACGATTCTCAGGATCTCATTTTCATGGAACAAGGTGCCTGAAGGCCAAATCTCGATTTCAACCGGTACGACTTCGCCGGGCTTCAACTTTTCTTCCCGCAGGTGGCTGTGAACTGGCTGGGCGGGAGTCGATCGTTCAGGGTCAAGTTCCCGATGTGATACCCTGAGCCAACCTAGGGCCACAGGTCCGTCCTCATGGTTGCCCAGAAACTGGAACGGGACAATCTCTCCGGATCGGTCGATCTTCTGGACTGCAACGAATAAGTCCATGTCGTCAGCATCAGACGCTTCTACCCAGAGCTTCAGCTTCATATTCCCGGTGAGCTCGACTTTGTGCTCCCACCTGTGATCGAACTGGACCCATGTTGCGCCCGCGGCACCGCTCCCGGTGCTGTAGCGGGCCTCGGCTTCCACGCTGGCCTTTTGCCAGCCCATCTCGCCAGTATTTGCATCAAGGAATAAGGACTCGTATCGCGTCTGTGGTGGCGGCCAGTCTGTTTCTGGACGGAAGTTTCCCAGGTAGTAACGCTCCCTGGTCTCCAAGAGCACTTTCGGCCAGAATCGAACCTCCGTCTGTTTGCTCTTCAGAAACATATCGAAAAACTGTCTCTGGCGTTCGGCGTTCTGATAAAAGTTCTCCCACTTCTTCCTTCCGTGGATCAGCAGCCACTTTTCTTTGGAGGCGATCTGCTTGAACGCCTCAAGCGTCCCGCGAGCGTGGAGGCCGTGGTCCGCCCAGCTGGCGACTGCGAAACAGGGAACGGTTATCTGTGATAGATCGGCATTCTTGCTCTGCCAATATTCATCGAAAAGTGGGTGCTCCTGCGCCATCCTCACAAGGTCTTCCACCCTTGTCTTGCTGAAACTGACGCTCGGGAGCCACATAGGGAGAAACGCCGTCTCCGGGATTCCACCATGGAATGCCAGTTCCCGGTAAAAATCGCTCACGCCCTCCCAGGGATTGATAGCTGCCAGATGGGGCGGATTCAGTGCTGCGGCTTTCCACTGGCTCCAAGCCAGGTAGGAGACCCCGTGCATTCCCACCTTGCCGTTGCACCATGGCTGCACGCCAGTCCACTCGATCAGGTCGTAACAGTCTTGCGCTTCCTGCGGGCCCAACAGGGTGAGGTCCCCCTCGGAACCCCATGCCCCCCGGGGATCGGCGTACATTACTCCGTACCCGTGGGCGCACCAATACCGGGGATCCGCCGCCTCAAATGCCGCCAGAGAAGAAAGGTCGGAGTCGCAAACGCCGCAGTGGGGAAAATAGCTGTACTTGATTCTTCCATGCTTGCCATATGGTGCCCAAGCAAGCAGGACTGGGTATTCTCCGGGTTGCTCGGGACGAAACAGGTCCACATAGATATTTACCCCGTCCCGCATCTTTACGGCAATATCATAGTCGCGGATAATCCCCTCTGAAGTCTCTGTTCTCGGCCTCTGGCCGGGGTATTTTCCCTTTTCAAGCGGGAGCCCGTCACGAAAACGTAGCTCGAAAGTCGCGAAACCCACGAATCCCCCTGTCTGCAATTCCCCCACAAGCAAAAAGCTGCTTTCCGACAGATACATTCTCCACGATTTCGCAGCTCCGGACAAATAGCACGGTCCCGACCTTTAGGAAACGAGGCCAAAGGATTGCTATCCGAGAGATATGGAGATGAAACCTGGGATTTAAATACACCAATGTTGAGTCAACCCAATCAGGACACCTCCAAGAACTTCTCTGGTCGGTTGAGCCCTTTTTGCGGTTCTTCGGAAAACTCTCTGCCTGCTCGCCAAGGAGCAAATTGCTCTGGATTCTACCTGCCGTTCAAAATGGACTTCGGTCCCGATATGCCCGTGACAATTTGTCTTCAGCTGGGCATGCCGAATTGCAATAATGGTCTGAATCTTGGGCTCATTTAGTTGAGATCCCGAAACCTCCCAAAACCTATTCCTTTCACTCTGTCGATCAAGAATTCCAATCTGCCGGTTGCTAGTTGGCGGGCAATCGTCAACTAGCTACCCGGACAACGGTCCCTGAGCACTAGCTGCCCAGGGACGCCAACAGCGACGATGACGAAACGATGCCTTTAGTGAGTGAAAATGGCTTAGCTGGAACCGTTTTCGGTTTCTCTGGCAAGCCGGTTTCTCTGGCAAGCCGAGTTCGCCACCGTATTTACACTCGTTCCCCTCTCCCCAATTCGCCACACGGCGGATCGACAGGATCTCGAAGCAGCGCATGGAAGCACATCGGTATTTATTTGAAACTATTGACTATGAACTTGCTCAAATGCGAGAATCACAAGATGACTCAGATTCCTCGCGACAACCGCCCTCTTGCTGAGCAGGTCCGTGAGGCATTCGCCGCGCGCGACCTCCAGGCGTTCGGTGCACTGCTTAGTGACGATGTGACTTGGGGCGATGTTGACATGCCCCGTGGATGTCGAAACCGCACTGAAGTTCTGACCACTCTCAACAGTCTCCTTGACAAGCAAGTGGACGGGCGCATCACCGAGCTTGAAACGGGTGAGGCAGGAATTCTTTGCGGACTGGCTGTGGAATGGCCGAAGGATGACCCGCGCGCTGGAGATACTGAACTCTTTCATGTCTATATGGTCCGAGATGGGAAGATCTACCAGATTCGGCGCTACGACGATCGGGACTCTGCTGCGGCGGCAGTCGGGATCAGGCCGTGACGCTATCCATCTCGCTCATGCTTGCAGTCGAAGATGCAGAGGCAGCTGCCAAGTGGTACAGAACAGCACTCGGAGCCAGCGAGTTATGGAATCTCGGCTCCGTCATTGGGTTGGAGATTGAGGGCGCTCCATTCTTTCTGCACGAGCCGACTGACCATGGCTTTGCGAGTCCCACCGCAATCCTCCAAACCACTGTGAGAGTAGAGGGATTTGTCGATGATCCAGGCAAATTCTTCGAAAAAGCAATCGCCGCAGGAGCGACTGTCTCCGGCAATGGCGTCGAAGACCACCAAGTTCCCTGGGGCATTCACCGCCAGGGTGCCTTCACAGATCCCTTCGGACATGTCTGGCACGTTGGAGACAGATCGCCGCTCCAGCATTTCGCGAATTAGGGGCCGACTGCATTCTTACAAGGACTGCTGCGCATTAAGAATATCGATCAAGGAAATCCAGCGATCTGCAATGATTTTGGCATTGCCACCGGGCTTTCGCCGCTCTGCTATCGCACCCCTCGTATTGAATCCCACTTAAGACCTACCATCGAACATCATGGGCTAAATCAAAGAGTTCCACGATGGAGATCCTGATCGTAGTTGCTGTCACACTTTACGGTACCAATGGACATCATGAAAACGGATGCAGGCAAGAATACTGCTTATGGGCGGCTTCACTCCCGTTTCGCCAGATGTCAGGATCGGCGGCAAGACCGCATCAAGGATCTTGAAGACGATATCGGCGATTTGGAAGAGGATTTGGCTAAGAAAAAGGCGGCTCTTTTGAACTGCGGGAGCCTGTACAAACGCGGAAGCAAAAATCTCGGCATGGCAGAGTTGGCTTGAAACTGAGCCCGCGGGTAGCAACCGCTCTTGGATCCTGGACTCGCTTCACGGATTGCCAGGAAAAACAATCCGCCAAAGGTATGACACCGGGGGGTCAGCCCAGATAGATACGCCATGACAAAGTCTATGAGCGACATGGATGAACATAGCGTCTACAGTCCTGATATTCAGACAGGGCGCATAGGAACTGGGGCGCTAGGACCATGCCCCCTGTCTGAATAAGAATGCCTTGAACTTGGGCGTGTCCCGCTGGACACCACCAACTTCAAGCTTTAGCTACTTTATTGACGCAATGAACCAACGACAACCGAGATACTACGGTGCGGATACCCTTGAAACTACGGCTATATTTCCGCGCCGAGGCCCCTAACGCCTTGCAAATTACATGAAATGCGTGGCTTTGGCTTTCGCGGGACATCGAAAGTGACCGCCAAGACGAAATCTTGCATTGCCGAGCAATATTGACGAGCCGAATGTCATTAGAGAGACAAACCACCTTCCCAAAGGGTTCAAGAACCTTCGCTCCAGGGCTTGTCACTGCACAAAGCCTTCGACTGGCTTTCAGCGACCATAAGTCGCACCGGACCACGGCCTGCTACCTCTACCCCCAGCACGCACGCCTAGATTCCAGTTTCTGGTTCTTCCAACCAGGACTCCATGACCTCTAAAAACTTCTCCCTCTCCCCCATCATGAAGGAGAGATGTCCTCCGTTGAAGCTTTGGAACTCTGACCCCGAAATTTTTCGATGGAGTTCCTCTTGGAGCTCCATCGGCGAGAATCTGTCTCGCTTTCCCCCCAGTATGAGAGTTGTGGCACTGACCTCAGGCAGTCGATTCGTGCAATCATAAGATGATGAGGCCTCTCTCTGGCGATCGAATGCAAATCGGGGTTGGCTGCCCCGAAGAACTGGCAACCGGTGAATCACGTCGAAAACTAAGGAAGTAAACCAAGTCCTGTATGGCCTAGCTGAGGTAGAAACCAGAACCAGCTTGCGGACCATCGACGGATGGCCCAATGCCAACTCAAGAGCTATTCGTCCTCCGAGAGAAATCCCGACAACATCGGCCGTCGTGACTCCAAGTGCCCGAAGAAGACCGGCTGAGTCCTCTGCCATCATTTCAATTGTGTACTCAATATCAGAGC